>JAEUGZ010000436.1 GCA_016794725.1 Opitutaceae bacterium | reverse complement strand
TTCCATAACCACTTACAAAGGCGTCTACTTGGCCATCCATTTGCGAGAAAATCTCCACGCCTGTATGTTCGAGGTGATCGAGCGCATTGAGTGGATTTTCAAACTGCCGGGGCAGGAAGTAGCGCGGATCCTCCTTCGCCATTTTCTCCGCCAGCTCAATCCCGGTGACATAGCCCCGATCGGCGCGGAAAAGCTGCAGCTCTGCCCCAAAGTGCCGCATCAGGTGGCGTCGCTCCACGCTGGCGGTTTCGGACATGAGGATGCGCACGCGGTATCCGAAAATGGCGCCGACCATCGCCAGGGCGATGCCGGTGTTTCCACTGGTGCACTCCAGGATGACCGAGTCTGGGCGCAGAAGCCCCCGGCGTCGCGCATCGGAAAGAATGGTCAGCGCCAGACGATCCTTGATCGAACCGCTGGGGTTCATGAATTCGCACTTGGCGTAGATCGTGAGACCTTCCGGGCGAAAGTGCAGGGGCACGAGCGGCGTCCGCCCAATCAGCGTGAGCACCGCCGGCAAAGCGGTTTCCGACATGGCCACGGCCGGCTTGGGTGCGGTGCGGCGGCGGGGCCTGCGCTCAGGGGTGGAAACAATGACCTTGGATGCCATGTCGCCATCCTAGCAGTGTCCTCCGGCAACCACCATAGGCCGAAAGGCTGAATCGGTGGGTGTGTCGGGCGGCTTGTTACCATCAGCCTATGTCTCCGGGGTGGATTCTGTGCTAGCGTGGGCAACATCGCCCGAAAAGCCCGGTCGTTCTTCTCAACCCATGAATCGTCTGCTCCTCTCCTTATTCTTGGCCTGCACCAGCCTTGCGGCGGTGTCCCATGCCCAGACTCCCACCACGGTCCCCCCGCCGGGCGCAACCTCCACGGCCACCCGGCCGGGTCCCAAAGCCGGCGATCTGGCCCCCGACTTCACGGTCGTGGGACCCGATGGTCAGTCTCTGAAACTGTCCGACCTCCGCGGCAAGCTGGTCCTGATCGATATCTGGGCCACGTGGTGCGGCCCGTGCGTCGCATCCATGCCACACAATAGCGAATTGGCCGAAAAGTTCGCGGGCAATGACTTTGTCATCCTCGCGGTCTGCGCCAGCGACAGCCGGGCAAACTACGACTCCTGGGTCCAGCGCAATGCCAGCAAGTACAAGTTCCGCACCGCCTTCGATCCGGCGGGCAAGGACGGTTGGGCCCAATCCGTCTTCAATAAAGAGTACGGCGTGACCGGCTTTCCCACCCTCATCCTCGTCGGCAAGGACGGCCGCGTGGTCGGCACCACGGCCGGCGGCGGGCCCGGCGAAAACCCGCATGTCACGCGGCTGCTCGCCAAGGGCGGCCTGCCAATCGACACCTCGCACCTGCCCCCGGAGGATAAAGCCGCCCCCAAGTCGGTTCCGATGATGGGCAAGACCATGGCCAAGTCGTCGTCGAAGCCGCCGATCGCCACGTTCGGCAATCTTGAGATGGGGTCCGAGGTTCCGGAGATCACCACGCTTGATCGTGACGGGAAGACCGTGAAACTCACCGACTTCCGGGGCAAACCGGTGTTCATCGCCTTTTGGACCGGCGCCCGCGCGCCGTCGGCCGACACACTCGAGCTGAGCCGCACCTACAAGGACCAGGGCCTCGTGGTCTGGGCGATCAATGTCGCCACCGACCGCGCCGAATTCGATGCCTGGTACGACTCCGCCAAGGACAGCCTCACGTATCGGGCCACCTGGGACCCCGCCGGCAAGGCCTTCATGGAGGCGCAGTCCGCCATGCACTTCGGCGTCGGCATGTACCCTTCCTACTGCATGGTCGATGCACAGGGCAAACTGATCGGCGGCATCATTGGCATGGGCACGAACGTCAGCGGCTGGCTGCGCGGCCTCGTGCTGGCTTCCGGTGCGAAACTGACCAGCGACGACCAGGCTAAACTGTCGCAGTCGGTCGAAACCCATCGCGCCTCCATCGGAGCCGCCGGTGGCATGACCGCCGCTGCCCAGTCCAAGGGCGCCGGCCAGGCCGCCGCTGCCGCCCGCCCCGCGCTCCTCGGCGCCGGCGAGGTGGCTCCGGACTTCCTCATGAAGGACGTCGACGGCAAGGATGTCCGTCTCTCCGACTTCAAGGGCAAGGTCGTGATTCTCGACTTTTGGGCCACCTGGTGCGGTCCCTGCATCTCCTCCTTCCCGCACACCCAGGAAATCGCCGCCCGCTACAAGGATCAGGGGGTGGTTGTGCTTGCCTCGGGCACGAGCGATACGATCAAGGCCTTCAAGGAATGGATTCCGAAGAACCAGCCGAAGTACCCGGACATGATTTTCACCTTCGACCCGAACGAGCGTGGATCGGACAGCTTCGAGCAACGGGCATCGTCCAAGCACTACCGGGTCTCCGGCATTCCCACCCAATTCGTCATCGGCCGTGACGGCCGCATCGCCGCCTCGATTGTCGGCAACGGGGGCGCGGAAGACGCCCGGACCGAGACGGCCCTCGCCAGCGTCGGCGTCAAGGTCTCGGATGAGATCGTCGCCAAGGGCAAGAAGCAGCTGGCCGACGCCGCGGAGCGCGAAAAGGCCCGCGCGGCCGAGGCCGTCGAGGCGGTCAACAAGCCGCAATGGCGGGAGCGCTACGGCAAGCTTGCCGTCGGCGAATCGGTTCCCGACTTCACCGCCGAGGACTCGACGGGCGCGCCGGTCGTGTTCAGCGCCCTGTCCAAGGGCAAGACCACGGTCCTGACCGTCTGGAACGCCAGCATGGGCGTGCCCAAGGATAATATCGAATTTCTCGATACAATGGCCCGCCGCTACGCCGCCGAGGGTGTGCAGTTCGTCGGCCTTGGAGCCTATGACGGCCGCGACGGTTTCCAGACCTGGTATGCCGCCAACGGCGCCAAGCTCTCCTTCCCGGTCATCTTCGACCCGGCCGGCAAGGCCCCGAAGTCGGACAAGCCGATGAACGAGCTCACCGATGAGGAAAAGAAGGAGTTCGGTGCGAAACAGAGGGACCACTTCGCCAAGGTCATCCCGATGGCCTTCACCGGAGGAACGATGGCGCCGATTCCGCACACGTTCGTGATCGACGCCCAGGGCAAGTTCCTCGGCTTCTATGTTGGTTCCGGCCCGGCCACCAAGGACTCGTTGACCAACCTGCTGCTGCGCTCCGGCGTGAAGGTGGCGGCGGACGACATGCCGAAGCGCGTTTTCTCGAAGGAAGATTCCAAGGCTCCGCTCCCGGAAGCGAAAAAGGAACGCATCAAGATCGGGGCGATGGCGCCCGACTTCACCACCTTCGATCTCGAAGGCAAGGCGGTCAAGCTCTCCGACTTCAAGGGCAAGGTCGTGGTGCTCGACTTCTGGGCCACGTGGTGCGGCCCCTGCATGACTGCGATGCCGCACACCCAGGAAGTGGCCGCCCATTACAAGGATCAGGACGTGGTCGTGATCGGCTCGTGTACGAGCGATGGCCGCGCCGCCTATGAACGCTGGGTCAAGGCCAACCAGGAGAAGTACCCGGACATCCTCTGGACCCACGACAAGGCGGAACGTGCACCGGAGCGGGCCTCCTACGCGCTGTACGGCGTGAGCGGGATCCCGACCCAGATCATCATCGATCGCACCGGCAAGGTGGTCGACGTGGTCGTCGGCTACCTTCCGGGAGAATCAATTCTCGACGCCGCGCTTGCCAAAGCCGGCGTCAAGGTCGATCCGGCCCTGATCGAAAAGGCCGCCGCCGACCTGAAGAAACGCGGCTAGCGGATATCCCTCGCGGGGACGGGATTCCCCCCGTCTCCGTCATGGGTTCAAACGTTGCCTTCACCTCGCTTCTGCCTTTGCTTCGACCCAACCCACGTGGCCGCCAAATCCCGCAAATCCACTGCTACCAAGACTCCGGTTGAGCAACCGGCAGGGGCATTGCCGGCATCTGCGGGTTCGGGCCTGGAGATCATGGATCGCTCGCTGCGCCTGAGTGACGAATCGCTGCGGCGTTCCCTCGTCGACATGCAGGTGGCCGCGAGTGTGCCGGAACTGTGGAAGGCGCTGCACCAACTCCTGCAGCAGGCGATACCCAATCACCACTCGACCACGCTCTTTCTCGATGCGAAAGAGCGCAATCCCGGAGCGCTGACCCTGCACTCGCAGCCTGCGCGGCGGCCGGCCGAGTGGTGGAAGACCCGGGCAAAGCTCAGTCCCACCCACGCGTGGCTCGACTCCCATCCGGGGGTCAAACTCTACAGCCTCGACGACGTCGTTCCCGACCGCCAGGAGCTGAAGCGCACCGATTTCTTTCGTCACGTGCTGATCCCGGAAGGCTGGGACAAACTGCTGGGGCTGACACTCTGGGAGCACGGGGAACGGAAGAGCATTCTTTGTCTGCGGCGTGCAACCAACCACGCCCCGTTCAGCGAGGCCGAGAAGGCGCTCATGCTCGACCTCCATCCGGTGCTCGACCGCAATCTGCGGCGGCTGGAGAAACACGAGGAGGAGATGATTGCGCGCAACAGCCTGCAGCAGTTCATCAACCTGCTTCCCCAGGGCATCCTGCTCGTCAACGCCCGGCACGAACTGGTGTTCGCCAACCATGAGGCCTTCGACGCCTGCGCGGTCTGGAATCACGGTGAAGTCGCGGCCCGCCAGTTGAACGGCCGCGCCGTCTTCGCCGTGCCGCCCGCATTTCTCGAGGTCTATCATGAGCTGATGGGCCTGCACTACGCCGCGGCGCTCGCCGACCCGGAAGCGCACCACGCCCCGATCCGCCGGCGGCTGATCCATCCGGTCCTGCAGCACATGCAGGCCGACCTCTCCCTCTTTTCCCTCGACGACCCGCTGCTGTCACGGCCCAACCTCTTCGCGCAAATCGTCAATCGCGAGTCGCTCAACACCTCCGCCCCCGCCTCGATGGACCGGCAGGTGACCGTGCTGTCGCGTCTGACCCAGCGCGAACGCGAGGTGGCGCTGCTGGTGCGTGACGGCCTGAGCAACGAGGAAATCGCCAAACGCCTCTCCAAGGGCATTGGCACGGTCAAAAACCAGATCCAGTCCGTCTTCGCCAAACTCGAGATCAACAGCCGCGCGAAGTTGATCTCGCTGCTGCGCTAATGCCGGATCGATCGGGTTTCACGCGAAGGCGCAAAGGCGCGAAGGGGTGGAGGGGTGGAGGGCGCGGCCGCAGTCACGCCTGCGCGTCAACTGACGCAGGCAGACGGTGTACTTGTCCGATTGCATAGGCTGCGATGAAGGGCGCCGCTCCGTCGGCGCCGCGGGTTCGATCATCGCCCCACGCCGCCGGCTCGTTGGCCGTTCTCGAAATGAACCAGCGGAGACGGTTCTTTGGCGTGGGATCGGTGCCGGGTTGGTTCGCCACGCGCAACCGGCGTCGTCGGAGCGCCGCCCTCCATCGGTGCAGCCTGCGGCCAACCCGCACGGCACCGGCGGATCCCCGCCGGCTGTTGTTCCATTCGGAAGCGTCCCCGGGTCGCTTCGCCCTTCCCTCACCCGCCGCGGGTGCACCCCTGGAGGGCGCCGCTCCGTCGGCGCCGCGGGTTCGATGCCCGCGCGACGACGTGCGAACGTTCCCGGTGAACGCCACGCGTGACCGGCACCTTGCCGTTCCAGGATGATGCGTCTGGTCTCCGCGTGAGCCCGGATCGTCACTCACCGGATCGAATACACCTCCACGAGCACCACGCCCTCCTCCCCGGCCGGCCCGGTGGCGACCGCAGAGTAGGAACCCGCGGGCAGTTGCAGGACGATCGCCGCATCGCGGCTGCCGGCCGCCCACGGAAACGCACCCGCCCTCGCCGCCGCACCCAGGGTCACCGACGCACGGGAGTCGTTCATCCAGTCGTCATTCGTCGCCACGAGCTCGGTCCCGCCGTCCGGACGGTGTCGATACACCTGCAATCGCGGATCGGCCAGGACACCCGACACTCCAAACGCCGCCAGACTGGGACCCGCGGCTCGGATGAGCATGAGC
>JAEUGZ010000426.1 GCA_016794725.1 Opitutaceae bacterium | reverse complement strand
ATCGCCGCCCAGCCCCCCGCCCCCGTGCCCGACTGGCCTCTGGGACCACCGGACTCGATTCTCACGGTCTCCAACCAGACCATCCCCGCCACCGGCAAAGTGGACTACCGCTACCTTCCCGTGCTCGCACCGCAGACACGGTGGTTGAAGGCCATCGTCGTTCGCCCGGGCAATCGCAGCGTGGTCCACCATGCCCTCCTCTTCAATGGGCTCGAGGGATTAATCGCCTCCAGCGGAGGCCTGGGGGGAAATTTCGCCGGCTACGTGCCCGGCATCGAACCCCGCTTTTTTCCCGCCGGCACCGGCAAACGGGTCTCCGCCGGGGACCTGTTTGTCCTGCAAATGCACTATGTGACCACCGGCAAAGTCGAGACCGACCGGACCCAGATCGGCCTCTACTACTATCCCACCGACCAACCCCCGGCCCGTGAACTCAAGACGCTGGCCGCGGGAGCCACCACTTTTGTCATTCCGCCCGGTGCACCCGAAGTGCCCGTCGAGGGCACCTACCGGGTCGAAAAGGACTCCCTGCTCTACGAACTCAATCCCCACCTGCATTACCGAGGTCGCTATGTCGGATACGAGGCGCTTTATCCCGATGGACGAGTCGAAACGCTGCTCAATGTACCGACTTACGACTTCGACTGGCAACGGGACTACCGCTTCGCGATCGCCAAGCACCTGCCCGCCGGCACGACGTTGCGGGTCAAGGGCGCCTGGGACAATTCTCCGGAAAACCTGAGCAACCCCAATCCACGCGCCACCGTGCGCTGGGGCGAGCAGACGGACGACGAGATGTTTATCGGCTACCTCAGCCTCGCCGACGCGCCGGCGCCGGTCACCGCAGGCGTTTCGGCGCCCGTCTGGCCCGGTGCGCAGCTGGCCCACGGCTATGCCGGTCTCGCGCTGTCGTCCCGCGTCACCGCCCAGGGAACCGGCATCCGCTATCGGGCCACCGGGCTCCCCGCGGGGATTTCCCTCGACGCCAGTACCGGCCAGTTGAGTGGCACGCCCCTCGCGGCCGCGCGGACCCGCGTCGCGCTGGTGGCGGAAAACGACATCGGCGCCGTATCCATTCCCCTTGACGTCGTCATCCTGCCCAAACCCGCCGCACCCGTGTTTCTGAAACAACCGGCCAGCCAGCGCGGCAGCCTTGGAGGCAGCGCGGTTTTCACGGCCGAGGTCGCCGCCGATCCGGCCTCCACCTTTCAGTGGTTCAAGGGCGGATCCGAGTACTGCGCCGCAGAAGGTCCGGCACTCACCCTCTCCAACCTCACCCTGACTCACGCGGGCGACTACCGGCTCGTCGTCACCAACGCCGCCGGCTCCGTCAGTTCCCAAACCGTGACGCTCTCCCTTGAGCCTCCCGCTTTGATCAACCTGTCCACGCGCTCGCTGCTCGCTCCGGGCCAGCGGCTGATTGCGGGTCTCACCCTGACTGGGAACTCGCCCAAGCGCGTGCTCCTGCGCGCGATCGGCCCCACGCTCGCGGCGTTCGGGGTCAGCGATGCCCTGCAGGATCCGGATCTGGCGGTCTATGATGCAGAGGGTCATCAGATCCTCGCCAACAACGACCAAGGGGATCTTCCGGCGTCGTTCGCATTGTCCGAGGTCACCGCCGCCACTGGCGCTTTCGCCCTGCCGGCCTCCAGTCGCGATGCGGCCCTGGCCGTGACCCTCTCGCCCGGAAGCTACACCTTGCATGTGACGAGCCGGGATACCCGCGGTGGATCGGTCCTCGCGGAAGTGTATGAAGCCGACCTCGGTCGCACGGAGGTGAGTAATCTGTCCTGCCGACTGACTCTGACCGCGAGCGCCCCCACGCTCATCACCGGTTTTGTCGTCGCCGGAAACGAACCTCGGCGCGTTCTCATTCGCGCCGCCGGACCGGCCCTGGCCGCCTTTGGCGTGCCGAACACGCTCCTCCGTCCCCGGTTGTCGCTTTACCGCAGCGACGGCACCCGCGTGTCGCAGGTGTCCGGCTGGGTCGACACGCCGGAACTGCAGGCCGCTCAGCGGGCCACCGGCGCCTTTCCCTTTGCCGGCGGCAGCGCCGATGCCGCGCTGCTCATAAGCCTGGAACCCGGGAGCTACACCGCCCATGTGGACGGCGGCACGGGGGAGACGCTGGTTGAAGTGTACCGCATTCCCTGACGGTCGCGTGTGAGGCGCATTTGCAGGCGCGAGGTTGATCGGCCGGGCCCACCTCACCAGCCTGCCAGAACGGGCTCCGCGCCCACCGTCATCATGTCGAATCCCACCTTCCCCGATCACTTCTCCGGCGTGGCCCGGAGTTACGCCGACTTTCGCCCCACGTATCCGGGCGCGCTCTTTGATCACCTCGCCACCCTCGTACCCGGGACAGCGTCCGTCTGGGATTGCGCCACCGGCAGCGGCCAGGCGGCGGGCGCCCTCGGCGCGCGATTCGCCCGCGTGACGGCGACCGACGCGAGCCAGGAGCAAATCGCGTCAGCCGAACCGCACCCGAACGTCACCTACCGGGTCGCCCTCGCCGAGGATTCGGGACTGGCCGACGCCTCGGTGAATCTGGTCACCGTGGCCCAGGCGCTGCACTGGTTCGATCTTCCACGCTTCTACGCCGAAGTGAAGCGGGTCCTGGCTCCGCAGGGCGTGCTCGCAGTCTGGTGCTACGGCATCACGGAAGTCGAGGGCGCCGCGCTCAACGCCGCCGTGCACACGTTCTACGCGCAAACCCTCGGACCCTATTGGCCGCCCTCCCGAATTCTGGTCGAAAAGGGCTACCGCACCTTGCCCTTCCCCTTCGCGGAGCTGCCCGCACCGGACTTCCGCATGGAGGTGCGCTGGACCCTCGCGCGCCTGCTTGGCTACTTCAGCACGTGGTCGGCGACGACGCGCTACCAGAAGGCCACCGGACAGAATCCAGTCGAGCCCCTCGGGTTGGAGCTGGCCCGTCACTGGGGTGACGCCCACCAGCCGCGGCTCGTCTCGTGGCCGGTAGCCATGCGGCTGGGGCGTTGTTAATCGGATACAACAGCCCGCGTTACAGGCCGAGCTTCTTCCGCGCCAGCGGCCGCACCAGGGCCGCGGGGGGATTGTGGGCGGTCGCCAGCGTGTACGCCTTGCGGTAAAGCTCCACGGCCCGCTCCTGCTGGCCCATTTTCTCGTAGGTCATCGCGAGCAGGCAGGGCATGAACGGATCATTTTGACCGCCCTGGGACGTCATCGCCTTGGTCAGTTGCGTCTCCGCCGTCTTCAAGTCGCCCGTGTAGAGCGCGACATACCCCACCAGGTAGGGGAAGAAGCGCTCCTGCGCCTCCGCCATCTTCGGATCGCTGTCGAGGAGCTGGCGCGCCGCCGTGATCTGCTTCTGCGCCTCCATCTTGTCGCCCCGGCGGGCCGCCAGACGGCCGAGGGCGTGGGCGAGACGATAGTTCCAGAGACTGGCCGGATGTGTTTTCGGCTCCGGCTCCTTCAGTCCGAATTCCGTTCCCTTGCGATACCAGTACTCCGCCGCGTCAAGGTCACCGGCATCGATACAGACCCGCGCCGCCTCGTTGGCCATTTCGCCCTGCTGATAAAAGGCGTTCTGGGGATCGGCCTGCTCGCGCGTGACCCAGTAGGCGATGACCTGCTTCTCCAGTTCGACCACCTGCTTGCTGTCACCATCAAAGGCATACGACATGGCCATCGCCCGCTGCGCCGCCGCCTTGGCGGCCGGATCGGCGGCGGCATCGATTCGCTTCTGGAAAATCACCCGGGCCTCCTTCGTCGCTCCGAGGGTGTCCAGGAGGTTGGCGGCCGGTCCGGAGGTCGGATTGACGGCGATTTCCTTCCGCACGGCCGCGAGCGCCTCGGCCGTGCGTCCGGCCCGGATGTGCTCCAGCGCCTCGCGCAAGTTCGCCGGCTGGTCCTTGCCCTTGCCCTGGGCTTGGACCTGAGTCTGGGGCTGTTGCGCGGTGAGCCACGACGTACCGACAGCGACGGTGGCAAGCGCGATGAAGGCGCGGAGAGGCAGAGGGGACAAGGGAATGTTCATGGTGTGAGTGGGGTCAAGGAATCCTCCCCGGGCCTACCTGCGATCCCGCACCGAGCCAAGCGCGAACCGTCGAAGAGCCATCAGCGGAGAGACTGCCACGCCAGGGTTGACATTTCCGAAGAGGAGATTCCCTTGCTGGCAGCTCATGAAGCTGCACCCGCACTCACTCCGTTTCCATGGCTGGGCCATGGACAAGACCGTCACACCGGGTAACCCCGGTGTCGTGAGCTGACGCGTTTTCCTGCGGGATTTTCCCCGGGTTCGCGGAACTCAGCGAACACCGGGACATCGGGCGGGCCAGGACTCCCCTTGGAACTCCTCGCCTGCGTCTAGCGCCGCTCACTCGGCTTCACCTCGTCCTTCTCTCCGCCCGTTCGCGCCCCGTGCGCGCGGGCCTTTGGCGTATGCCCATTCCTTTCATGCTCACTCTGACCGCCCTCCCGTCCGTCCGCCTGGTCCCACCGTCGTCCGGCGTCGCTTTCAATCCCGTAGTCCGGAGGCATCTCCCATGAAACGCCTCACTCTCGGTCGCACCGGTCTCCACGTCTCGGATCTCTGTTTCGGAACGCTCAATTTCGGCTGGACCGTCAGCGAAACACAGGCCTTCGCGCTCCTGGATCACTACCATGCCGCGGGTGGAAACTTCCTGCACGCGTCAGCGTTCAGCACCCGCGGCAGTCCCTCGCCTGCGATGGTCGAAAGCAGCGAATCTTTTGTCGGCCGCTGGTGGCGAGACCGCCTCGTACCCCGTGACGCGCTGACCCTCTCGACGCGCATGGTGCTCCATCCCTGGCAACTCCAGGGGGCCTCCCCGCTGGAAGCGACACTCCGGATGCGCTGCGAGACGGCGCTGCGACGGATGCGCACCTCCCACCTCGATCTCGTTCTGCTCGAATGGAACGACGCACTCGATCCCATCGATGACGCACTGGAATCCCTCACCCGCCTGAGACGGGCCGGGCTCGTGCGCTACTTCGGCGCGGCCAACTTCTCCGCCTGGCGGCTGGTGCAGGCCCTGCATCGTGCCCTGCAGCGAGGCACGGATCGCTTTGATGCGCACCAGATCGACTTGTCACTCCTGTCGGAGCGCAGCGCGCTCGATCAGGTTGAGGCAGGTCAGGCCTACAACCTCGGCCTGCTCGCACGCGGCCCGCTGGCAGGTGGCAGGCTGGCCGGCCCCCCGGGCACAGCACGCGGTCTCTCCGACCGGCCAGGCGGGGACTCCGCCCCGCACACGGGCCCGCAGCGTGCCCTGCGCGCCGCAGCCGAACGCGAGGGATTCACCCCCGCCCAGATTGCCCTCGCCTGGGTGATGGCGCGGGGAGCCGTGCCCATCCTTGGCGTCCGCACCTCTGAGCATCTCGAGGAACTGCTCCAGGCTTCGCGCCTGACCGCAGACGGCCTTCTCGCCCCCTCCTCGCTCCCCACGCACACCCACGCCCACGTCTGAAACTCTACGTCCCTCCCATGAATCCAAAAATCATCTACGTCTCCCGCGACGACCTCACACGCCTGCGCCTGCTGCTATCCGCCGCGCGCGCCCCCCACTCCACCTCCGCCCCGCTGCGGTCCGAGCTCGATCGAGCGGTCGTGCTTCCCGAACTGCCCCCCAACGTGGTCGGCCTGCACTCCACTGCCGAAATCGTCGACCTCGAGACCGGTGAGACCGACCGATTCACCCTCACCCTCCCCGAACAGGCCGACGCCGTCCAGGGACGGCTGTCCGTCCTCGCACCTCTGGGCACCGCCCTCCTCGGCTACACCGAGGGCGACACCCTCGAGTGGCGCATGCCCGGAGGCCTCCGCCGCCTGCGCCTGCAAGCCGTGACGCCCGCGGGACAGCCGGCGCCCGCGCCCAAGCAGGAACGTCCGGAGTCAGCCATCCCGGCTGCAACCGCCTGAAGTTCCCACCTCGCGTCCACCGTCCGTCAGACGCGGGGTCCGTCACGTGGGCTCCGACAACACGGCCAAACCGGATCATTTCGCTTGCTTGTGTTCTAGGTGTTCTATTACGACTAGTACACCGTGCTTCCTTTCCGCATCGACTTCCACAGCGGCGAACCGGTTTACGAACAGGTGATCTATGCCGCCAAGAAAGCGATTCTGTCCGGGGCGCTGGCACCCGGCGATCGCTTTCCTTCCGTGCGCAGCCTGAGTCAGGAGCTCAAGATCAACCCCAACACCGCGCACAAGGTGGTGGCAGCGCTCACCACCGAGGGGCTGCTCGCGGTGCATCCCGGCGTGGGCACCGTCGTTGCGTCCGGTGTTTCAGGATCAGCCGAGGAGCGCGCACAGGTGCTCGTCCAGGATACCGAACGGCTTGTCGTCGAGGCCAGCCGACTCGGGCTGAGCGAAGAACAGTTGCTCAACGCCGTGCGCAAGCATTGGCGCAAACTCAATCCATCTCCATGAATGCAATCGAATGTGACGCACTGACTCGACACTTTGGCAAAGTACGCGCCGTCGACAGGCTGACGCTTCAGGTGCCCTCAGGAAGCGTCTTCGCCTTGCTCGGATCCAACGGCGCTGGAAAGACCACCCTGCTCAAGCTGATTCTCAACCTGCTCAGACCCTCCTCGGGGCAGGCGCGCGTGCTCGGTGGCAATTCCGCGAATCTCCGCGCCGACACCTTTCAGCGGATTGGCTATGTGGCAGAAGACCTGATTCAGCCGGACTGGATGGAACTCCCGGCCTTCCTCCGCTATTACCGAAGCCTGTATCGCAGTTGGGATCCCACGCTGGAGTCGCACCTGCGGGCCAAATTCGCCCTGCCGGAGGGCGTTGCCGTAAGGCGGTTTTCTCGCGGCATGCGCATGAAGGCCATTCTCCTCACGACGTTGTGCTTTCGCCCTGAGCTGCTCATTCTAGACGAGCCCTTCAGCGGTCTCGATCCTCAGGTCCGTGACGACCTCATCGAGGGAATCCTTGAACTGATGACAGCCAGCTCACCTTGCACGGTGGTGATCTCCTCGCACGATATCGCAGAAATAGAACGCAT
Organism: Opitutaceae bacterium; assembly: GCA_016794725.1. Taxonomy (GTDB): domain Bacteria; phylum Verrucomicrobiota; class Verrucomicrobiia; order Opitutales; family Opitutaceae; genus UBA6669. The sequence goes on along the minus strand of JAEUGZ010000426.1, from coordinate 1,031 downwards.
GGCGGACTGGGTCGGCATCCTTGCCAACGGGCGGATCGTCGTCGCCGAACCATTGACCGAACTTCAAGGCCGCTTTCGCCGGATCGAGGTGGTTGGTCCGGAAGTCCGCCAGCGTATCCCGAATCCCACTCCCGCTGAGTGGGTTCGCACGGAGGCAACGACCCCAAACTTAGTCCAATTTATCCATACTCGATTCGGCGACCGCACGGAATCAGAGCTCCGTTCGATTTTTCTCGGCGACCGCATCCAATCCAGCCCTCTGTCACTCCGAGAGATCTTCCTGGCCACTTCGAAACTGTCCCCCTCTGTCAACGGACTCCCGACATGAACTCATTCCTGGCTGTCCTGAAAAAGGACCTGCAGCGAAACTGGATACTTCTGCTGGCAGCGAACCTAACCTTGGCAGCGTGCCTGACCACGGCAATCTTCTATCAAGCGAGTTCGGAGCCAAATCCGCAGCCCTTGCGCATTTCGCTACTGACCGTCGGTATCGTTGCGAGGTATGTCCTTGTCATCGTGGTCGCTGTCGCCGTGGTACAAACCGACCTCCTTATGGATGATCGGGCCGGCTGGCGCACCCGACCCATTGGCCGGAGAACACTGGTGCTTTCCAAGGCGGTCGCACTGACCTTGGGTCTCGTCGCGCCCTCGTTCCTGCTGGATACACTCGCCCTTGCGATCCTGAGCACGAGCCTTGTCGAAGCGCTCCTCGCCAGCGCTGCGACGGCCGTGCTACTCCTTTCGGCCCTGCTATTCGTGGCCCTGCTCTCGGCCCTGACCCGTTCGCTCACGCAGTTCGTCCTCCTGACCTGCGCCATTGGAGTTGCGGTGACCTTAGCGGCATTTTCCACCTCAGGGGGAAACGCCCCAGACATGAAGGTTTCGGTCGATGGCATCACCATCCCGATCGTCAACATCCTGAACGGCTCCAACCCTGAGCAGGTTTCACCAACCACCACGTGGCTAGTTTCAACGAGCTGCCTCCTATTCGCCGGCGCTCTCTCACTAGGTGTGACCTACCTTACGGGCAG
>JAEUGZ010000306.1 GCA_016794725.1 Opitutaceae bacterium | reverse complement strand
AGCGGCTGAAGGACGACCCCTCCCTCTACGTGCGCAAGTCGGTCGCGAATCACCTCAACGACATCGCCAAGGACCACCCTGACCAGGTGATCGCCCGCGTCAGTGCCTGGGACCGCACGCGGCCGGGCACGGCGTGGATCGTCCGGCACGCCCTACGAACCCTGGTCAAGCGCGGGGATGCGCGGGCCCTCGCCCTGATGGGTGCCACGGCGCGCACCTCGGTGTCGGTCGATGTATTCAAAGTTTCGCCACGAAAACTCCGTCTGGGTGGCGTGTTGACCCTCGAGGCCACCTTGACCTCGACCGGCCGGAGCCGGCAGACCCTGGTGGTGGACTATGTGGTGCACTATGTGAAGGCGAACGGCGGGACGTCGGGCAAGGTCTTCAAGTGGACGAAGGTCGAACTCGCCCCGGGGGCATCGGTGAAGCTGGTGAAACGCCAGGTCGTGAAGGATTTTTCGATCCGCCGGCTCAACGCGGGTGATCATCGCGTGGAACTGCAGATCAATGGTCGCCGGCCCAAGCAAGTGAGTTTCACCCTGAAGCGAACCTGAGTTCCCCGCAAATGCCGGTTGAGCCGGCGGCCGATTGTGACATAGTGGAGTGCATCTTTCATGATCTCCTACCACACGCCCGACCTCACCCAGCACCCGCCGCGCAGCCCCCGCGTCCGTCTCGGGGGATTTGTGCACCTGCCGCGGCTCCTCGACAAGTGCCGAGCGCTCGTTTTGGGCCGGCTGGGCGACTACGTCTATCCTTGTCCGCTGGACAAGCGTCTCTTTGCCTTCACCGGGATCGATCCGGAGGCGTTCCTCGCCGAGGTCAAGCTCGGGCGATCCGACACGGAGATGCTCGCTTTTGTGGAGCGGTCCATGAAACCGGTCCGGTTCGCCCACGAAATCGAATCCTGGTCCCACTGGCTGGAGCACCTGGCGCCCGGCGACGCGGGCCGGCATGCCATGTTTGCGGATTCGCTGCGGGAGATCGCGCCGGGGCGCTCCGATATCCGGACCTCCTTTGACCGGCTTGAGTTGGACGACTATGTCACTTTCGGCGGCGCGGCCTGATTCCCGCGCCCGCCGAGGTGCGGCTACCAGACGAGAATGAACGCAGGAGTTTCCGTTTCTGTTGGAGGTGGCCTCGGTGAGGCCGCAACGGGACCAACCGGTCCCGCCTCCGATTTTCGATTTCTTCACGCTACGCCTGTCCCCGCGGGGTCAACGACCCCACCTCCAACGGACGCTGACCTCGGATCGCGGCTCAGGTTGACGCGCAGGCCCGCCCGTTGTCCCGCTGCACGTTCATTCGTAGCCCCGGTTTAGACCCCGGGATACGCGCCCTACCTCTCCCATGCCCGAGCTCCCGCAACTCCACGCCTACCTGGCGTTCGACTCCAACAATCGCCTGGCTGTCCGGAAACTGGGCAGCAAGCACGGCCTGGCCTTCACCGGCAGCGATGCGGCCATGGCCCTGCAGCGGCTGGAGTCGTGCTACCGGACGCACACCCTTCCGGTCGAGGTGTTCTCGGCGGAGGCGGGCGGTCGCGGCTACCGGGTATCCTTCGTGCAGATCGAGGGTGAGCCGCTCGACGGCGAGATCGCCCTGCGTTCGATCGATGCCTTGCTGGCGAGTCCCGACTCGCTGGCACCCTCCCTGCTGGCGCTGCTGCGAGGCATCGATCCGTACCTGGTGCAGATCCCGTATTTGCACCTGAGCGAGTCCGACTTCATCTACAAGTTTCGGCCGGAGAAGGAACGCAATCCCGGCATCTACACCCAGGACGAACGATCGGAGGGGTTGTATCACTCGCGACTGTGCTCGGCGATCAAGGAGCTGGCCCGCCAGCACGAACGCACCGCGGTGGCGCCGGTCACCCTGGACTTCGGGGCCGTCGAGTACCTGATTCCCAGCCACTTTGGATTCTGCCTCGGGGTGCGAAATGCGATCGAGCGCGCCTATGAAACCCTCGCGGCCAATCCGGGACGCCGGGTGTTCATGCTCTCCGAGTTGATCCACAACCCCTTTGTCAACGAGGACCTGCTCCAGCGGGGACTCCGCTACCTGCAGACCGACAAAGGCGTCCCGCTGACCGTGGACGGCCGCCGGGCCACCGAGGCGCCGGAGGTGCCGTTGCGCTGGGACGCCCTCACTTCCGAGGACATCGTCATCATTCCGGCGTTTGGGGCGACGGACCACGACAAGGCGCGGCTCGTGCGCAAGGGGATCGCGGTGTTCGCCTACGACGCCACCTGCATGCTGGTGGAGAAGGTCTGGAAAGCCGCGCGTGCGTACGGGAGGGATGGTTACACGGTGGTCATTCATGGCAAGTCCGAGCATGAGGAAACCAAGGCGACGTTCGCCAACACCCAGCGCTTTGCGCACGCGGTCATTGTGCGCAACCTGGCGGAAACGCGCCGGCTGATTTCGCTGGCCGCCAGCCGTGATCCGGCGGAGCGGGCGACGTTCTATGAGGTGTTCGCCGGCAAACACACGGCCGGATTCGATGTCGATCGCGATCTCCAGCGCGTGGCGGTGGTGAACCAGACCACGCTCCTGATGAATGAGACCCGTGAGATCATCCAGACCCTGCGCGAAGGGTTCGCCTCGATCCACGGACCCGACCAGCCCGGGGAACTGCCGCGGGTCGGTGGCTCGGGCCGTCATGACACCCTTTGTTATGCCACCCAGGTCAACCAGGACGCCCTGGCCCGGGCGCTCCAGGAACCGCTGGACGCGGCGTTTGTGATCGGCGGTAAGAATTCCTCGAATACCTACCAGCTCTACCGGCTCTGCGAGCAGCGCCTGCCGGGCCGGGCGTTCTTCATCCAGAGCGAGGTGAACATCCGCTCACGAGAATCAGTGGAGCACTACGTGTTTCCCGGTCATGAAGCCGCCGGAAGCAGCCACGCCGGTCACGTCGAAACCCACCCGCTTTGGCCGGACGACCTCAGCCGGAAACGCGTGCTCATCACCGGCGGAGCCTCCTGCCCGGACGGCATCATCCAGCAGGTCATCCACCGCATCAATTCGCTCTGTCCGCCCGAGCGGCTGCGTCCGATCGAAGCCGTGCTGGGGGACCTGGAGTCGGCGCGCATCCGTGCGGCCGGACCGGCCGCCGGGGACTGAGTGGCCGGCGTTCGGGGAGGGGAATGCATCCGGTGGTCGGATGCGAAAAACACGCCGGCTCCACTTGACGCGTTGCCGGGAGGCCCTTTTTTCCGTGCCGTGTCCAATTCCCCTTCCCAATTCGCCCGCCGGGTCTCGGAGGCGCCATTTTTCCAGCGTTTCATCCTGGCGGTGATTCTTTTTGCCGGCGTGCTGGTCGGCGTCGAAACGGATCCCGCGGTCATGGAGCGGGCAGGAACCCTGCTGCATGCGCTGGACCGTGTGGTCCTGGCCATCTTCGTGGCTGAACTGGTCCTGCGCCTGCTTGCGGAGGGATCGCGTCCCTGGCGGTTTTTCCGGGATCCCTGGAATGGCTTTGATTTCGTGATCGTCGCCATCTGCCTGCTGCCGTTCCACACCGAATTTGCCGCGGTGCTTCGCCTCGCTCGCGTGCTCCGGGTCCTCCGGCTGGTCACGGCCGTGCCGCGCTTGCAGATCCTGGTGGGTGCGCTGCTGAAGAGCGTGCCGTCGATGAGGTACGTCGCGCTGCTGCTGAGCCTGCACTTCTACGTCTATGCGGTCGTGGGGGTGACTTTCTTTGGTCAGACGGATCCGGACCACTTTGGCAGTCTCGGCCGCGCGGGACTGACGTTGTTTCAGATCGTGACCCTGGAAGGCTGGGTCGACATCATGGAGGTACAGACCGCTGCTTTCGCCCAACCGTGGATACCGGTGGCCTACTTTGTCAGCTTTATCCTGTTTGGCACGATGATCATGCTCAATCTGCTGATTGGTGTGATCGTCAACGGCATGGATGAGGCCCGGGAGGAAACGGAGGACTCGGCCCGCGCGAGTCACCTCGCTAAAGGAGGCGAAGCGTCGCTCGACGACGAACTCGTCGCCTTGCAGCGGCAGATTGAATCCCTGGGAAAATCGCTCGGATCGCTCCAGCGACGCGTGCGCGAACGGGGTCGCTAGGGCCCGCGCCCGATCAGAAACGCGTCGTGATGCCGAAGCGGAAGCCCACGTTGCCGCCGATGTCGATCGCGGCGGTGCGGTTGCCGAGGTTTTGTTCGTAGCTTCCCAGCGTTTCGACGGTGGCGCCGGCGAAGAAACCGGTGCGGTCGGTCAGGAGCCATTCCACGTTGGCCTCGCCGTAGACCCCGGACATAAATTTGCTGTAGGTATCCTCCTCCTGGATCTGATTCGGGCTGGCGCCTTCAACCAGGAGCGTCTCGTCAATGCGATACTTGGTGCCGATGTAGGCGCCGGCGTACCCGCCGCTCAAGGTGACCGCGAACCGTTTACCCACGGGAAACCGGACCACCGGCCCGGCGCGGAACAGGTAGTAGGCGCCCTTGATCTGCCAGGTACCGCTGATGTTGGCGCCATTCGGCGTCATAGTATTGGTCCGGCTGACGGCAAAAGCGGCGAGGGGAACCGTGGATTCCAGGGCAGATGGGTAGACCGTGCCATCGCCGCCGGTGAAATCCCCCGTGGACGGTCCGGTGAACGGGGCGGCGGGAGCCGCTTTTCCGCCCAGAGAGTAGAGGTCGGTCAGCGTCTTGAGGTTGGCTTTGATGTCCCCGGTGGTCTTGCCGTTGATGTCGGTGATGCCGAACCCGAAGAGCACGCCGACCTCGAGCTTGCCGAAAGAGCCGAACTTGCGCGAAGCCGTGAACTCGAAGCCCGCACCTGAGCCGGAGTTGGCCGTGGCGGTCGCGCCGGACGTCTCGGCACTGTAATCGTGCATGGCGATGAAGCCCGGGTTGGACGTGGCCTGGCTCGCGTTGACATAGGCCCACGTGCGCGTCAGGCCGGCCGTGTAGGAAAGAAAATCGCCACTGATTTGGGTCGTCGGATTTCCGGCCTCGTCGAGGACGGGCTCGCCATTGGCATCCACGCGGATGGCCGTGGTCGTGTAACGCCCGCCCGGGGTGGAGGTTTGGTTCCCATCGGCGTCCTTTTCGTTGTCGCGCAATCCATCGAGGCTGATGGCCCCGTCGGCGTAGCTGATGGCCTGGGCGCTCCCGGTCAGCGCCGGAATGTTGAGAGCGGAAGGCACGGAACCCAGATTGCCAAACTTGATGTCAGCACCGCCAATGTAGCGGACGCCGACCGAAAACGCGTTGTTTCGCACCTGGCGGAACTCAATCGGAATTTCCGAGTTGGGCTGGGCGTGAACTGAGGCAACCAGCCCGAGTGAGGCCGACCAAACGAGGAGACGATGCGATTTCATGCGATGGAACAAGGGCGGGAGGAAGGTGGGAGCAAAAGCCGCGAATCAGGGATCAAGCCAGACAAGAATGCGCGGCAGCGTGCAAAAGATGGGATGACAGGGAGTGACACCGAACCGGAGCGAGGGTTGCCACGGAATGTGGAAGAACCCTCAGGTGCGTCGGGACCGTGGAAGGGCAGTGAGGCGGGCGCGGTGAGTGACTTCCATGGCGAAAATGGCTGCGATAGAGCAATAATCTGGGGCGGGCGTCAAGCGGTCCCTCTGCCCCCCTCCACCTCCCACCGAATCGATGTAACCCGCCGATCGGTCAAGCGGGTGCAGGCATCGGACCCACCGGGCCGGACTTGCCGTTAACTCCGCTGAGCCGAGGTCAGATCGCCCACAATCCCAGCCCAAAGCGCCGCTTCTCCTGGTGTCCCGTGCAATTCGATGGCGTTTTTTATCGCCTCGAAGGTGGGCTCCACCACCGGATGCTTGGGGTCATTGGGCCAATCGGGTCGGACCACCCGAACGACTGCCCAGCAGGCCCAGGCCCGCCATTGGCGCTGCGCCTTGCGGGGCTCATTCATGCGGTCGGCGTAGTGCTGGAAGTGGACACGCGGATTGCCCAGGAAGAGATCGGGTGGCGTGTGCGTGATGATCCACGCCAGGGCCGCATAGGGCATGGGCCAGGTAGTGAGCACCGGCTCGTTGCCCGTCAGTTCGGCGCCCATGGCCCGGTCGAGACAGAGCAGCGCCCGAGCGGCGAACCGACGTTGCCAGAGTGATTGGCCGTACTCCAGGCAGTCGAAATAGAAGGCCGCGCCGCGATTGTCGTGACGATGTTGGTGCAGGGCCCGCCAATCGAGCCCGGGGCGACAAGGAGGCAGAAACGGACAGGCTGGAAGCGGGGCCATGACGCCTGCGTCGGTGCCCGATGCGATCTGGGCCGTCAATTCTTCGCTTGGCGCCCACCGCGGTTTCCCGGAGAACCGCACGGTGGATTCCAGTGTTCCCACGTCCGCCGCTCCATCCGCCGCACCGGTCCATCGGGTTCAGGGCTGGCAGCGCGCGGTGTTGTGGACCCTGGGCCGGGTCTTGCGCATCTGGGGTGCGACCCTGCGATTCGAGACCACGCCAGCGTCTCTCCGACAGCTGACGAAAACAGATGAACCGGTGGCCATGGTGCTCTGGCACAATCGGCTGTTTCTCGGGGCGGAGATTTTCCGCCGCTTTCGTCAGGGGCGTCCCGTTTACGCGCTGGTCAGCGCAAGCAAGGACGGCGCCTGGCTGGCGGCATTTTTCGCGATGGCAGGATTGAGGACCGTGCGGGGATCGAGCAGCCAGCATGGACGCGAGGCGGCGTTGCTGTTGGTCAATGTCCTCAAGGCGGGAAACGACATTGGCATCACCCCAGATGGGCCCCGGGGCCCTCGCTATGAAGTGAAACCGGGAGGCTTGGTGGTGGCCCGGCGGGCCCAGGTGCCGATTTTGTTGCTGGGCGGCACCTTTGATTCGGCCTGGGTGCTTGGGAGCTGGGATCGTTTTTGCATTCCCAAGCCCTTTTCGCGTGTCCGCGTCACCGGGGAACTGATCTCCGTCGATCAACTGGCGGATCGCGCAGCCGGCACCGATTTGATCGCCCGTCGCCTTGCGGCGATCAATGATGACCGACCTGCGGCCGGGGCCGGCGTCGTGCTCTGACGACCCGGGTGCAGGCCTGCAAGGCACGAAAGCCGTTCCGGCTTCCGCTACATCGATGGAGTGCGGATCGGGATGTAGCGGAACGCTGAAAGCGTTTCGGGTTCGAATCGCGCGGCGGGGTACGCCCGCAGGCCGGGGCGGCCAGGAGCCAACGAGGCCGCAAGGCACGAAAGCCGTTCCGGCTTCCGCTACATCGATGGGGTGCGGATCGGGATGTAGCGGAACGCTGAAAGCGTTTCGGGTTCGAATCGTGCGGCGGACGTCCCCGCAGGCGGGAAGACGCCTTTGGGCGGCAAGGCACGACATTGGAATGTGATGGAATCCGCGATCACGGCGGGAAAGGCTGTTCCCCTGCCACTTCCCTTTATGCACTTCGCCCCGATGTCCCCATTGAAACCTGACCCCCTTTCCGGACAGAGCCTGGTGGTGCTCGGGGCGGGCTACGTCGGCGAAGCCGTGTGTCGGGAAGGGCTTCGGCGCGGTATGCGCGTGCATGCCCTTACGCGCAATGCGGACCGGGCAGCGCGGCTGCAAGCCATGGGAGTGAAATCGGTCGTGGCCCAGCTCGACCAGTCCGACTGGCATGACGCCCTGCCTCCCGATGCCGACTGCAGTCTCAATTGTGTGAGCTCCGGGGGCGGGGGTACGGACGCCTACCGGACCAGTTATGTGCAGGGAACGAGGTCGATCCTGGAGTGGGGGAAACGAACGGTGACGCCGGGCCTGCTCATCTACACCAGCAGTACCTCGGTCTATGCCCAGGGCGACGGTGCCCGGATCGATGAAGAGGCGACAGCCGAGGGCTCGGGCGAAACCGGACCGATTTTACTCGAAGCCGAGGCGTTGACCCGATCCTGGGCCGGGTCCACGGCGGTGGTTCGCCTGGCTGGAATCTACGGTCCGGGGCGCCATCAGATGCTCGATCAGCTCAGAAATGGAGCCCGGGTCCTGCCGGGCCGGGGGGATCACCGGCTCAACCTCATCCATCGCGACGACATCGTGGGAGCGGTCTTTCGGATTTGGGAGTGCCAGCGAGGAAAATCGGGCTCCTGGCTTTACAATCTGGCGGACAACGACCCTCGCCCGAAGGCCGAGGTGGCGACCTGGCTGGCCCGGCGGCTCGGGGTGGAGACGCCGACTTTCAGTGAGACTCCAGCGCCGGGGCGACGCCGCTTGGTGCCGGACCGGATCATTCTCAACTCGCGAATCCGGACCGAATTGGGGTGGAGTCCCGTCTATCCCACGTTTCGCGAAGGGTACGAGGCGCTACTTGGAGCTTGAAGCCGGGGCCGTCTTCCCTGTCTCTCCACGCTCAACACCCAATTACATATCCATGGCCGGCGTCGGAAAACTCCTCAAGCAAGCCCAGAAAATGCAGCGTTCGATCGAGTCGCTCCAGCAGCAACTCGAAGCGAAGGAATTTGAAATCACCGCCGGTGGCGGCGCGGTGAAGGTCAAGATCAATGGCGGGGGCAAGTTCCTCGCCCTCACGCTGGACCCCGAGTTCCTCAAGGAAGACGCCAAACTCGTGTCGGACACCGTGCTTACGGCCATCCAGGATGCGGCCAAGCAGGCCAAGGAGCACAACGACTCCGAAATGCAGAAGGTCACGAGCGCGTTCCAGATGCCAGGGATGATGTGAGGACGGCGCGGCGCCCTCCCGCTTTCGATGCCTTCCGCTTTCGAAACGCTCCAGCAGCAACTCAAGCAGCTGCCGGGATTGGGCTTTCGTTCGGCGGAGCGGATTGCGCTGCACCTATTGGTGGAAAAACCAGAACGCCTTCCCTCCCTGGTTGCGGCCTTGGAAACTGCGGCGGCGGCGGTGCGGCGTTGCGTGCGCTGTGGCCATCTAGCGGAGGCGGAGTTATGTGTCATTTGCGGCGATGAGCGTCGCGATTCAGGGCTGGTCTGCGTGGTGGAGCAAGTCCCTGACCTGGTGGCGATGGAGCGCAGCGCCGCCCACCGCGGGGTGTACCACGTGCTCCATGGAAAACTCTCGCCGATCGCCGGAGTGGGACCGGAGGCATTGAATTTGGAGTCCCTTCTGGTGCGGGTTCAGTCGGGCGCGGTGCGCGAGCTGATCCTGGCGCTGTCGAACGACGTCGAGGGTGAGGCCACCTGCCATTACCTCACGTCCCACCTGCCCGCCGACCAGTCGGTCAAGGTGTCCCGCATCGGCTTCGGCCTGCCAAGCGGCGGCGGGGTGCTCTATGCCGACTCGGTCACCTTGAAGAGTGCCCTGGAAAGCCGGCGTTCGTATTCGTGATTGCGCTGTTTCGCCGGATTCGTTTTCTCGGACCTCTAGTCATTGCGGGCGTAGTATAGTGGTTATCACATGTGCTTCCCAAGCATGGAACCCGGGTTCGATTCCCGGCGCCCGCACCAACTTGGCCCCCGAGGCAAGTTGCCCTGAGCAAGCGAAGTGCGTCGAACGAGCAAGTAAAACGCGTCGAAGACCACGAGAATCGTCCCGAATCCCGGACGCACGCGTCCATCCCAGTGTAGCCGTCCCTTGCGGACGCGCCTCGCACCGCGATGCGCGGTGAAGTGCGAAGGTCAAAGAGTGAAGTGCGAACCTCCGCCCCGTTGCGCGTTGAGAGCACAGCGTTCCCGGTTCCCCATTGTAGGGATGGCCCTCGCGGCCACGCCTACACCGCGATGCGCGGTGAAGTGCGAAGGTCGAAGAGTGAAGTGCGAAAAATCAAAAACCGAATCTCAGAATTTCAACCCTGAACGCGAACGCGAACGCTGAACTCATAACTTCTATCGCTGAAATGGTTCACGTCTCCTTTTGCTCAACGCGGAAGAGAGGCCTTGCGTAGCGGAACGCTGAAAGCGTTTCGGGCTGGGTCCCGATTGGGCGGGCCCCAGACCGTTCATTCTGCAAAGCCGGCATCATCAACCCGGCTTTGACCCAGGCGAAACGGGTGAACCCCGGATTTCGACACGTTATCGCGTGAAGCGGCGGCGGGTGCCGGCGAAGACGACGACAAGACCGATTGCGGCGAGCAACGCAGTCGAACCGTCGTCCGGCACCGAAGTCGCCAAAGTCGCATTATAGCTACCTAGGCCCAGTTGCGATTCGAAGTAAAGATCGAGATTGCCGCCGGTAGAACTCGGCTCGAAGGTCAGGAAACGGCCCAAGCTGTTCTCAAAATCGATGGATCCTAGAAAAGGACCGCCGCTGCCGGAGCCGGTATCGCTAAACTGGAGACGACGAACCGAACCCACCGTCGAAAAAACCACCCGGACCAAGGCCAAGTCCGATTTGATGTCAAACTCGGTAAAAACGTCGCCCGATGTGAACGAGAAGTTCATCGAGAACGCTCCAAGCGAACTAAAGGCGTGCGTCCCATCCCCCGGGTCGGTGGCGAACGTGAACGTTCCGGTACCGGCGAGCGGAGCCTGAATGCCGGATGAGAAGTCGCTATCGAAGACAAAATTGAATGTGGTTGCCGACAAGGGCAACGCAACCGCAAGAGCAACTACCAGGTATTTAATGAATTTCATTGTCGTTTGGGTGGGTGGGTGGAACTGAGGTCCGTTAAACTGCTTTGCTCGAAAACAATACAAACGGCCGCGTCAGCATGATGCGTGCCTCCCGCCGCCCGATTGATATCGGCTACCGTAATACTCTCATTTACAATGAATTGAATGGCGACGGCAGCGCGGCAGGGGTCGCGCCCCGCCGCGCCTGGCTCACTCTTTCTGTCAATTTCTCCGACATCTTTACCGAACGGGAAACGGGATCCTCCTAGGGTGGAGTCTGTTGGGTATAAGGGGCGTACGGAAAGCCAAGGAATTGCCGCACTCGTCCAGCCGTGGGCGCTGCGGCCGCTTGGAGTACTGACCCGTGGGGGAAGCAGCCTCCCGGCAGAGTTCGCGGTCAACCTCCGTGAGGCTAAGAAAGGCAGGGTCAGCCTGACCCCGTTGACCTGACCGGAAGGCCCTCGCTAAACGTCCCGACGTCACTTCTCCCACGCCGGAGAAGGAACCGAAGGTTCAGGGCCTGCGGTGGTCTTCGTAGCCGTCGCCAAGGCGGCTAAAAGCCCTCGGGTCGTGCCCGACGATCACCGCGTCCATGCACTCGGCCGCAGCGACCTGCCAAGCATCGTTCTCGCCTATGCGATGGGCGGCACGGCTCTGGCGTAGCGCGGCACGCTCGGCGTGCTGATGGCCGATGGTTTGCCAGCGGAAGGCTCGAAACACCTCCCGCACGGCGGCAGCGTCCGCTCTCGACGCGGTGAGTCGACAGACACGGCACAGTTTCGGGCTGAGGCGCGGACACTATACGAACTCGTTCAGCATCCGTGCGGGCAGGAGATCCTGGAGAGCGTCGACCGGTTTGCTCACGGCAGCTGCTGGCAGCGGGTGGCCTGGCTCGCCGTGGGCACCCGATAAGCGGGTGAGCAAGCCGACTCGAGTGGGTTCCTGGGATTCAGGTGCGGGCAACAAGGTCAATCCCCTTGAGTTTGAAGTGCGGGGCGGCGGCTAGGAGATGCCGGTCGTTGGAGTAGATCTCCTTGAATCCCGCCTCGGCGGCGGCGCAGAGGTGGAGGCAATCGGCGGAGCGAAGGAACACCGTTGCGGGGAGGGTTCGGTAGGTGGCTTGGGCCTGGGCAAGGAGAGCCGGGGTGAGCGGTAGGAAAATCCACGCGCCAGCGGAGATGTCTTCGTCAAACTGGAGACACAACTCGCGATGGACCGCCGCCGTGATGGCCGCTTCGCGCAATTTGCGGTGGAACACGGACGCCACCTCAATCCGGCCGATCTCCGCACAGGCGATTTTCGGGCTGCGAGACGCGAGTGCGACGACCTCCGCGTGGCCCGGTTCCGGCAAGTAGCACCGGGCGATGTAAGCGCTGTCGAAATAGATCATCGGGCGTCGCGATCTTCGGAGATGATCTGCGTGCTGTCGCTGCCGCCGAGAGGGCCGGAGGCGAGAAAACGTTTGAAGCCGGGCCGCAGGCGGCGGTTGGCGAAGGAGAAGTCCGTGGGTTCGTTGACGGGGACCAGCCGGGCGACGGTCTGACCGCGGTCGGTGACGGTGATGGGTTCGGTCGCGGCGCGGCGGACGTAGTGGCCGGTGCGGGTGTGGAGTTCGCGGATGGAAATGGTTTTCAAGGCGTATGTGTCCAATGTGTCACATTGACTGGGCCGGTCAAGTGCACGGATGGCGTCGCGTTTGGATCTCAAGCCGGCAGTTTGACGTGCGGGAGGAAGGGGGTGAGCACCGTGACACCCTCGTAGGTCTGGCCGGGGGCGCGGTCCTCGCGTGGGTGCTGATGCGAGTGCTCTGGCAGAGCAGGGGGTACGGAACGAAAGCCGTTCCGGCTTCCGCCACGTGATGAGGAACGGATCGGGAGGTAGCGGAACGCTGAAAGCGTTTCGGGCTTGGAAGCAGCAGCATCGCCGATCGGAGGCGCTGGGGGATACCCCGGGCCCAAACCGCCGAACACGAAAGCCGTTCCGGCTTCCGCTACATCCGGAGGCGTGGCGTGTGGGGAATCGGCTGCCCGATCGGCCTCAGCGGAGGGGGCGAGCGGTGACGATTTTCACGTCATAGACGGCGAAGCCGAGGGGGCGGGCGTCGGGCGCAGGGGACTCGGGGCGGGGTGGAGTGGTTGATTGAAAGTCAATGCGACCGTGGCCGTGGTGCACGGTGAGGGTGACGTTATGGGGCGTGCGGGTGGGTGTCAGCGCCAGGGTCTGGTGCGGGTGGGCGTCGGGAGTGGATTCGAGGGCGGTGGGCGCGAGGGATCGCAGGCTGACCTCGAGGGTCACTTCAGCGTCGATCCGGGGCCAGGTTTCAACCTCAAGGGTGGCGCGTTGCGCGCTCCAGGCCCAGGTGTGGTTTCGGTGTTGTTCGCGCCCATACCAGCCGTCGCCCAGACGAACGACCACCGCGAGCTCTCCGGTCTTGCGCGCCGCCATTTCCCGGGGATCGGGATGCACATCCCGCAGCGCGAGCAGGCCGGCGAACACGGCGAGGTTGCCCGCGAGCAGCCAGATCCAAGAAGCGCGCTGGCGGTGGACGAGGACGTTGAAGGCGAGGGTGAGCGGGAGGAGCACGCGGGTCGCCGCCCCGGGGAAGCCTTCCCACACCGCGGTGCCGAGCGTGAGGAAGAGCAGGGTGTACGCCGCCCCGAGGCGCCACCAGGTCTGCGTCCACTGCCACCGGGTAACGACATAGAGGGCCTGTACGCTGAGCGCGAGGGTCGCGAGGAAGGTGGTCCACGCGAGCGGGCGGTCCTGCACGGTCTGAAGCGCTTGGGTGGAAGCGATCAGCTTTTCGATCCAGCCGACCACGGGCAGGGTGAGGTTGGACCAGCCGGCATCGGCCGGTCCAACGCGCCAGCGCACATAGGCGAGCCAGAGGGCGAGCGGCGCCGCCACGGCGACGACCGCCGCGATGTTCCGGCGGCTGAACCAGGGGCGGGTCAGGAGGCCGGCGAGGCCGAGCACACTGGTCTCCCGGGAGAGGACGGCGAGGCTGAGGCAGGCGACGCCGGCGCGGCCGCGCAGGCGCTCGGCCGCCAGCAAGGCACCGGCCAGCAGGGCGAGCGCAATGAGGTCGGTCAGGGCGAGGCGGACGCTGGCCAGGGCGCCGGCGGAAAAGAGCACCCCTATCCAGGCCACGAGACCGCGGAGGGTGGTTACGTCCAGGAGTCGCCACAGGACGGCGGCGAGCGCCAGCCAGGCGATGACGTTGAGCCAGGGATAGATGCGGATGATCCAGTCCGGTCGTCCCCATCCGCCGGCCCAGGCGAGGGCCGGGGGCAGAATCCGGCGGGCACGGTAGGAGAGGTTGTCGATCGCCCGGGGCAGTCCGGGGTCGCGCAGGGTGGGGTCGAGGGCGATTTGCGCGTAGTACAGTCCGTCGTAGCCCCCGTGCTCGCGGTGGACAAAGACGGGATGCTCGCGAAAGGCGGCCAGTTTGAGGT
Organism: Opitutaceae bacterium; assembly: GCA_016794725.1. GTDB lineage: Bacteria > Verrucomicrobiota > Verrucomicrobiia > Opitutales > Opitutaceae > UBA6669. The sequence continues at coordinate 13,319 of JAEUGZ010000306.1, read as the reverse complement.
CGTCGTTGGGTGCGTCGAGCTGGATCAATGCGGTCAAACCGTACACCGGATGCCAGAAGCGCCCGACCAGCACGAGGAAGAGTCCGACCAGGCTCAGTCCGCCGATGCGGACCAGAAGCAGGGTGCGGGGCGTGGCGATGGACACGGACGAAGTCCAACCGGGTTTCCGCGGTGCGCAATCTGGATTCTGCACCCTGCCGCCCGCGGGTGGAGTCGAGCCGGGAGGCGCGGGCAGAAAGGGATTCCCTTGGTCGATGGTTCGGATAGCCTGAATCGCTGGAAATGCCATTAACCGCAAAACCTCGATTGAACCACGGATGGACACCGATCCACACGGATACAGAAGGGCTGCGCCCAAGCCGTTGATCACCGGGGGGGCTGTTCCCGCCTCGGATCTGTGTTGATCTGCCCCGCAGCCGCCGGATCCATGGTTTACGAACAGACCGAATCACTCCAACTGAGAAACTTTGCATGAATACATCCTTCCCGAATCCCCGACGCTCCTTCCTCAAAACCTCCCTCGCTCTGGGTGCGGTCGCCGCAGCCGCGCCGCTGACCCGGGCCGCCGGGCCGGACAAGAAGGATCTGTTCAAAATCTCCCTCGCGCAGTGGTCGCTGAACAAGCGTTTCCTCAAGCGTCCGGGGGCCGAGCCACTCGACAATCTGGAATTTGCGCGCGTCGCCCGATCGGTGGGAATCGAGGCGATCGAATACGTGAATCAGATGTTCAAGGACAAGGCGACGGACCGGGCCTACCTCGGTGAAATGAAGTCGCGCGCGTCCTCCGAGGGCGTGAAGAGCCTGCTCATCATGGTGGATGGCGAAGGCGCGCTCGGTGCGGTCGACGACGTGGCGCGCGCGAAAACGGTGGAGAACCACCTCAAGTGGCTCGATGCAGCCGCCTTTCTCGGCTGCCACAGCATTCGGGTCAACGCCGCCAGCGACGGAAAACTTCCGGCCGCGGAGCAGGCCCGCCTGGCGGCCGACGGCCTCCATCGTCTGTGTGTCGAGGGCGACAAACGGGGCCTCTGGGTGGTGGTGGAGAATCACGGGGGGCTTTCCTCCAACGGCAAGTGGCTGACCGACGTCATGAAGCGGGCCGATCACAAACGCGTCGGCATCCTGCCGGACTTTGGGAATTTCTATACCGACCGCCAAACGTCCGAGATGTACAATCCCTACCAGGGGCTGCGCGAGTTTATGCCCTGGGTCAAAGAGGCGGTCAGTGCCAAGGCGTATGATTGGGACACGGGGGCAGGCCGTTTCTACACCGAGGATCGACGGGAGAAGATCGAGATGACCCTCGATTTCGAGCGTCTCCTCCGCATCGTCGTGGCCGCCGGTTACCGGGGGTACGTAGGGATCGAGTACGAAGGTTCCAAACACACCGAGATCGACGGAATCAAGCGCACGCGTCAGGCCCTTGAAGAGATTCGGGCATTGCTCTGAGCCGGAGTCATTCGGACGCCGGACGACGAATCTGACAGTCTCGCGTGCGCGAAAACTTAAGCCTCAATCCGTGCTCGGCGTCCGATCGAGGTGGGGTCGCCGACCCCGCGGGGATTGGCGTCGCGTGAAGAAATCGCACAAACGAGGCGGGACCGATCGGTCCCGCCTCGGCCTCACCGAGGCCACCTCCAACTGAAAGGCAGGAGGTTCCCAAGTTCGATCCTTAACTTTACGCGCTTGCTCCTGCGCGGGACGAACCGACACGGAGCGAGAGCCGCGGAGTGGGGCGAAACCCAGATCGCCTTGCGGTGAAGCAGAATCCGGTGGATTCGACCGGGACTGGCACGTCGGTGTGTTTTTGCCTTCTCCTTGGGGACATCCTCGCTTCGGATGCTGTCTCCGGCCGTGCCTTTCCCCCGCTCACCTCGTTTTCCGCGCTGGCCACTGCCTGCTGTTCTGGGTGCCTGGCTGCTGCTGGGCGCATGGGTGCAGGGAGCGGATGCGGATGCCGATCCGTTCCCGACGAGGATCCGGCCCCTGCTCGACAAGTACTGCTTCGACTGCCATGGCGGGGGCATCAACAAGGGCGGCGTGACTCTGGATGAGTTTGACGGCCCGGCGCACCGTCAGGATCCTCGGCTTTGGCAGCGGGTCCTGCGCAATGTCAGGTCCGGCATCATGCCCCCGGCGGACGAGCTGCGGCCTGATCCGGCCGAAGTGGATACGTTGTCGGAGTGGATCAAACGCCGGGTGTTCGAGCTGGATCCGGCGTGGCCTGACCCCGGTCGCGTCACGGTCCGGCGACTGAATCGGATCGAGTATCGAAACACCATCCGCGACCTTCTCGGCATCGACTTTGACACGGCCCTGGAGTTTCCAGCGGACGATTCGGGTCACGGGTTTGACAACATCGGAGACGTCCTGACGGTCTCGCCCCTCCTGCTGGAAAAATACCTGGATGCGGCCCAGGCCATCATCACCCAGGCGGTGCCGACCGTGGACGCCGAGGTGGCGGAGGTGAGTCTACCAGGGAGTGGCTTTCAAACCGTGATGGCCGCTGGGGTCCCTCTGGAGTCGCCACCGGGAGTCGCAGGCGATTCGACCCACACAACGGAAGCGTCCCGACCCCCTCCCTCCATCGTGGGCGCCGGCGTGGAACTCTCCTACTACACGCGAGCCGCAGTCGTGGCCCGGCACCGGGCCGAGGTGTCGGGACGATATCGCGTGGTCTTCGACCTGAAGGCGGTGGAGCGCTACGTCGACGACCAGTTTGACACCAATCAAACCCGACTGAGGCTCAAGCTGGATGGTGAAACGGTGTTGGAGCGCGTGTTCTCCCGCGAAGGAGGGAAATCCTTCGAGTTCAGCTTTGAACGCGACTGGGTGGCGGGCGAGCATGGGATTGCGGTCGAACTTGAACCGGAGGGACCCAATCGTCCGCAGGTGCGGCAGTTGCGCCTGCGACTGAACGGCGTGGCCGTGCAGGGACCCTTGGCCCGGGAGCATTGGGTCGCACCCAAGGCTTATGCGCGCTTCTTTCCGCGGGCGGTTCCCGCCGATCGACCGGCCCGCCGCCTCTATGCCAGCGAACTCCTTGGACGGTTTGCCGAACGGGCTTTTCGGCGACCGGTGGAAGCGTCGACGGTCGACCGGCTGGTGACCCTCGCGGAGTCAACCTACCAACAATCGGGTGTCACCTTCGAGGCTGGAATTGCCCAGGCGATGGTTGCGGTGCTGGCATCGCCCCGGTTCATCTTTCGTGAGGAACAGGTGGAGCCCTTGAGACCCGGCCAGATCCACCCCTGGGTGGACGAATATGCGCTGGCCTCGCGCCTCTCCTACTTCTTCTGGTCGACCTTGCCGGATGAGACGCTGGTTCGACTCGCCCGGGAGGGGCAGCTGCGCGCCCGTCTGGACGAGCAGGTCGAACGTCTGCTGGCGGATCCACGTTCGGCGGAGCTGATCCGGCACTTCACCGGGCAATGGCTGCAGGCGAGGGACATTCCCACCGTCGTGGTTGATGAGTTTGCGGTGTACCTCCGGGAGCATCCCCCGTCCGAGGAGTCGCGTGCGCTCCGGGCGAAAATCCGCCGTCTTGCCGCGATCCCCGAAGCCGTGCGCACCGCCACTGAAACCGCGGAGCTGGATCAGGCGATCAAGCAGCGAAACTCGGGACCCCGCCCGGTCATTCCGCGCCTCTCCACCAGTCTGCGGCAGGCGATGCAGGAAGAGACGGAAATGCTCTTTGCGCACGTGCTGCGCGAGGACCGTCCGATCACGGAGCTGATCGATGCAAACTACACGTTTCTGAACGAGGAGCTGGCCAGGCACTACGGCGTTCCGGGCGTGGCGGGTCGCGCCATGCGCAAGGTCGTGCTGCCTCCCGACAGTCCGCGCGGAGGGGTGCTCACCCAAGGGACCGTCCTGGCCGTGACTTCGAACCCGACCCGCACCTCTCCCGTGAAACGAGGCGTGTTTGTGCTCGAAGCGATTCTTGGCACCCCGCCGGCTCCTCCTCCCCCCAATATACCGCCTCTGGAGGACGCGGTCAGTCCCGAGCGGTTGCGTCAGATGACGCTGCGCGAAAACCTCGCCGCCCATGCCAGCAATCCGGTCTGCGCCTCCTGTCACCTGCGCATGGACCCCCTCGGACTCGCCCTGGAGAACTTCAACGCGATTGGGCAGTGGCGGGGATCTGACATGGGCCAGGTCATCGATCCGGCCGGGAAGCTGATCACCGGGGAGGCGTTTGCCGACGTGCGTGAGTTGAAACGTATCCTTGCGACCCATCACCGGCATGATTTCTATCACAGCGTGAGCGAGAAGCTTCTCACCTACGCGCTCGGCCGGGGAACCGACTATCGAGACACCGATACGCTCGATCACCTCGCCGCGGCGCTTGAGGCCGCTGGAGGCAGGCCCTCGGCTTTGATTCGAGGCATTGTCCATTCGGCTCCCTTCCAGCAGCGCCGCCGCGACGATGTACCCGCGCCCGCCCCTGCGGGGCGGGAAGTGCGAAGTTCGAAGAGTGAAGCCAGCCCCGCCAGGGCTGGAATGACGAATGACGAATTCCGAATGACGAATGGGGCCCGCCCCACGGGGCGGGAAGTGCGAAGTTCGAAGAGTGAAATTCGAAAGCTCGGAATTCCGAACCGCTTTGGCGCTAAAAGTTCAGCGTTCACTGTTCAACGTTCGTCACACCCGCCCCCGGTAGCGGAAGCCGGAACGGCTTTCGTTCCTCCAGCCACCCTGTCCGCACCCACCCCATGAACCCTGCGACCTCCGCCTCCTCCTCTGCTGTAGCCGCGATGAACCGTCGTCACTTCCTGCGCGGGGTCGGAGCCTGCATCGCATTGCCGTCCCTGGCTTCGCTGGTGCCCAGTCGGCTCCTCGCCGCGGACGCCTTGACCGGGCTGGCAACGACGTCCACCGGGGCGCCGCTCCGCACGGCCTTTGTCTACTTCCCGAACGGCGCCATCCCCGCGTCCTGGTGGCCCGATGTCGCCGGGACCGCATTTCAATTTGGGCCGACCCTCGCGCCGCTCGCCTCGCTGCGCGATCAGGTGCAGGTGCTGGGCGGACTGGATCACGCCAACGCCAACCCCGGGGACGATGGCGGCGGCGACCACGCGCGGGGCAACGGTGTGTTTTTGACCGGGGTGCGCTTGAACAAAAGTGCGACGGATGTGCGGGCGGGCGTTTCCATTGACCAGGTCATCGCCCGGCAGGTCGGACATTTGACCCGGTTCCCGTCTCTGGAGCTGAGTTGTGAGAATGGACGCCGGTCCGGAGCTTGCGACTCCGGATATGCCTGCGCCTACCAGTTCAACCTCTCCTGGCGCAATGCCACCACCCCGATGCCGCCGGAGTCGAATCCCCGGCTGCTCTTCGAACGGCTCTTCGGCGCCGGTCCGCATGGCCTGCGCACCGAGAACGTGCGCCGGCGCATGGAGGCGCGGCGGTCGGTGCTGGATTTTGTGATGGAGGACACCCGCCGACTCCAGGGCCGGCTCGACCGCCAGGACCGCGACAAGATCGACCAGTACCTGACGGGTATTCGTGAAGTTGAGACGCGCATCCAGCAATCCGAGCGATTTGGCCCGCAGGTGGATCCTCGGCTGGAGACCCCGTCGGGCGTTCCCGAGAGCCACGGCGAACATGTGCGCATGATGTACGATCTGCTTGTCCTGGCGTTTCAAACCGATTCGACCCGGGTGGCGACCTTCGCTTTGGCGCACGACGGTGACAACCGGTCCTTTGGCGAAATTGGAATTCCCGAGGGACATCATGACCTCTCGCATCACCAGGGCAACCAGGAGCGCATCGCCAAGATCGCGCGGATCGACCGCTGGTACGCCGATCAATTCGCCCGGTTCCTGCAGCGGCTGGAGGATTCGCGCGACGTCGACGGCAATTCCATCCTCCAGAACACCCGCATTGTCTACGGCAGCGGCAATGCTGATGCGAACCGTCACACCCACGACAACCTGCCGCTCGTACTCGCCGGCGGTGGCGGCGGGATGCTGACTCCCGGGCGCTACGTTCGGTTTGGCTCGAAGCCCATGAGCAACCTCTACCTCAGCCTGGCGGAACAGGCCGGGGTCACCGGACTGGAGCGATTTGGCGACTCCACCGGTCGCTTGACCAATCTCTAGTTTTTCGCGGTGGCCCGGCTCTTGGCGTAGGTGGCGACGTCGACGGCCGCCTTGGTCTCGATCCCGGGTTTGGCCAGAAATCCGAGGTCCCGGAACCAATCGATGTAGCGATGCTGCCAGGTTCCGAGCGGAATGCCATCGCGGTCCTTGATGCTCCCGCCATGGGTTCCATTTCCGTAGATGTGCATTTCCAGATTGGGCACGCTGGCTTTCAGCATCGCTGTGAAGTACTCGGTCGCCCACAGCGCATGCACCCGGTCGCCCGTTCCGGGGCACATCAGGAAGGTGGGTGGTACGGTGGCGGGAATCGCCGGTGAGCCGTCCTTGGCGAACGGCGTCGGCCCCGGATAGATCAGGCCGACGAAATCGGGGCGGGCGGACACTGCCGCGAGGGGATCGGTCGCGCCGCGATTGGCCTCCTGGAAGGCCTCAAATTCGATGGCGGCGGCGGCGGCGAGTTCGGCGCCAGCGGAAAAACCCATGATGCCGATCTTGGCGGGATCGAGTTTCCAGGCAGCAGCCTGGGAGCGCACCAGGCGGATGGCCTGCAGGGCATCGCGGACGGCGTCGGTCCTGGGTTCGTATCCATCCACCCGCAGACGATTGCGCAGGATGATGGTGGAGACGCCATAGTTCGCGAAAAACGGCACGAGGTCTCCTCCCTCGGGCCCGACCCAGAGGATGCGATGTCCGCCTCCGGGAGCGACAATCACCGCGGCCCCCGTGCGTCCGCCGACGAGGTGGACTTCAATGGTGGGATTGTGGATGCCAATCACGGACTGCACGCGTGACGAGGGCGTGGTCAGCGTGGTATTGTACTGTTCCGGCTCATGCAGGCGTTCTTGCTTCAGGTATGGCGAGTTCGCTGGAAAGAGGGGGAGGACGAGTCCACCTGGCAGGATGGGCTGCGGAAGAAATGGAGCCCGGTCCGCCGCGGGCGCCGCCGGTTGGGCCGAGGCGGCGAGAGCACCGAGGGCGAGAGCGAGTGCAGTCAAGGGGTAGAACTTCATGGGATCCCGGGAGGCAAGCAGCCGGAGTTGCCCAGTGCAAACCCGCTCTGCGCCGGATCGCGTCGCTCGACAAACAGCGCACCCCGGGCGAGGGTGGGGCGTGTCCTCGTCCTCTCCCCAGGCCAGCGAAGCAACTCCGACCGCGACCGGTTGGCGAATGGAGCACACCTTTGCCCGGTTGCCCGCGCTGTTGCATGGCTCGGCCATCCCCACTCCGGTGCGCGCCCCGAGGCTGGTGGTGCTCAATCGCCCCCTTGCGGAGGCGTTGGGGCTGGAGCCGGGCGCTTTGGAAGGAACGGAGGGAGCCGAGGTGTTTTCGGGCAACCGCCTGCCGCCGGGAGCGGCGCCGCTGGCGCAGGCCTACGCCGGTCATCAGTTCGGCCACTTCACGGCCCTGGGGGACGGCCGGGCGATCCTGCTCGGCGAACAGGTTACGCCGCGTGGCGAACGCTTCGACATCCAGCTCAAGGGAGCCGGACCCACGCCGTTCTCGCGCCGCGGCGACGGTCGCGCGGCCCTGGGTCCGATGTTGCGCGAATACGTGATCAGCGAGGCGATGGCATCCCTCGGCATTCCCACCACCCGCAGCCTGGCCGTGGTGGCCACGGGCGAATCGGTGTGGCGTTCGCGGGAACTCCCCGGCGCGGTGCTGACCCGCGTGGCAGCCAGCCATCTTCGCGTCGGTACGTTTCAATGGGTGGCGGCTCGGCGGGATGCCGAGGCGCTGCGTGAACTCGTGAACTACGCATTGCAGCGGCACGACCCGGAGCTGGCGGCAGCCCGCCCGGAGTGTCCGGCCCAAGCCCTGCTCGCGGCGGTGATTGACCGCCAGGCCGCGCTGGTGGCGCAGTGGATGGCAGTCGGGTTTGTACACGGTGTGATGAATACCGACAATGTGGCGATCTCGGGTGAAACGATTGATTACGGGCCCTGCGCCTTCATCGACTCCTACGATCCAGCGACCGTGTTCAGTTCGATCGACCGGCACGGACGCTACGCGTATGGGCGGCAGCCCGAGATCATGCATTGGAACCTCACCCGCCTGGCCGAGGCGCTCCTGCCTTTGCTGGATCCGGACGAGGCGAAGGCCATTACCCGGGCCGAGGAGACGCTGGATCGATTTGAACCGGCCTATCAGGCCGCAGTGCTGGCCGGGATGCGGCAGAAGCTGGGCTTGTTCGGAGACGATTCGGAAGATGTGGATCTCATCCGCGAACTGCTCGACTGGATGCAGCGCAGGCGGGCGGACTACACCCAAACCTGGTCGGATCTGACCGCAGGCCTTGCGATCAAGGATGTCCGGCGCGCCGATCAGGATTTTATGCACTGGCATGGCCGGTGGCAGGCACGCCTGTCCCGGCAGCCGCAGACAACAGCCGAAGTGAGACGGCTGCAACGGGCGGCCAATCCGGCGTTCGTTCCACGCAACCACCTTGTCGAGGCCGCGCTGGAGGCGGCGGAGCAGGGGGATCTGGTCCCGCTGGAGCGCCTGGTGCAGGTGCTTCAGTCGCCCTTCGATCACGATCGGGATGCCCCGGAGTACCGCACAGGGGCACCCGATGGAGGCGAAGGGTACCAGACTTTCTGTGGCACGTGAAGGGTGCGGGTTCGATGGTCAGTTGGGCAGTGCTTTGACAGCCAACGACGGTCGAGCAAAGTGGGGGCATGTCTGGTCCCACATTTTCCATTGTCCGCAGAGTGGCGTTTCATGAAACCGACGCCGCCGGCATCATGCACTTCTCCAACTTCTACCGCTGGATGGAAGTCTGTGAACACGAGTGGTTTCGTGCACTGACGCTTCCGATGATGAGCACCACGGCCGAAGGCATCCGGCTGGGCTGGCCGCGGCGCGAGGCGTCATGCAGCTTCATGCGACCCTTGCGATGCGATGACGAAGTGCGGGTCACGGCGTCGGTGGTGGCGGTGGGCACGACCAGCGTCACTTTCGAATTCGTTTTTGAGAAAGACCGTGCGGGCCGCTGGACCGAGGTGGCTCGCGGACGCATGACCACGGTGCACGTCCGTCAAGACTCGACCGGGCGCATGGAAGCCGAACCCCTGCCGATGCCCGTGCGCGCGGCCCTGGGAAGTGGCGCCCCCGGAGCTTCATAGTCGGCGTCGGCGAGTGGACTTCGCCGTGTCGTTGCGCCAAAGCCATCGCTTCCCGGGTCATTTCGCCGGCGGCCGAGTTCGTCACTCCGCGATTTCACGATCGACGCCTCACCGATGACATCACAGGCGTTGAATCGAGGTTCGTCCCCCCATCGACCTTGCCGCCCACGACGTCCGCTGGCTGAGGGCGGAGCGGTGGCCGTGGATGCAATGCCGCACGGATTGAGCCTTGCGGCGGTGAACCCACCTTTCTAGGAGTGAGGAGTCCTCCGCGAACACTGCTGGCCGCATGAGTGCAAGGACGCCCCGCCACCCCTGCGATTCCGATGAATGATGTGCCCCAGCTGCTGGCGCGACGTGCGTTTCTTGGACATATGACTTCAGGCCTGACCGGGGTCGCGCTCGCGCGGCTACTCGGCTCGGAGCTGCTCGCGGCCGCAGCCCGCGCGCCGCACTTTCAGCCCAAGGCCACGAAGGTCCTGCAGATTTTCTGCCCTGGCGGGGTGTCTCACATGGATCTCTGGGACCACAAGCCAATGCTGGACCGGTTTCATGGCACCCCGCTCCCCGGAGGCGACAAGGAGGTCACATTCCAGGGAAAAAACGGCAATCTCATGCGTTCGCCCTGGGCCTTCGCGCCGGCGGGTCAAAGCGGTAAAATGATATCGACCCTGCTTCCTCAGATGGCGAGGCACGTGGATGACATGGCCTTCATTCACAGCATGGTTTCCCGCACCAACACGCACGGCCCCGGGTGCGTGGCGATGAACTCCTGTTTCACGCGCGATGGATTCCCGAGCGCTGGTTCGTGGATCGACTATGCGCTGGGCAGCCTCAACGAAAACCTGCCCACCTATGTGGCCATCCAGGACATCCGGGGTGAGCCACCGAACGGAAAAGCCAACTGGAGCAATGGATTTCTGCCCGCGCAGCATCAGGCGGTCACGTTGTCGGCGCAACAAGGACTCCGCAATCTGGCGCGACCTGCATCAATCGGGCCTGAGGTGGATGCGTCCACCCGGGAGTTCATCGGACTGATCAACCGGGAGCACGCGCTCGCCCGCCCGGGGAGTGATGAACTTCAGGCCCGCATCGCCGCCTATGAGCTCGCTGCACGGATGCAGCTCAAGGCGCCGGAAGTCAGCGAACTTGGCAGGGAGCCCCGGCACGTGCACGAGTTGTATGGAACTTCCGATACCAATCCGCTCAAGGCGGCCTATGCCCGCAACTGCCTGCTGGCCCGGCGGCTGCTCGAACAGGGTGTCCGCTTTGTCAGCCTCTATTGCGCTTCCCGGGCGAGCGCAGTGGATGGACTGTTGAACTGGGATGCCCACAAGACGCTGAAAGCCGACTACGAGCGTCACTGTCCGATCTTCGACCAGCCCACGGCGGCCCTGCTCACCGATCTCAAGCAGCGCGGGCTCCTGGAAAACACGCTGGTGATCTGGTGCACCGAATTCGGCCGGATGCCGACCCATCAGGATGGCACCACCGGGCGCGATCACAATCCGGATGCCTTCACGACGTGGATGATGGGCGCCGGGGTGAAAGGGGGTGTCAGTCATGGAGCCACCGACGATTTTGGACGGAGGAGTGTCCAGGATGTCACCACAGTCTACGATTTTTATGCCACGGTGCTCCACCTGCTCGGTCTGGACCACGAGCGGCTGACCTACTATCACAATGGTGCCGCCCGACGGCTGACGGACGTTCATGGCCACGTGGTTCGCTCGATCCTCGCCTGAATTCGAACGATGAAACGTGCGTTTCTCCTTTTCGCGGTTGCCTGCACATCGGTGCTGGGCGCCTCGGATTCCGAGGGCATTGCCTTTTTCGAGCAGCGGATACGCCCAGTCCTCGTGGACCAGTGTTATGAATGCCACAGCGCCACCTCCAAGAAGATCCGCGGAAATTTGACCCTCGATACTGCGGCCGGGTGGCGTCGGGGCGGGGATAGCGGCGAAGCCGTGATTGTTCCCGGAGATCCGGAGAAGTCGCTCCTCATCCGCGCCCTCCAGCATGCCGAGCCGGATCTGGAAATGCCGCCGAAGGCGCCCAAACTGCCCGATCCCGTGATTGCCGATTTTGTCACCTGGGTTCGCGGGGGTGCGCCGGATCCGCGCACGGGCTCCTCCGTCGAGGCCCGACGGGCCGACAAATCCTGGTGGTCATTGCAGCCGCTGGCAGTGGTCTCGTCCGATCCGGATCTGCCGGCTTCGGCGCGGATCGACCGGTTTGTTTCCGACGAACTGGCTGCACGAGGTCTGTCGCGAAATCCACCCGCCGAAGCCCGTGCGCTCATTCGACGCATGAGTTACGACGTGATTGGACTGCCTCCAACTTTCGACGAAGTCACCGCCTTTGTCCGTGCGCACCAGTCCAATCCGGAGGCGGCAACGGAAGCCCTCGTTGATCGGCTGCTCGCGTCGCCGCACTATGGCGAGCGCTGGGGGCGACACTGGCTCGACGTCATCCGTTTTGGCGAAAGCATCGGCTTTGAGCGGAATGTCATCATCAACGATCTTTGGCCGTTTCGCGATTACGTGATCCGGTCGATCAACGAGGACAAGCCTTTCAACACGTTCATCGCCGAGCACCTGGCCGGGGATCGCATCGGCAAGGATGATCCGGCCGTCGAAGTGGGGACGGCCTTCCTTGTGGCGGGTCCCTATGACGATGTCGGCAACCAGGATCCGGTCGCCAAGGCCAACATTCGGGCGGCCACGCTCGACGACATCATTACGGCCACGGGTGGTGCGTTCCTCGGCCTGACGGTGCATTGCGCACGCTGCCATGACCACAAGTTCGATCCGATACCGACGTCGGATTATTATCGATTGCGCGCGGCCTTTGAGGGGGTCACGCACGGCTCCCGGGTGATCGCTTCTCCCGAGGAGAGGCGGCAGTACGAGGAGGCGACACGGCCGCTCAATGAGGAATTGAAGCGATTGATGGCGGAACGGAAGGTCGTCGACGATGCTGTCACCGAACGCGCGACAGTGGCGTTCGCAGGCGAGACTCCTTCCCGTCCGAGAATCGACCCCGGCCTGACCGAGGAGCGATTCGAACCCGTGGCCGCCCGCTTTGTAAAGTTTCGTATTCATGCTGCCACCACGGATCCCAAGGTGGCGGTGGACGCGACCAGGGGCCACGCGCGGCTGACGGAGTTCTCCGTGTGGACTGCGGGGCCCGACCCGAGAAACGTGGCTCTCGCCAGAAATGGGGGACGGGCAGAGGGTGCCCGCTCCGCCTATGCCGAGGACTTCCCCGAAGCTTACGGGCCCCAGTTCACCATCGACGGGAGCTATGGCGAGCAGTGGTTCATCGGCAACCCGCCCGAACTCACCATCACCCTTGCCCACACGGAAACGATTGACCGGATTTCCTTCAGCAACCTGACGTCCGACCTGCCCGGAGAGACACCCCAGGGGGCGACGCCGTGCGAGTACGACCTCCAGGTTTCGCTTGACGGCCAGTCCTGGCGACGGGTCGCAAGCAGCGACGACCGGATTCCGTGGTCACCCGCGCACGGCGTGCAGCGCACACGACGGCACGTCATCAAGCCCGAGGAAAGCGAGCGCCTCCTGTCGCTGGGCCAGCAGATTGCCGCAACCCAGAAGGCACTCGACGCTGTCCCGAAACTGCGTTCGGTGTGGGCCGGTCGGTTTTCGCAGCCCGAGGGACCCACGTTCGTGCACCGGGGAGGGGATCCGGCCAAACCGGGCGACGCCGTTCTCCCGACAAGCCTCGCGGTGCTCGACAACCTGATGGCGGGTTTTCAACTTCCCGCGGAAGCCGCCGAAGGTGAGCGCCGGCTTGCGTTGGCCCGCTGGATTACACGGGATGACAATGCCCTGGCACTCCGGGTGCTCGCCAACCGCGTGTGGCACTACCACTTTGGCACAGGAATTTCAGATACACCGAGCGATTTTGGATTCCTCGGAGGCAGGCCTTCCCACCCGGCGCTGCTCGATTTCCTGGCGTCCCGGCTCCTCAGCCACGGCTGGCGGCTGAAACCGCTGCATCGCGAGATCCTCCTGTCGCAAACCTACCGCCAGTCGTCCGTGTTCCAGTCGGAGGCGGCGCGTGAGGA
>JAEUGZ010000400.1 GCA_016794725.1 Opitutaceae bacterium | reverse complement strand
GGGGTGCTGACCGTCTAGGAAACATTCCGATGGGGCGCGGGTGGAATGCGTGCAAATCGCCTAAGCCTGAACCCTGCAGTTGAACCACGAATGGACACGAATCTACACGAATGAAAACAGGGACCGAGAGTTGCGAGGGATTGGTTCAGTTTGGGGTGAGGTAAATTCAGCTGCTCGACTCTTCGTATCTCTCTCCGGATTCGTGTGCATTCGTGTCCATTCGTGGTTTCTCGTCTGAATCGTTGCGGCTAAGTTGGTCTGTGTCGTAACGTAAGATCGTGACTGTAACGGTTCTTCCGGTGGTTCGGAGTGGTCTCGGACGTGGGATTGCAGGAACCTGGAGCGATGGACCATTGCCAACTGGGTACATCCGCTTCCAACCAAGCACCCTCCAGAATGGGATTGCTGGCGTCACCGGAGATCAGGGCCGGCGATGAGGCGTATTGGCGAACGGTTCGCGAGGCTTACACCGTTCCCACCGATTTCACCCAGCTCGAGTACGGCTGGTACCATCCGGGCGCGAACCGGGTGCTTGCCGCGGAGATGGAAGCGATGCGGCAGGGACAGCTTCGAGGTGCCCACTACAAGCGAGGCGAGATGAATGCCGAACGCGAAGCGGCACGGGTCGACCTGGCCCGGGTGGCGGGGGCGGATCCGGAGGAAGTTATCCTGACCCGGAATGCCACGGAGGCGCTTGCCATAGTCATCCGGGGAATGCCCCTCGCGTCGGGCGATGGCATCGTGCACTCCGACCAGGACTACCCGAGCGTGGTCGAGGCGATCGAACAGCGCGCCCGGACCGAGGGAGTGGTGGCGCAGACGGCGCGGCTGCCCTTGCACCCGCACAGCGATGACGAGGTGGTGCGGTGTTTTGAAGCGGCCGTGACTCCGAGAACCCGAGCCATCGTCATCACCCACGTCATCAATCATTCTGGGCAGGTGGTGCCAGTGCGGGCGGTGGCCGAAATGGCGCGGCGTCACCGTCTTCAAGTCATTGTGGATGCCGCCCATTCCTTCGGGCAACTCGCGTACACGGTGAAGGACCTCGACTGCGACTACCTCGGGTCGAGCCTGCACAAGTGGCTGGGGGCCCCCCTGGGCACAGGGCTCCTGTTTGTCCGTCGCGACCGGATCGAAGCACTGCAGCCTCTGTTTCCGGATACGCGCCTGCCGGCGACCGACGTTCGCAAACTGGAGCATTTCGGCAACCGTCCCGACTCGGCGCACCGCGGCCTGCGCGAAGCGATTCGCTGGCATGAGTCGATTGGCACCCCGGTCAAACAGGCCCGTTTGAACCTGCTGCAGCGCCGATGGACGTCCCAGGTCCGATCGCTTCCGCGAGTCAAGCTCCTCACTCCGGCTGATCCTGCCCGCCATGGGGCAATCGGGACCTTTGCGGTGGAGGGAATGGAGCCGGAGACCGTGGCCCGGCGTTTACTGGAGGAGCACCGGATCTTTGTGAACGCCGTCCATCACCCTGTCGTCCGCGGTGTGAGGGTGACACCCGGCCTGCCCTCCTCCGTGGTCGACATCGACGCCTTCGTCGAGGCCCTCCGATCAATCGCACGCTAGGGCGTTTCCGGCCGGAACCCGCAGCTGCGCCGGGGGGCGACTCAAGGAATGGGTTTGGAAACTGCAGCGTTCTCGTTGGAGGCAGCTTTCCCGCGATTGGGCAGACGCGTCAAGGTGACGATTGGCCGCTGGATAGGCCTGCGCTTCAGGTGGAGGTGGCCTCGGTGAGGCCGCGACGGGACCGACGGGTCCCGCCTCCGTGGTCTGACTTCTTCACGCGACGCCAATCCGCGCGGGGTCGACGACCCCACCTCCACCAGACGCTTATCTTGGATTCCACTCAGTTCGTCGCGCCTGCGCTTCCGCGGGCCGGACGGACGCGAATCCGGAGGGCGATTCCTCCTACTCCCGCCTTGCGCGCGAAGGGAGGGACTGAGAGTTTTGCCGCGTTCCCCGTCCCCCCGACGCTTTACCCTGTGGCCAACCTGCTCCTGGTGGATTCCAATGAAGTCGCGCACCGTGCTCTCCGGGGCATGCTGAGTCGCGGCTCGCACCGATGCGCCGTGGCGGGCACGGCCGAGGAGGCGTGGCGCTTGCTTCGGGAGTTTGTGGCTTTCGACCTGGTGGTGCTCGAATTGACGCTCCCCGGGGAGAATGGAGTGCGACTGCTCCAGCGCGTCCGGGCGGATCCGCTTCTGAAAAAGGTGCCTTTGATTGTCTACACGTCGGTGGCTGATCCCAAGGTGGTCAAGGCGGTGCTTGCCACGGGCGTGCAGAACTACCTGGTCAAGCCGTACCGCGAGGATGTGATTTACCGCGAACTTGAAAAGGCGCTGCGTGTGCCGTGGCGGTCGATGCACTTCGAAGAGGAGAAGTCGTTTTGCGCCCAGTTGCAGCTTGACCCCTCCGAGCTGAAGCGGCGGCGGGTGGAACTGGAGGGCCTGATGGAGCCGACCGGTCGCAACTTTGCGGCGCAGGCGGCGGAGGAGCATCCCGCCCACGCGGAGGTGCTGCGCCAGGTGCTGGCGTTGAGCGAAAAGGCCGAGGAAGCCGGCGTGTGGGCGGTCGCTGAATACCTGGCGGTGCTCCGCGCGGGGGCGGAAAAAGGGGACTTGTCGCTGCTACGGTGGGCTGAAAAGGACTTTGCGTGGATGGGGCAGCTGATTTTTGACCACCTGCACCCGGGCATGCTGAAGGCGACGGGCTTTGGAGAGGACGATCGCCACGCTGCCGAAGAAGCACAGCGTCACGCCCAGTGGCTCGATGCCGATGTCATCCGCGGCGGCCCGATCGTCCCGGAGGGTGTACTGGAGGCCGAGACCGACAAGCTCGCCGCGTTTCCGGTGATCGATACGGTCCTGGCTGCGTTCCAGATGGCGGCGGACCGCACGGGCAGCCATCTCCAGCAGGTGGTGGATTTGGTTGATCAGGACCCCGGCCTGGCCTGCACGGTCCTGATGGCCGCCAACCAGCTCAAGCATGACGCCATGACGACCATCGAGGACCTGGCGGGTGCGGTCAGCCTCCTCGGCAGCGAGCGCCTCGCCACCCTCGCCAAGCAAATCCCCTCCGCGAAGGAGGAGTCATTCTTCGTCCCGCCGCTGACGTGGCCCCAGTTTTGGCGATTTCAAGTCGGCGTGGGTCGGCTGGCGCGCGTCATCTGCGAGTACCTGCAATTCAAGAATGCCGCGAGCGTGGCCTACCAGGCCGGGCTGATGCACGACATCGGCAAGCTCGTTCTCGCCCACTTGCACCCCTATGCGGTGGAGGCGACGGTCCGCCATGCGCGTGACCATCGGATTTCGCTGCACGAAGCAGAGCGACGTTACCTGCGTTGTGACACCCGCGATCTCGGCGAACGACTGGCTCGTCGCCTTGGGCTGCCGGAGCGATACTGTGCCGTCATTCGATTCGTGGAGCGTCCGCTCGAAGCGGAGGCCGGCGAGGTCGGAGAACTGATCTGTGCCGTGGCGCTGGCTCGGGAACTCTGTCTGTATCATCATATTGGCGCTTGCGGCGATCCCACCGAACGCAGCGCTCCAGCGGTCGAACAGACGCTCGCCTGGGCGGCCATCCGTCCTCGACTTTTCCCCGGGTTCAAGATGGCCGAGTTCGAAATTCAACTACGTCGGACGTTCTTCGAACTCAAGGAAGCCACCCACGGCTGATTGCGTCCAGGGATGATGTGAAAGCGGGTTGCGCTCCGAGGTGTCGGCTTGACACGGCCGGGGCGTCGGCGAAAAGCCTCTCCCCTGTGTGGCGCGAATTTGTCGAGATGGCGGAAAAACGCGACGAGCCGTTTGTGGCGCTCTGCGCGCGCTTCGGCGTCAGTCGAAAGACCGGCTACAAGTGGCTGAAGCGCTTCCGCCTGGCCGGCGAGGCCGGTCTGCAGCAGCTCAGCCGTCGACCGAAGTCGAGTCCCCGGCGTACGCCCGACGCGGTGGTCGACGCGGTGCTGTCATTGCGGCGGGAGCATCCCGACTGGAGCGGCCAGCGCCTGCGCGCCGAACTGGCGTCCCGGGGAGTGACGCCGCTGCCCGCGCCCAGCACCATCGACCTGATCCTCCGGCGGCAGCGCGACGACGCCACCGCGCGCCTGCAGGCGCTCGGCCCGGATGCGCAGCGGTTTGAGCCCAACTACCGCTGGACCGTGCAATTTGGCGTGGAGGTTGGGCTGGCCGACGGTACACTGACCACGCCGGTGTGGGTGCGGGACGCCACGACCGGCTTCATGGTGGGCGCGACCCTGCTGGCCCACCGGCGAGATGAAGCGCTGGATTCCTTTGTCAGCGAACTCGTCCATCGCAACGGGCTCCCCTGGCGCCTCCAGGTGCCCGGCGGGCCCTCGTTGGTCGAGGCCGCACCCTGCAGGCTGCACACGCCCCTGACGATCTGGCTGATGCGATTGGGCGTGGTGGTGGAGTTCGGAGTCGACGAGACCGCTTCCCCGGCCGGCGAAGAGCAACGTCGGCTCGCCGCCAGCCTCGCTGCGCTCCCGGCCTATCAACGCGGCGCACTTGCTGATCGAAATACCGGGCTGGACCCGTTCGCCGCGTTCACCCAGGCGGCGGCCCGGCTCGATGCCGGGGAGGCGCTGGTCCTCCTGCATCGAATCCGCGAGCAGCATAACTTCGGGGGAAAACAGGAGGCCCTGCAGCGGCGAAGTCCGATTTCTCTCTACCGTCCGAGCCTTAGGGTCTTTCCCGGACAGGTCCTGCCGCCTGCATACTTGCCCGGTTCGGACGTGCGGCTCGTCTCCGAAAAGGGCATCTTTACGTTTCATCGCCGTCTGATTCATGTGGGCCGCGCCTTTGCCGGCTTGTGCGTGGAGCTCAAACTCACGCCCTATCCGGAGCGATTCATGGTCCTCTTCGCCGGCCAACTGCTGGGCGTGGTCAACCTCGCCGAGGCGGCCGAGAACCACACCGCCTCGCTTCAGCTCAAGGCCAGGTAGGGGGGCGGACCCTCCACCCGCACCGCCGGGCCCGCCGCCTGTTCCCTGACGGACACTGTAACCGATCTGCTTGGGAAAATGGATCCCTTGGAGCCCGAATTTCGGCGGATTTCGACGAAACTGGTCTTATTAAAACCTGCAGTAAAGGTAGTTACAATAGGATTAGACCAAAAATCGTCGGTGCCACACCGGGAATTGACATGGGAAGAATATTGGAGTTTCTGACTAGCGCAGGTTCGAAGCAGTCAACCCCAACCCCACGACGTCATGCCTGGATTTCTGCGTCTGTCCGCGCTTTGCCTTTTCGCGAGCGTTGCCCTCTCCGTGGCGGCCCGAGCCGCCTCCCTCACGGGCCGTGTCCGTGATTCCAATACCAATTCGCTCCTGTACGGCGCGACCGTGACGATCTCCGAGCTTGGCCGCACGGCGACCTCCGAGGCCGGGGGCGCCTTCAGCTTCGGCGGCATTCCCGCCGGGTCCTACACCGTGGTGGTTTCGTATCTGGGTTACAACGACGTGCGTCAGTCGGTCACGGTTGCGGAAGCCGGCGAGAACGCGGTCGAGATTGTGCTCGGCGGCGAGGTGGTCAAGCTGGCGAACTTCGTGGTCGAGGGGGCCCGGGAGGGGCAGGCGCGCGCGCTGCAGCAGAAGCGTTCGGCCGACAACATCATGGACGCCGTCTCGGCCGATGCGGTGGGCAAGTTCCCCGACGGAAATGCGGCCGAGGCGCTGCGACGGGTGCCGGGCGTCTCGCTTGAGATCGACCAGGGCGAGGGACGCTTCATCGTGGTGCGCGGCATCGACGCCGCACTCAACAATGTGACGCTCAACGGGCAGACGATCGGGTCTCCGGCGGAGCAGGGAAGGCGTGGACTGGCGATGGACTCGGTGCCCGCCGACCTCATTGCCCGGCTTGAGGTGGTCAAGGCGGTGACGCCTGATCTCGACCACAATGCGATCGGTGGTTCGGTGAACATTGTCACCCAGAGTGCCTTCGACCGGGACGAACCGTTCCTCTTCGGCTCCCTGAGCAAGGGCTACAACCACTTTGCCGAAAACTGGGGCTGGCACGGCGGCAACCTCACTTACGGCCGGGTCCTCGATACCGCCAAGCGGTGGGGCATCATTGCGGGTGGCAGCTACTCGTACCGCGAATTCGCCTCCCAGACCTCGGACGCGATCGACTGGGTCCGGCAAAACGGATTCTACCTCCCGCAATCGCAGGAGTCGTTTGACTACCACATTGAGCGCGAGCGCCTCGGTGCCAACGTTGGCCTCGAATTCCGTCCCTCGGCCGACCACCAGCTCCACGTTCGGTTCAACTACAACGAATTCACCGACGAGGAGGGACGCCAGAAGGCCGGTTTCAATTTCCGACTGGGCACGCTCACCAATCAGACGGCCACCGGCGGCACCAACAGCCAGGGACGGTCGACGCGGGAGTTTCGCGATTACAAGCAACAGGGCATCATCTCCGCCGTGTCGGTGGGCGGGAAACACGAACTGGCCTCCCAGATCCGGCTCGACTGGCTGCTCGGGATGAGCACCGGCGAACGCCGGACTCCACGCCGCGTCGATTGGGAGTTCCGGTCGGCCGCGGGGGCGTTTCCAAACACGTACGTCCTGGGGGGAGAGATCCCGATCGTCACGCCGAATGCGGCGTTCTACGACCCGGCGAGTTATCCCTTCCGTCGCGTGCGCTTCCGCACCGATCAGGAGCAGGAAGACGTGACGTCCGCGCAGGTGGATGTCCGCCGGGACGTCACCTGGGGCAGCAAGCCGGGTTTCTGGAAGGTGGGAGCCAAGTTTGTCCGCAGCGAAAAGACCCAGGATCGCCAGAACATCAACTACAACCTCGCCTCGGGCGCAGCGAATGCGTTCACCCTTGGTCAGGCCGGTCTTTTCGGGACCGAACCGGCGAATTTCATGGATGGTCGCTACCGGCTCGGACCGACCATCAACCT
>JAEUGZ010000324.1 GCA_016794725.1 Opitutaceae bacterium | reverse complement strand
AGCCTCGCCCTCACCGGTGGGAATGGGAAGATCGGTCAGCGCTTCATCCAGTGCCGTCTCGGCCGTGGAGAAGTAGCGCAGCAGGGGGTTCATGCCGCACGGACACTCCTCGGAGGGCGTTTCTGGCAGGCTGTGCGCCCGTCGGCGTCGCGAGGGCTGGTGACGCATCGCCACCTCCCACTCGTCCAGCGTCCATTCCATCATCAATACCAGAACATCCGGGTTGGCGAGGGGTGAGCAGGCAGGCTCGGCGCGCAGGAGTATTTCCCATCGTGCCCGAAGGGTCGCGCGGTGGCGCCGCAGCGCATGCAGGAGGACTTCGTGCATGCGGACACTCTCGCAGATGTGCAGACTTCTTGCTCCGCGTGGGTTGCCCAAGCGTGTGCATCTTTTGATGGCCTGTCCCGGGTCTCGCCAAGATATGCATAGGTCTAGGCAAGCTGCGCGGAGCGCAATTCCTGACAGCCGCGTAAGGTCATGGGGAACCAACTCCCACATGCATCGATTCCCCGTTTTTCCCGGATCCCCACTCGTGTCCCTGACCGAGTCGGACTTCCCGCCCGGAGACCGTGTCACGCCCGCTTTCCCTGTCATGAATCCAACCGTGCTGTTTCACACCGAAGGGTTCCACGCCCGCGACCACCTGGCCGCGCTCGTGGAACGGAAAGCCCAAAAGCTTTTCCGACATCAGGCGGCAATCGTGCGCCTGCGGATCCACGTGGTGAGGGACGTTCCGCATGGCCGGGACGAAAATTTTGCGGCCACGGGTCGGGTGGAGCGGGCAGGGGTGGATTTCACTGCGCACGCCCAGGCTTCCGAACCCGAGACGGCCATCCTTCAGGTCGTGCAAACCCTCGAGCGCCAGCTGATCGAACAGACGGGTGCGGCCGCGTCCGGCCGCCGTTCCGTCCGCGTCGAGGGCGAAGACCCGGCGCTGGCCCAGCCCTGATTCCCTTTCCTCTCACTCATCACCCTCGTCCTCCTCCCACCATGGCCGTCATTCCCCTCACCCTCACGATCAGCCTCTGCCTGGTCGCCACCTTTGTGCTCTTTTTCCTGCGCGAAAGCGCGCACCGTGCGTTCAGCAGCGCTGAGCACGACTCGCTGCTGCCGCTGGCAGATGAGACGGCGACGCCGGCCGCCCGCCGTGGCCGGCAGGCGTCGACGACGCAACACGCCAGCGGCTCCTGCGGTTGCGTGTCGGATGGGCAGGGCTCCGCAGCCCGTCCCCCGTGCGAGGCCTGCCGCAAGGCCCAGTCCCGCCGCGTATCCGCACCCTCCCTCGCGGCGGGTATCCGCACCTCCTGAGAGCCTGATCCTTTTGCCATGTCAGACCGCAAACTAACCATCACCTACAACGACCGCGTGGTCCGGCAGTTCATGCTGGCCACCGTGGTTTGGGGCGCCGTGGGCATGCTCGTGGGCGTGCTCATTGCTTCACAGCTCAACTTCTGGAGGCTCAACTTCAATCTGCCCTGGCTGACCTTCGGCCGGCTGCGGCCGTTGCACACCAACGCGGTGATCTTCGCGTTTGTGGGCAACATGATGTTCGCCGGCGTCTACTACTCGACGCAGCGGCTGCTCAAGGCGCGGCTCGCGAGTGACTTCCTGTCCTCGCTGCATTTCTGGGCGTGGCAGGCGATCATCGTGGCCGCTGCGATCACCCTTCCGCTCGGTTTCACCCGCGGCAAGGAGTACGCCGAACTGATCTGGCCCATCAACATCGCGGTGGCCCTCATCTGGGTGGTGTTTGCGATCAATTTCTTCTGGACGCTGGCGAAGCGAAACGAGCCCAGCCTCTACGTTGCGATCTGGTTCTACATCGCAACGATCATCACGGTGGCGATGCTCTACATCGTCAACCACCTGTCGATTCCGACGAGCCTGCTGCACAGCTACCCGGTCTTTGGCGGAGTGCAGGACGCGCTCGTCCAGTGGTGGTACGGTCACAACGCCGTGGCGTTCTTCCTGACCACGCCGATCCTCGGCATCATGTACTACTTTCTGCCGAAGGCGGCGGAGCGTCCGGTGTACAGCTACCGGCTCTCGGTCATTCACTTCTGGTCGCTGGTCTTCGTCTATATCTGGGCCGGCCCGCACCATTTGCTCAATACCGCGCTGCCCAACTGGCTCCAGGCGCTGGGCATGACCTTCTCGCTCATGCTCTGGGCCCCGTCATGGGGCGGCATGCTCAACGGCCTGCTCACGTTGCGCGGTGCCTGGCACAAGCTGCGGACCGATCCGGTGCTCAAGTTTTACGCGGCCGCCGTGACCTTCTACGGCATGGCAACCTTTGAGGGACCGCTGCTTTCCATCAAGTCCGTCAATGCGCTGGCCCACTACTCCGACTGGATCATCGGTCACGTGCACGCGGGTGCACTGGGCTGGAACGGCTTCATGGCGGCCGGCATGATCTACTGGCTGCTGCCCAAACTGTGGAACAAGCCGCTTTACTCGACCGCCCTCGCGAACCTGCATTTCTGGATCGGAACGGTCGGCATCCTGCTCTACGTCGCGGCCATGTGGACCTCGGGCATCACCCAGGGCCTCATGCTCAACGCCACGACCGAGGGCGGTACGGTGCTGGCCTATCCTAATTTTCTGGATACGCTTAACGCCATCCGTCTGATGATGCTCATGCGTGTGATCGGCGGCGGGCTTTACCTCACCGGATTCCTCCTGCTGGCCTATAACGTCATCCGCACGATTTCCGGAGCCCAGGCAGTCGATGGCCGGGTTGATGTGTACGTGGACGACCTGAAGTCCGCGGAGAGGCCCCTCGGCGTCTTTGGCACGTTCCTCAATCCTCCCGTGGTGTTCTCCGCGCTGGGCGTACTGTTCGCCTGCGTGTGGATGTTTGGCGGACCCGCGCTGCAGATTGTCGGTCTCTTCGGCACGGCGATCTGTGCCATCCTTGCGGTCGCCCACTTTGCGACCCGGGGCACCCGCTGGGCCGGCTGGTATGAGCGGCTGCTCGTCAGTGCCGCTCCCTTTACCGTGCTGACCTTCGTGGCGGTGGCCGCCGGTGGCCTAATCCAGATTGTGCCGACGGTCGTGGTCAACAAGGCGCAGAACATGGAAGAGCGCATTGCGAAGCCCTACACGCCGCTGGAACTGGCCGGACGCGATATCTACGTCCGCGAGGGCTGCTACAATTGTCACTCCCAGATGATCCGCACCATGGTGCCGGACGTGCTGCGCTACGGCGACTACTCCCGCCTCGGTGAGTCGCTCTACGATCATCCCTACCAGTGGGGATCCCGCCGCACCGGCCCGGATTTGGCCCGTGTGGGTGGCAAGTACAACGCCGCCTGGCACTTCGTGCACATGGCCGATCCGCGCAACACCTCGCCCGGTTCGAACATGCCCAACTACCCGTGGTTGTACAATAACCACACCGACGTCGCGGCGCTCTACGGGAAGATCAACGTGATGCGCGCGCTCGGCGTACCCTATCCACCGCTCTCTGCCGCGCTGGTGACCGAGGAGGTCGAGCTCCAGGCCAAGACCATCGTCGAGGAACTGAAGGCAGCGCAGCAGCTGACCTCCTCGGATCGCGAAATCGTCGCCCTGATCGCCTACCTGCAGCGCCTCGGCAAGTACGAGAAGGTGGTGCGTTCCGCCGCCGTCACGCCCTGAACCCTGACTCCACTCCTCCATGTTCCGACGTCTCATCTTTGACCACTGGGTCGCGATCTTCCCGCTGATCTCGTTCGTGGTGACCGCCACCGTCTACTTTGCCATCTCGCGTCAGGCCCTGCGCATGACGCCCCGGCAGACCGAACACTTCGCCCGCCTTCCCTTCGAGGACAATCACCATGACGCCTCCTGACTCCGCACACAAATCGACCCTGCCAGGTGAGGACCCGTTGCGGCCTCACTCCTTCGATGGCATTCAAGAGTACGACAAACGGCTGCCGAACTGGTGGCTCCTGACTTTCTACGCCACCATCGTCTTCTGGATCGGATACTGGCTCTACATGCAGCAGTCCGGTCTGTCGGTGGGCGACGGCAAGAAAATCGATGAGCATATGGCGCGGGTCGAGGCCGTGAAACTGGCTGCCAATGCCGCGCTGGATGACCCGTCGCTGTGGAAGATGAGTCGGAATCCCGTGTTCACCAGCGCGGGAAAGGCGACCTTCGATACGATTTGCGCGAGCTGTCACAATGTCGCCCTCACCGGCGGCATCGGTCCCAACCTGGTTGACGCCACCTGGATTCACGGCTCGAAGCCGACGGACCTGCTCAAGGTCGTGAACGAGGGTGTATTGGTCAAGGGCATGCCTGCCTGGGGCCCCGTACTTGGAACCAAGAAGGTTTCCGAAGCCATCGCTTACGTGCTCAGTCACCACACTCCTCCCGCCGAGCTTTCCCTCTCCGACAAGTAAGGCAGTCCCTCGTCATGGGTCGCCGGAACTGAACCCCGCCGACGACCCATGAACTTGCTCACCGCAGCTGAACGCAGGCCCTTCCCACAATGGCTGGTATTCTCTCTCCCAAACCCACCCGCGACTCGGTCACGACCATCGCCGCGGATGGTTCTCGCATCTTCCTCCATCCGTCCGAGGTCAAGGGACGCTTTGTCCTGGCCCGGCGGATTGTCGCGTATGCGCTGATCGTTCTCTATCTGGCGCTGCCGTGGATTCCGATCAACGGAGCGCCGGCGGTGTTTTTGGACATCGGCGGCCGGCGGTTTCACCTCTTTGGGGCGACCCTGGCCTTTCAGGACGCCTGGCTCCTGTTTTTTGTCATCACCGGCCTGGCTTTCACCCTCTTCTATGTGACAGCCCTGCTGGGCCGGGTGTGGTGTGGGTGGGCATGCCCGCAGACGGTGTTCATGGAGCACGTCTTCCGCCGGATCGAGTATTGGATTGAGGGTGACGCCGTCAGCCGCCGCGCCCTCGATCAGCAAGGCTGGGGCCCGGGCAAACTGGCCAAGCGTGTGGCCAAGCATGTGGCCTTCTTTGTGGTGTCGGCCGGCGTCACCCACCTTTTCCTTTCCTACTTCGTCTCGCTCCCCGAGCTCTGGCACATGATGCGCTCGGCACCCGGTGAGCATTGGGGGGCGTTCCTCTTCGTCTTCCTGGCGAGTGCGGTGCTGTATTTCAACTTCGCCTGGTTTCGTGAACAGATGTGCATCGTCATTTGTCCCTACGGCCGCATGCAGTCGGCTTTGTTGGACGACCATTCGCTGGTCGTGGCCTATGATGCCCAGCGGGGCGAACCGCGGGGCAAGGCGGGCACGCCCGACGCCGGTGCGTGCATCGACTGCCGCCGGTGTGTGCAGGTGTGCCCAACCGGGATAGACATCCGGCAGGGGCTCCAGATTGAGTGCGTTGCCTGCACCGCGTGCATCGATGCCTGCGACGAGGTCATGGATCGGGTCCACCGCCCCCGCGGGCTGGTCCGCTACACCTCACAAGTGGCCTTGTCCGGCAAGAAGACGCGGTGGTTCCGTCCGAGGACGATCCTCTACACGGTGCTGCTCGCGGCAGGAGCAAGTGTTGCCACGTGGGCATTGTCCACGGTGCGCCCGGCGTCGATGAGCATCACGCGGATGATCGGCGCGCCCTACTTCGTCAATGACGACGGCGTGCGAAACCAGTTCATGCTGCGTCTGATCAACAAGCAGGCCGAGCCCGTTCGGTTTGTGGTGGCGGTGGAGAACCTTCCGGCCGGCGTCCAGCGTACGGGCTTTGAGCAGCCGGTGGAAATCCCGGCCCTGGGGGAGATTGTCCAGCCCCTGGTGCTCCAGCAG
Organism: Opitutaceae bacterium; assembly: GCA_016794725.1. Lineage (GTDB taxonomy): Bacteria > Verrucomicrobiota > Verrucomicrobiia > Opitutales > Opitutaceae > UBA6669. Next base: position 2,785 of record JAEUGZ010000324.1, on the reverse strand, counting down.
GGCCGCGCGGGTTACACCGGCAACTTTGCCTTCGCAGTGCGGGTGCGCGACGAGCGCGGTTCGTTCACCTTGGGCAAGGAGGCGGAGTTTCTTGGTCCGGATGCTGAGCTCCTGCGGGCGGATACCGCGGGCAAGTCGGGAAAGGCCCGGCCATGAGTGAGCCCAGGACATCGGCCGCTTCGCTCTGGGTCGGAGTGGCGGCGGGGTTTCTTCTCCTCGCGGCGGCCTGGACCACCATGTTCGTGCTCGCGTCCAAACACCGTCCCGCCGACGTGTCGATCGAGCGCCCGGCGCACCGGCGCTGACGACGTCTGCGCCCCCAGTTCTCTCTCGCTGAGCCTGCGCCATGACCTTCGCGCCCATTGATTCCTCGACCGCTGCCTTTGTGGCCGGGCTTGTCACCAGCCTGCACTGCGCCGGTATGTGCGGACCGCTGGCCTGCCTGTTGGCGCCGGCGCCGGGGTCGGATGCAGACCCGGCGACCACGCGGTCGATTTACCATGTGTCACGGCTGGCTTCCTACACCCTTTTGGGCGCGGTGGCGGGTGGACTGGGTCGCGTGCCGCTTTCCTTCCTGGGTGCGGGGGTAGTCCGCTGGGTTCCCTGGTTGATGGTGCTGCTCCTGCTGGCGCTGGCGTTTCGATGGGAGAAGCGACTGCCCCGTCCGGCGATATTGGCGCGTTTCAGTCTTCGCCTGCCCGGGATGCTCCGGCGTCGCGGGCCGCTGGGTGGCGCGGCCCTCCTTGGCGCGGCCACGCCCCTGCTGCCCTGCGGTCCCCTTTATTTCGTCCTCGCCACGTCCAGCTTTGCCGGTTCGGCCCTCCGGGGGGCGGAGTGGATGCTGACGTTCGGTCTCGGCACGGTGCCACTGCTCTGGCTGGCGCAGACGCAGGCCGGATGGCTGCGTCGCAAGCTCGGTCCCGCCGGCCTGGCGCGGGTGCAGGTCGGCCTGGCGTTGGTGGCGGCGCTGGTGGTGGCGTGGCGGTTGCGCGGCACCCTTGGATTCGCCGGCCCGAATGCCGGGTCATTTGTTTGTTTTTAAGTCGATGTCCGATCTCCCGAGCCGCCGAACCCACGGCCCGGACGCTTCCCCACTGAATCATGAGCTCACCGATCCCCACGTTGGACGACTCCTTGCGCGCGCCGGCGGCGCCGCCCCCTGCCGCCCGGCCGACCTGCCGGCACTGCGGGAGTGTGAATCCGCCTGGAGCGGAGTTCTGCTGCGCCGGCTGCGCCTACGTCTTCCGCCTGGTGCACGAGCATGGACTGGATGCGTATTATCGCATCAAGGACAGTGTGACCCCGCCGGCCGATCCGGCGGTGTTCCAGACGCGGGACTATGCCTGGCTGGCCGACCTGCAGCGCCTCGCGGAGTCCAAGGCGGCGGGTGCAACCCCGCAGCTTGATCTCGGTGTCCAAGGCATTTCCTGCGCAGCCTGCGTCTGGCTGATCGAGCATGTGTTCAACCAGCAGCCCGGTGCCCGCCAGGTTCTGGTCAATGCTCAGACCGGCCAGCTTCGCCTGCGCTGGGCTGCGGGGGAGTTCGATGCCGCGGATTTCGGGCGGCGGCTGCAGGCGTTCAACTACCTGGTGGGTCCCGCCCACGCGGTCGCGAATGACGGCGCGGAGAGCCGGGCGCTGGCGCGCCGTATCGGTCTGTGCGCGGCGTTCGCGATGAACATCATGCTGTTCACGCTGCCGAGCTACTTCGGCATGGAGTCAACGTTTCCCTATGCGCGACTCTTCAACGCGCTGTCGATGGGGTTCGCGACCCTCACGCTGCTGAGCGGTGGAGTCTATTTCCTCGACCGCGCGGTGCGGGCGCTCCGGGCCGGGGCGATGCACATCGACCTGCCGATTGCAGTTGGGATCGTGGGGTCCTATGCCGGTTCGCTCTACGGCTGGCTGACGGGACAGGAGCATTTCATCTACTTCGATTTTGTGGGCACGTTTGTCGTGCTCATGCTGGTGGGTCGCTGGGCCCAGGTGGTGGCGGTGGAGCGGAATCGCCGCCGCTTGCTTGCGCGCCAGCCCAAGGCGCCGCAGGTGCGCCGAATCGCGGTCGACGGCACGGAGCAGCGGGTGGAGCCCGAGGCGCTGGTGAGCGGCGATCGCTTTGTGCTGGCTGCGTCCCAGACCGTGCCGGTGGAGTCCCGGCTCGAAGTCAACGAGGCGGCCTTCTCCCTCGCCTCGATCAATGGCGAGGCCGAACCGCGTGTGTTCCGGCGGGGGCAGCGGGTGCCGTCGGGGGCGGTGAATCTGAATTTTGGAGACATTGAAGTCGTGGCCCTGCAGCCCTGGGCCGACTCGCTGCTGGCGGAACTGCTGAAACCCGGCGAGCGCGAAGGGCATCGTCACGTCGTGCTGGAGCGGATCGTGCGCGGCTACCTGGTCGGCATTTTCGTCGTGGCTCTGGTGGCCGGAGCCGGCTGGTGGCTGGCGACCCGCGATGGCGCCCGCACCTGGGCGGTGGTGACCGCGGTGCTCGTGGTGTCGTGTCCGTGCGCGATCGGGCTTTCGTTTCCGCTGGCCGATGAAATGGCGACGGTGGCGCTCCGTCGTCGCGGGGTGTTTGTGCGGGAGGGCGACCTGTACTACCGTCTCTCGAAGATCAGGCGCTTGATTTTTGACAAGACCGGCACCCTCACGTTGGAAGCGCCCGTGTTGCGCAACCCCGAGGCCCTGGCCGCGTTGACCGCCCCGGAGCGCGCGGTTCTGCTTGCCCTGGTTCGCGACACCCCGCACCCGGTGGCGCAGGCGTTGCTGGAGCACCTCTTGGCCCGGG
>JAEUGZ010000317.1 GCA_016794725.1 Opitutaceae bacterium | reverse complement strand
TTCAAGGCGGCCTGGACTGCGCTTCCACCGGCGACCCGACCCCTGCTGGTGTACAATAGCGGGCGACTGGTCGCGGACCTGCGCCGATTCGTCGACCAGGAGGTTCTGCCGGTGGCGGACTTCTACGTGGGTGGCGTGGGTACGCAGGTCTTCGATGTGAAGGCCAATCGCATGCTTGATGAACTGGAAACGCATCTGGCCCAGGGATGGAACGCCTCGGTCGTGCATGCGGTAGCCAGTCGATTCCCCGGGATTCGTCCCCAGCCCGACGAGTTTCAGCATCCCTTCAAATCCAGTTGGTTCCTGGACCAGGCCCCGGCCACGGCCCTCCGTGAATTGAAGCGGCTGTTTTTGGAAGCCGGGGTGAAGGTGAAGATCGTGTACTCCAGCGGTCGCGATCTCGATGTCCTGCCGCAGCATGCGACCAAGGGCGGCGCGCTCACCTGGCTGTGTGCGCGGCTGGGGGTTGCGCTCGAATCCGTGCTGGTGGCGGGCGATACGCGCAATGACGCGAGCATGTTTCTGCTTCCCGGAGTGCGCGGCATCATCGTCGAGAATGCCTTGCCTGAGCTCTTTGAAGCGACGGTGGACATTCCCACGTTCAGCTCCCGCCAGATTCTTGCGGACGGGGTGCTCGATGGGCTGTGTCACTACGGGGTGGTGGACGTGCTCCCGACCAAGGAGAGAACCCGCATCCGGCGCTCGGAGCTGGAGCCGGGGTTTCGCATGCTTTTCACCGACACCAAGCTCGGCTCTTTGTCGGAGAAGGAGCGGGTGTTCCTTTCCACCGCCTATGAAAAGGCGCTGCTGGCCCTGAAAAAAAACATCACGCCGCTGGGATTCTCTGCCTGTTCGCTGACGGACAATTCCGTGACCGGGACCGACATCAATTATCGCAGCGTCTGGGCGCGGGATGGCGCGATCACCGTGTGGAACACGCTGCACATTGATGACGACGAGGTGCGGGCGGCCCAGGTGGCGACGTTGGAGACGTTGTTGAATGCGACGACCCCCAATGGCCAGATTCCGGCCAATGTCCGCATCGATGACGGCCAGCCCGACTACTCGGGGGTGGGCAGCATCGCGTCGATCGACAGCGGCCTCTGGGTCGTGATTGCCCTCGACAGTCACGCCCACCGCACGGGCGATTTCACCTTGCTGTACCGCCACGCGGACCGGCTGCAGACCATCATGAACTGGCTCAGTGCGCAGGACTCCAACAATGATGGACTGCTGGAGATTCCCGAGGCCGGCGATTGGACCGACTTGTTTGGCCGGAGCTACAATGTGCTCTACGATGAGGTGCTCTGGTTTCGCGCCAACGTCTGTTATGGACGGATTCTCGAGCGCATGGGCCAGTTTGAGCGAGCGGCCGACTACCTGCGATGGTCGCAACGGATTCGCAGCCGGATCCTTGAGATGTTCTGGCCCTCCACGCAGCCAAGTCAGGGCCCTGCCAATCCGAACCAGAAGAACCGCTTCGCGGACCGCCAGTCCGGACTGGGCGATACGCAGTACCTCCTGGCTGAGATCACGCCGTTCGCCTTCAACTGGCGATGCGACACCTATGGCAACATCCTCGCGTTCCTCATGAACGTGCTCGACGTGGATCGCGCGCGCATCGCCTTCCGCTACATGTGGGGTGTCGGCGTCAACCAGCCCTGGCCGGTCGCGAATCTGTATCCAGTCGTGCAGGCGGGCGACCCGGACTGGAGGGCTTACTACACCGTGAATCTGCTCAACCTTCCGCACCACTACCACAATGGAGGAGTCTGGCCGTTCATCGGTGGGTTTTGGGTGCGCTTCATCCAACGCCTGGGATTTCACGAGGTGGCCTGTCGCGAATTGGTCCGTCTGGCGGAGTTGAACCAACTGGGACGCGACCAGCCTTGGGAGTTCAATGAGTGGGCCCATGGCCAAACCGGACGTCCCATGGGGAAGGCCTTTCAGGCCTGGAGTGCCGCCTCGTTTCTGCGGGCTTGCCACGAACTCGAGGCGGATCCGAAGGGTCCCGCGTCCGAGTGACGCTCGCCTGGAGGCTGGATCGCGGCGCCTGGGATCACGACTCCGGTTTTGCGTGGCCGGATGGCGCGGTCGTCCTCTGCTGGAACGGAGCAACAGGCAGACCGGTTGCGGCAAAGAGTATGGGCTGGGGGTCGTTGTGCTGCAGGTAACGCACCGTGGAAGGCTCGGAGACCTCGGGAGACTCCACGGTCACTCCACGATCGGTTAGCCGCGCGGTCGCGGGGTGGAAGATCCCGTCGCTGCCGGCGAGTTCGAAAGAGATCGAGGCAGGTGCAGCGGGTCGCAGCCTGAGCAGCGGATTCGCGGGCAGAAATTGGAGCCGCACGCGCGGTCCTTCACGAACAGCGGAGACAACGGAGGGCGCCTCGGCTTCGACGGACTCGTGAAAGACGTGTCGACGCGCCAGGAGAGCGAGTCGTCGACCCACTTCGTCCTTGTTGCGCGGGTGCTTGTCGCGCGAGGCCCCCAGATCGATGGTGACGGCAAGGTGGCATCCAGGTGTCTCCCGAGCAACTTGAGCCTGGGCGTCGCGGAGTTTCCACCACGCATCCCGCGGATCGCTATAGTTCGGCAACTGAACCAGGAGCAAGGGCAGATCCTCCTGTTCGAATCCGCTCCTCCAGTCGGCGATGAGGGCGGCGAGCAGGCCGGCGTACTCCTCCGGTCGCCCCACGTTGGACTCGCCTTGGTACCAAATGACCCCTTTGAGCGCCGAAGGAAGGAGCGGTGCGATCATGCCATGGTGCAATCCGCTCACCTGCGACGCGTGGCCCGGACCGATTGGGGCTCGTGGAGGCGAAAGCACGAACCGGGATCCGGTCCGCTCGGCATCGGCTTTCGACCGTGTCCACGTTTCCTTTGCCGCCAGCCAGGACGCTTCTGCGGCGGGCCAGCGCGTCAGCACTTCGTTCCAGCGCTGCAGGGCAGCGGGCCCGGTCGGCGCCTGCTGCAGCGCACGCGGACTGAGCCAGGCTTCGATCACCGTGCCTCCGTAGGCGACCTGGATCAACCCGATGGGGATGCCGCCCTGAGGATACAGATGTTGAACAAAACAAAACCCCACGGCTGAGATGTCTTGAACGCCAGGCGAGGTTCCCAGACTCCAGTGCGCGCCGATTCGGGACTCGTCCTCGTTGGCAACGCGATGGGGGACTCGCAGGGTGCGCAACCACGGCGCCAGCGTCGAGAGGGCGGCCGAGTCCGTTGCGTCCGACTTGGACAAGGGCCACTCGGCGTTGGATTGTCCGGAAATGAGCCATACATCCCCCACGACCACGTCGTGCAGGGTGACGGCGGTTTCGCCAGCGATCACCAGATCGCTCGCCGGCCCGGGAACCAACGGCGGCAGGTTCACGCGCCAGGTCCCATCGGTTCCGGTGGTGGTGTCGGCCGTCACCTGCCGAAAGCTCACGCGAATTCGCTCCCCCGGATTGGCGGTGCCCCAGACTGGCACCACGCGGTCGCGTTGCAGGACGGCCAGGTCAGTGAACGGTGCACCGGGGATGGGCGCGGCCGATCCAACCGCCGCCAGTCCAGTGACCCATCCGAGTCCCTGGGTCACCCGGCGGAGCACCGGAATCGGTGGGAACGACCGGAACTGGGCAGAGCCCGGGCTGGGTCGAGTGAGTGTCGCCGGCAAAGTCAATGGAGGGTGAGGGCGAAGAGTTCTGCCCGGTCGAGGTGGATCCGGATCAGGTGGCGGCCCGGTGGAAGGTCGCGCAAGGACTTCGTCTTCCAAGTTGCGACCTGATTGAGTCCATTTGCAGTCAGGGGCAACGCATCGTCGTGAGTGAAGCCGCGCAGGCGGTAACCCTGCTCGTCGAGGATCTCCACCCGGACGGCTCCCTGTGAGGCATCGGCGTTGAGGGTGAGACGCGTGACCGCGCTCAGGTCGAGGGGGCGCAGGGTGACCTGTGCGAGGGTGTTGGCCGGTGCGGGGGCGGCCCGGGTGGCTTTGACGGGAATCCGGGCATCGGGCACCAGCGCGACAAACCGGTCCCTGAGGGTGGAGGCGTAACCAACGCCGCTCACGTAGTCGGTGGAGCCGATCACCTGCCGCGATGCCCAGCGGGCGATGCCTCCGGTCATGGAGTAGCGGTAGGCACCATAGTAGAATCGAAGCTCGTCCCCCACAACCAGAGGCGAGGCATTGCTGGCCAGGGCACTGGCGTCGAACACGGCACCGGTGCCTCGCGGCACGATGACTTGGCGACGTAGGGAGCGGTCCCAGCGCAGGCCGTCGCGGCTCGACATGAGTTCCAGGTCGATCGTGCCGGCGTCGCGGTTCATCCTCTGGTTGAGCGAAAGGTAGAGGTCTCCGTAAGGGAATACCGGTGACGTGTGAAACTCCTCGTTTGGCAGGTCGTACTCGTCGGTGGTGAGCAGCAGCGTCGGAATTGACCACGACTTGAAGTCACGACTCTCACTGCGCCCCATGCCGTGTTTCCAGCCAAGTTTGCCGTCGGGACCGGGGAACCACATCTTGCCGTAGATCACGTAAACCCCGAGTCGGGTGTCGTAGATGAGGTCCACCGCGTCCGACATCGAGAGTGGCCAGCGCCAGCTCCGCCGGACTCCCTTCGCGGTCGGTTGTTCTGCGTACACGTCTTCGCCGACGTAAGGGGCCTGGGCTCCCTTCGCTCCGGCGAAGAACGGCAGGAGGGGTTCGGGAGCCTTGGTCCAGCGGATGCCGTCGGGCGAAAAGGCGGCGTAGAGCCCGGGTCCCTTGCGTTCGTCCGGACCGGTGGCCCAGTCGGAGTAGAGCATCTTGTAGCGGCGGGCGGGGTCGGGCTCGACCGCGTCCCAGATGACCGAGTTGCAGTAGCGGTCACCGTAGCCCCCGCTCCCGATCAGGACGATGTTGGTGTCCTTCTCCTCGTAGAAGGCAAACTGGCCCAGAGCGGGTTTGGTCCAGCTCCTGGCGTCGTCCGACTCGGCATAGCAGACGACGCTCTTGAGGCGCCGGTCCCCGTTTCGCTGGGTGTAGGCCTGATACCACATCTGGTATTTGCCGGTGACGGGATGGCGAAGCTGACTGCACCAGCCGATGGCTTCGGATTCCCAAGGCCGATTGGGAGCGATGACCGGGTTGCCTGTGAACTTCGTGAATTCAACCACGCGCCGGGCCGTGCCGGGCCGGTAGTAGACGTGTTCATCGTCGATGAAGAGCAGGGTGCGCGGGACCGCCGGCGGGGTTGCCGCGAGTCTCAGGGACAGCAAGGGTGCGACCACGAGGAGCGTGATGAGTGCGCGGATGCGCGGTGCGGCGGGCCGCGAAAGGCGAGGGATCATGGAAAAGGGAAGGGATGCGGCTTCGGAGCGAAGAGGAGCCCGGTTGCCTGCGTCGGGCTATGGGCGGGCGAGGGCTTGGATTTCCTCGGTGCTCAGGACACGCCGGGCGACGAGAACGTCGTCCACCCAGCCGACCAACTGCTCCGTCGGCACGTCCTTGGCCACATCCTTGTTGGTCATGAATCGTCCGCCTTGGTCTTCGCCGATGCGCAAATCGTTGACGAGGTGAATGCCCACATCAGAACGGGCCTCGGGCGGGCCGAAGTGCTCCACGACCGACTGGCTGTTGAAGAGGTGCGCACTGCCCTGGCGGATACGGCCGGCGCCCACGGGCGTGCCGTCGAGGAAGAGCCGGACGTCCCCATTGTCGTAAGTCACGGCGTAGTGGTGAAACTGTTTGTCCGCACAGTAGCGCGGGGTGGACTGAACCTTCTGGCCGTTGACGAAGAAGCGCATCACCCCGATGCGTGGGTTGAGATCGAAGATGAGTTCGCCGGTCACGGGGTCGCCGGTGCCCCGGTGGGTGCTCAGGATACGCGCCAGCTGCGGCTGCCCCGTCTTGACGCGCGCGGCGAGCGTGAAGTGGCGGCCCAGCGAAGCGGTGCCGAGGAGGTCGGCAACGTCCCCAGCCGACTTCAAATTGAGGGCGCTGGAGGATCCGGCCGGATCCTTGGCCACGGTGGCGGTGCCGCGCAGAAACAGCCGGGATCGCCAGCTCCCGTCATCAAAGTGAAGCGCCAGCGTGTCAGACTGAACCGGATCCACCTGCCGTACCGGCGTCTCGGCTCGGAAGGAAAAGAGCGAACCCTGGGTGAAGACAAAGCGCAGGCGGAGTTCGCCCGGGGTTGCCGGCAACTCGTTCCTGGTTTTCCAGGTGACCGGGAGATCGACCCCATCTCCCGTCACGGCGACGCAGTCGTCGAGCCCGTAACCAGGCAGGACTCGATCCTCCCGGTCGAGCACTTCGACTTTCAGCCTTCCGGAGGGCAGGGAGGCGTTGACCCGCAGACCTCCGCGGGCCTGTGCGAGAAGACGGGTCGTGACTCGACCGGGCGTGCTGCCGGCGTCGAGCGACGCGAATCCATCCTTGCGCAGGGTAGCGAGGCCGACCGCCGCCGTTTGTTGTTTGCCCGCGCCGTGGGTGCCGCCGAAGCCTCCGTAGAACAGCTTGATCCGGTCGCCCTCCACCAGCGGGTGGTTCGGCGTTACGATCATGCCGGCGTCCCAGGTCCCGGCCGGACCGAGCTCGAGGACGGGCGGCCGATCTCCCTCCTGGCGGTGCCAGGTGATGCCGTCCCGGCTCGACACCAGCTCCACGAGCATGGGTCCCTCGCTTCCCCCGTCGGTGATGCGGAAAATCCAGAGGAAACCCACGTATCCTGACTCGTAGGGAAAGGCACTGACGCCATACAGATCGGTGTGCTGCTGGTCCTGCTTGATCCAACGATCATCGAATTTGTCGGGGACGAGAATAAGCTCGGCGGGTTTCCAGGTGATGAAGTCCTTGCTGGTGGCATACCCGATGGAGCGTCGTCGATAGCCGTCAACCGGGGCAAAGATCTTGGTGTACGCCACGTACTGCTGCGTGTGCGCATCCCAGATTACATTACCGACGTCACCAACATCGGGCAGCACCGGATTCACCGGGGCGTCGGACCAATGGATTCCGTCCCGGGAGTAGGCCGCCCAGAAGCCGCTGACGACATGGTCCGGACGCGTTCGACCGTAGTCGTAGTTGATCAGCTTGTACCGCCGGGCCGGGTCGGGTTCCCAGGGCGTGGCGATGACCTGGGGGATGTGGTCCTCCTTGGTCCGGCGAAACACGATGTTGTTTTGCTTCGAACCCTGATAGTCGATCACTCCGAGGGCGGGTTTGTCCCAGGTCAGGCCGTCGCGACTGGTGGCGTAGAGGTTCCAGTAGCCCCCTTCGGAGAGTGCATGGTACCACATGCGGTAGCCCGTGCCGTCCTCGCCGGGAAGAACCGAACCATAGAGGTAGGCGACCTTGCCTTCCCAGGGGCGGTCGGGTGAGAGGACGGGGTTGCGGTCATGCTTCTGGAACCGGTGGTAGCGACGCACCACGTCGGATTTGTCCCGGATGCCGGAGTCGTCGATGAACAACTCCCACGGTCCGGTGAGATCACCGGGAGATTTGGCCGCCGGCGCGGCCGCAGGGGAGACGGAGCCTGCGACCGATGCGAACGTCAGGGCAAGGAGAGGAACGAAAGGTGGCTTCATGGGGCTTGGTCGAACGGATGATCGAAAAGGACGCGAGTTTACCCCGGGTGCGGGCCTGACCCTGTGTGTGGTAAACACCGGCCACAAACACAAGGTCAGGCCCCATCCCGTGGGGGAGTGGTGGGGCAGGAGGGTGGTTGGCGCGAAGCGAAACCGTTTGCTGCCGCGAGAACCTAGAACTGACCGCGGACTCCAACCGTGGCGGCGTAGCCCCACTCCTGCACGCGCTGGAATCGCGCGTACTCGGGGGTAGTGCCTCCGTCGGGGTAGCGTCGCTGCACGTCCTTGAATCCGCCGCCAAAGAAGTCGCTGATCGAGCCGTAGAGGGAGACGTTTTTGGTGAGCCGGTAGTCAGCGGTGAGTGTCGGGCGTTCCTTGGCGCCCTGCCAGAGAAACGTGTTTTCGGGGATGCCGGTGGTGGCGTTGACCCCCACGGGCGCGCGCCGGGTTTCGCCCTGCACCTGCATCAGGAACTTCACGGAGTAGCGCGGTCGGGTCAGGTTGATGCCGTAGCTGATGGTTTCCGGATTGAAACCGGTGAAGTCGGAGTCGTTCGAGCCGTCGAGTTGCAGGCGTGTGTAGTTGAGAAACACCTGCACACCCCGGGCCCAGTGCGGGAGGAAGGTGAGAGGCTGTTTGTAGTTGAACTCAAAGCCCCGGATGCGAGTGGGGTCACTGCCGTTGTCCCGGGTCCGGAGTTCATAACTGACATCGGAGCCGGACGGCAGTCCATAGAGATCGAGAATCTCCGGGGTGGCCTCGATGGCGGATGTGACGAAGAATCCCGTGATGTCCTTCTGGAAAACGCCAATGGATCCCACGCCGCCCTTGAAGAGATAGGACTCGAGCGTCAGGTCGTAGTTGTCGGCCGTCCAAGGCAGCAAGCCCGTGTTGTTGACCGTGATCGTCTGGGGGTTGGCGGTGGCGGCCGAGAATGTGACGCCCGGAGTGATGAAGGCGCGATTGGGACGCCCGATGGTCCGGGCGTAGCCAAAACGGGCGAGCAGGAAGTCGTTGATCGCGTAGCTGGCGTTGAGACTTGGGTAGTAACCGTCATACTCGCGGTCGGTGCTCGATCCACCGAGGGTGTACTGCATCTTGGTGCGGGCGAGGGCGTCGTTGGTGAGCGGAATGGTCGCTCCGGTCGAGGTGCGCACGAGGTTGCCCTTGGCATCCTTCTGCAGCCAGGCGGTGGGATCATTGAGGGGTCCCACGCCTTCAGCCCCCGTGTGTTCGTACCGCACGCCACCCACGATCCAAAGTTTGCTTCCCAGCAGTTTCGCATCCACGCGCAGGAATCCGGCGGATACGCGCTCGACGAGCGTCTTGTACGTGTTGACGAGGGAGATGTAGGCGGCCGACTCGTTCCAGGTGAAGTAGGCGGGATTGGAGAGGAAGAGCTGATAGTACTTCTGCAGGTTGACCCATTGGATCTGACCGCCTGCATACTGACTGGAGTAGGACGGGTCGATCAGACCGTAGTTGCCGATCTGCCGCACGCTGTCGGCGGTGCCGGTCCTGAAGGTGTAGCTGTCCGTGACGCCGCTCTGCGAGTACTCCTCTTCGTTGATTTCGAACCCGGCTCTCAACGTCAGCGGGATGCGCGTATCGAGGTCGCGGGTGACCATCATCTTGATCTGCTTGTTGGTCCGGTCCCAATCGAGCTTGGTCTGGGTTGCGGTGGTGAGGGCGAGCTGGGACTGATCGAAGATGTCCACCGCGGCTCCGGTCCGATCGGTGGCCGTGTAGCGGGTGGGGAGGGTGTTCAGCATAGTGTCGGCGTTGCCGACGATGTTGTCACCGCGGATGATGAGATTGGCGCGACCGAGCGCTGCTCCTGTGAAATAGCCGGGCGAGTCCCGCAGCGTATAGGTCTTGGAATAGCTGGCGTTGGTTTCGACCTTCCAGTCATTGCCGGTGAACTTGTGCCGGAACGTGACAATTTCGGCGTCGCTCCAGATACCGAGCCATGATGGCGACTGTGTGATCGAACCGACCCCGGTGGACGCACCCTGGGTGAACGTCGGGCCGCCGGTGGCGCCGGTTCCATAGATCACGTTGAAGCCTGAGGTGGTTGCTTCTGTGCCGCGATCCCGCGACTGAAAGGTGACGCCAAAGACATTGCGGTCTCCGAGTTTCCAGTCCGCGCCGAAGTTGTAGTTCTTCATGATGACCAGCTGGGGCGTGCTTTGGAACGTGCTCTGGTAGTGGAGCAGCGTGTTGAGATTCCAAAAGGGCGCCGTTTGGTCGGCGGGGATGTAGTTGTAGATGTAACCCGCCCCCACGCTGATCGAGAACGACTTGTTGATTGGATGAACGTACGAAAAATTCGCCGACGGCCCGATGTTGCTGGTCCGCAGGTAGTCGATGCCGGCCGCACGTTTGTCGAGCGAGAGCCCGAGGTCGGCGTTGAAGGTGGTGTAGAGATTGTAGGTGAAGAGGGGAGTCTTGCGTTCAAATCCGCTCTTGCTGATGATGTTGATGCTGCCGCCGAGGGTGGACGCGGACACGTCGGGTGTTGGCACCTTGGTGACCTCGATACGGGAGACATTGGTCATCGGGATGCCAGTGAGGGAACCGCCGCGGGTGTCTCCGCTGGCCGTGCTCGGCAGGACACCTCCGTCGATCATGATGGGGGTGGCGTTGCCGGGAAGGCCGCGAACGGAGACGTCGATGGGTTGGCTGCCGGAAAACGAAACAGCCACGCCCGGGATGTACTTGAGGAATTCGCCGATGTTCCCGTTGCCGTCGACGGGGTACTCGTCCATTGCAACCACGTTCTTGAGGCTGGGGGAATTGCGTTGTTCGTTCATGGCGAGCGCCTGGGCGCTCATCTCCTGGTCGGCAACGACGGTGATCTTCCCGAGTTGCAGGACCGCGTCCTCATTTCTCGATTCGACCGACCGTACCCGTGAAAGCGTGAAGTCCTCGAGGGTGGTCGCCCCGGCGGCAAGGGTCACGGTTTGAACCTGGGGCTGGAGTCCAACGTAGCTGGCCCGAATCCGCACCTCGCCCACGGGAGCGGCCGGCAGGGTGAAACTGCCACCTTCATCGGTGAGGGTTTCAATGGACGTTCCTTCAATGGAGACGCGGGCGTTGGCAATGTAGGTTTCGCTCAGGGCATTGAAGACCCGGCCGCGCACCTGGGCGTCGAGTGGCGACGTCGCGATGTCACCGGAAGGGGCGACCGTCGCTGACGCCGGGGCGCCCGGATTGGGAGTGTGGGCAACGCCGGGGCGGTCACTGGGGCTCCTTGGTGCCGCCCTTGGGTCTTTTGGGTCGGCGCTCTCCCTCCCCACCGCAACCGCCCCGCTCTTGGCGTCAAGGGTGGCGATCAACGGTGTATCTGCCAGCAGCTGAGTGAGGGCGGCCTTCGCGGTGAACTCGCCCTTGACGGCGTTGGTCCGGACCCCCGCCAGATCGTGGTTGGAGTAGAGAAGCTGCTGTCCCGATTGACTGGAGTACCGCTTCAGGGCCTGTGCGGCCGCGGAGGCCGGAATGTCGAACGGCAGCGTCTTGGCCCCATCCCCAGCTCCCTGCATGGGCAGGCCGAGAGACAAAAAGAACACGGTGGTTAATGCAAAGACGGTGCGGAAGTCGCGGATGCGGACGATTCGCCGCAGGGCGGTCGATCGAAGTGGAGGCTGCGTAGGCAGGTGCATGGTGGGTGGGTTCGAGCAAAGGTGGGTGGAACAACGGACGGGCCAGGGCGTTGTCTTCAGTGCGGACGATGTCGACATGACAGGGACGAGCGGTGGGAGAAGATTCGCTAAAAAGTTTCCGCGATTATTCCGCGTGACAGTTTTCCTCCCCTGCGGGAAAGATGTGTCAGGGCCGCGCCACCCGCTTCACCGGGAGTCCGGTTTCCGCTTCCGCCCGTGAATACACCGTATTCCGTTTCTGACAACCCACCGGTCCCGAGTCTCTCGATGGCCCAGTGGTTTGTTCGCGAGGTCCAGCCGCATGAAGCGGCCCTCCGGGCCTATGTGCGGGTGCGGTTTCCCTCGATCACGGACATTGACGATCTCATCCAGGAGACATTTGCGCGTATCTTGAAATCGCGTACGGGCGCGCCGGTGCGTTCGCCCAAGGCCCTGCTCTTCACGGTGGCGCGCAACACGGCGATCGATCTGTTGCGGCGCGAGCAGATTGTGCGGATCGACGGGCTGGCGAACCTCGAGCACCTGCCGGTTTACGATCACGGTCCGGCTGCGGGGGAAGCGCTCAGCCATGAGCAGGAGCTGCGGCTGCTGGAGGAGGCGGTGGAGTCCCTGCCGGCGCGCTGCCAGCAGATCCTCATTCTGAAGAAAATCCACGGATTGTCCTATGCAGAGATCGGAGAACGACTGGGCATCACCTCGAACACGATCAGCGCGCAGCTCACCATCGGCGTACTGCGCTGCCGGCGCTTTCTGGAAGAGCGGGGCGTATTGAAGGGACGGAATCGTCATGAATAACCCCTCATCGGCATTTCCGCGCGATCTTGGTTGTCGCGCCATCGAAGAACGGGCGGCCGAGTGGTTTGGCCGGGTCGAGATCGGTCTCACCACCCGGGAGGAGCGCGAGTTCCTCGAATGGCTTGAGGCTGATCCGCGTCACGGCGAAGCCATGCGGGAGATGGACGAAACCTGGGAGCACCTGGATGGCCTGAAGGAGATTCGGCGTTGGCGCCGGCAGGTGCCGGCCGCGGTATCCCGGGTGCGGACCGTCTGGTTCGCGCCCGCTCTGATCGGTGCGGCCGCCTTGGTGGCCCTGGTGTTTTTCGTCGCCCCGAACGTCAGGACCTCGGCGTCGGGCGAGCACTACGCGGTTGCCGCGGGAGGAGGGATGAAGAAGGTGGAGTTGCCCGATGGTTCCGTGGTCCACCTGAATGCGAGCAGCCGGGTGAGTGTGCGGTATTCGGCGGCACAGCGGCGGGTGGAACTGCAGGAGGGTGAGGCGCACTTCGCGGTGACCAAGGATGCCCGACGTCCGTTTGTGGTGGTGGCCGGCGACGTGGCGGTGAAGGCGATCGGAACGGCGTTCAACGTCCGGCGTGAGCCACAGGGCGTCGCCGTGTTTGTCACCGAGGGCAAAGTCCGGCTCGACGACGCCGGCAAGGGCGAGTCACTGCTCCCGCGTGCGTCCCAGGCGCGGGCCACCCCGATTGCACCGGGATCGGGCGCCGAGGACGAATTGCTGGTGGCCGGGCAACGGGCCGTGGTGCCACTTTCCTCCGCGAGTCCGTCCACGCCGGCGGCCGTCACACCCGTGGTGGTGGCCCCGATGGCGCCGGCCGAGATGCGCGAGGCCCTCGCCTGGCAGGGCCTTCAACTTGAATTCGACCAGATGCCGCTGGCGCAGGTGGTGGCCGACTTCAATCGCTACAACAGCCACCAACTCGAGATCGCGGACCCCCGCCTGGCGCAGCAGACCTTTGGCGGCTCCTTCCGGGCCGACAACCTCCAGGGCTTTGTACAATTGTTGGAGGAGCGTTTTGGCGTGGAGGCGGAACGGGGACGGGACAAGACCGTCCTGCGCCGAAGGAACGATTAGGTCCGGGTCGCGTTCAGGATGCCGCGAACCAGGGCGGTGGTCAGTCTCCCGTCGTGATAGTTGAAACCATTCACGATGAGTTCACGAATCGGCCGCTCCGCCACGCCGGCGGCGAACGGCCCCGCGGACGCCAGCAGCAACGAGCCCAGGCAGGCAGTAAAGGGACGCAGGAGGGAGGACGGGGTTCGGGGTCGGCGAATGGGGTCGAAACCGGGATGAATCGCCGGGGGCGGGAGGGGGAAGGCGTGAACGGAACCGGCTCCGCGTTCGACAACCGCCGGCCGGCTGTTTGACTGGTCAACCGATGCACGACTCCGGAGCTTCGTCCATATCCTTTCAAGTGGCGCGCGCCCTTGTGCCCGTTCTGTTGGCCGCCGCGCCGCTCCCGGCGCAGCCGGTTGAAACGCTCTTTGCCTTTGGCGACAGCTACACCGACAGCGGCGCCGGGTACGTGGACGGAAATGGCCCCACGGCGATTGTGTACGTGGCGAAGGATCTTGGGCTGCCCTTCACCCATGCCGGAGACCCCGATGCGGCTGGCAAAGGGCTGAATTTTGCGGTCAGCGGCGCGCAGACGGGTGAGGGCAAGGGGTCGCGGGTTAAGGACGCCTGGCTGGGCTACGGCATGCAAAACCAGGTGCGTGATTTTGCCGCCCGGGTGAAGGCGGGTGACATCCGCTTTGATCCGTCGCGCACCCTGTTCTTCATCGCCGGCGGCCTGAACGATCGGTCCCTGGAGACCGCCACCACGGTCGCCAACCTCACGGCGGTGGTGCGAGAACTCCATGCCAGTGGGGCGCGCCGATTCCTGATTGCGGTGCTGCCGACGAAAATCCCGGCCTTTGCGGCCGTGGGGATTCGACTCAATCCGACGCTGGCCGCACTGCCGGCCAAACTGAGCACCGCGTTTCCTGACTCCGACATCCGTTCCAGCCGCTGGGGCGCTTATTTCGATGCGATCCTCGAGCACCCGGCCCGTTATGGGATTAGCAATACAACGGATCCCTGTGCCGGCCGCGCGATTTTTGATCAGGACACGACCCTCCAGGGCGCGCCGGAGACCTATTTCTATTTCCACGAAGGGCATCCTTCGACTGCGACGCAACGTCACGTCGCGAACGAACTGAAGCGCGAGGTGCTCGCGTTTGCGACACCGGTCGCAGCGGAAAAGAAGCCCTCGCTCCCATGACCCCGGCCCGGTTCCCGCGCGGTGGGCATGTCTCGAGCCTGGACCGTCCCTGACTCAGTCAGCCCGGAGAGCCTGAATCGCGTCAATCCGGCTGGCGCGGCGGGCGGGGAGCCAGCTGGCGAGGAGCGCGACGCCGAAGAGGACAAGGGTGGCGCCGAGCAGGATCGGTGCGCGCTGAAACGGAATTCCGGGAAAACCGGCGACGAGGAGACGCGAAACTCCCACGGCGCCGAGCAGGCCCAGGGCCGAACCCACCAGCGCGAGCGCAGCCCCGGAACGAAGCACCAGGCGAAGGATGTCCCGCGCGCACGCCCCCAAGGCAAGCCGGATGGCAAACTCTTCGGTCCGCAACGCCGTGGTGCGGGCGATCACGCCGTAAATGCCGAGCGTGGCGAGACCGAGTCCGAGGACGGCAAAGGAGATGAGCATGTCGCGGAGCACGCCGAGTTGGTAGTTCGCCCGGTGGATGATGGCGTCCGCGGACTTCAATCGCCTCACCGGCAGATCCGGATCGAGCTCCGACATGGCGGTCCGGACCAGCGAGATCAGCGCCTCGGGTGAGTTGCCCGCCGCGCGCACTGCGATTTCGAATCGGGCGCGGGGGCGTTGCGACATCGGATAGTAAAGCTGAGAGGTCACTGGAGAGGAATCGGGCAGGATGGACACGACATTGCCGACCACGCCGACGATCTCGCCCCAGCCGGGCGCGTCCTCGCCCGCTTCACCCAGGCGGCGTCCGATCGGATTCTCGTCTCCAAACAAGGCCTGCGCCATTGCCTGGTTGATGATGTAGACCCGGGGTGACGTCAGGGAGTCCTGGGGACTGAAATCCCGCCCCGCCACCAAACGCGTGCCCACGGTTTCAAAATAACGGGGACTGATCCCGTTGACCACCGCGGCGGGCTGCTTCCCGGGCTCGAGCGGCGGCTGGCCGGCGACGAGGTAGCTGCGGGTATCGGGCCAGTTGAAGTAGGGCAGGTAGGAAGCGAGACTGGCGGTGGCGACTCCGGGCAGCGAGCCCAGACGTTCCAGCACGCGACGCTGAAATGCGGAGATGGACTCGGCATCCGGATACACGGCGACCGGCAGCAGGAGCGAACCGCTCACCAACTGTTCCGAGCTCCAGCCCGAACGTCGCTGATTGAGGTCGTCGAGTCCGCGGACAAAGAGGGCGGCGCCCGCGAGCAGCACCAGGGCAAGGGCGAACTGGCCGACAATGAGCAGATTTCGAAAGTGGCGATGCCCGCGTCCCCCGGTGGTCCCGCGTCCGCCGCTCTTCAAGGTGTGGTTCAAATCGAGCCGCAGGGCGAAGAGGGCGGGGGCAAGTCCGAAGACGAGCGCAGTGACCAGCGAGGCTCCGAGCGCCCAGCCGAGCACGGAGGGGTCGAGAGTAAAGGACAGCCGCTCTCCGTTGTCGCCGGTCGAACGAACCGAAAGCCATTCCGTCGCCCAGGTCGCCAACAACAGGGCGCAGGCGCCCCCGGCGAGCGAGAGCAGCAGCGATTCGGCCAGCAGGGGACGCAGCAATTGAGTCCGAGACGCTCCGAGAGCGGCCCGCACGGCGAACTCCCGGGCCCGCCCGAGGGTGCGGGCGAGGAGCAGATTGGCCAGATTGGAGCAGGCGATGAGCAGGACAAAACCGGAGAGCCCGATCAGCATGATCAGGGTTTCGGAGCCATTGTTGAGCACCACCGTCTCTCC
Organism: Opitutaceae bacterium; assembly: GCA_016794725.1. GTDB lineage: Bacteria > Verrucomicrobiota > Verrucomicrobiia > Opitutales > Opitutaceae > UBA6669. The sequence continues at coordinate 1,852 of JAEUGZ010000317.1, read as the reverse complement.
GAGCGATTTCGCCCGCCAGACGCTGTGGGCATGAACCTCCGGGAACTCGACGGCCAGGCGCTCGCCGAAACGCGTGACCACGCCGGCCGTGTCGGCGTGGGTTGACCCCGCGCTGCGCCGGCCGATGAGACGCAGGTTCGTCGCACGACGGTCGACGGTGTGCTCCGGGTCGAGCCCGAGCGGACGGAAGAGATCGATCCAGCCGAGGTGACGCCAGTCATTGAAGGAGGCCGGCAGCACCCCGACAATCTCGTGGGGCGTTCCATCGATGCGTATCAGATGACCCACGATGTCCGCCCGGCCGCCGAAGCGATTCAGCCAGGTCCGTTCGCTGAGAACGACGACGCAGTCACTGCCCGGTCGATCATCTCCCGGCAGGAAGCCCCGTCCTTGGGGCAGCGAGATGCCCAGCAGGCCGAAGAGATTGGCGCTCACGCGGGCTGCGGGCACCATCTCCGCCGGTTGTCCGGGTTCGGAGAGACTGACATCGGCGGTGGCATAGGCGGCGACCTCGCCGTAATTGCCGGAGTCGCGGCGGAACTCTAGAAAGTCGGCCGGTGACACGCCGCCTTCGGGCGCCTGGGGCGTTGAGCGCACAATGCTGTCGAGCTCGGCCGACTTCGCGTAGGGAAGCGGACGCAGCATGATCGAGTTGAGCACGCTGAACATCGCGGTGTTGGCCCCGATCCCGAGACCCAGGGTGACAATCGCAAGCAACGAAAAGCCTGGTGAGCGGATCAGGTGGCGAAAGGCGAAGCCCACGTCCTTCCATGCCCGTTCCCACGCGCTCCAGCCCCAAGCGTCGCGGGACTGCTCCTGAAGACTCCCCAGGTTGCCGAAGCGCCGCTGGGCGGCGAGGAGCGCGTCATCTTCGCGAAGGCCGTCCGCGGCGTAGTCCGCCGCGCGCTGCTCCAGATGAAAGCGCATCTCTTCCGCCATGTCCGCCTCCGCCTGCCGACGGCGCAGCAGCCGGCGGAGACGGAGGGCGAGGCGGTCGAAGATGAGCATGGTGAAGGCGGTCCGCAGGTCCGGGGTTTCAGGCCGACTGCATCACCTGGGCGATGATCGAGGTCATGCGATCCCAGGCTTCCTGCTCACTTTCGAGCTGCTTCCGACCCGTGCGGGTGAGGGTGTAGTATTTGGCGCGGCGATTGTTCTCCGTCAGTTTCCACTCCGCCTTGATCCAGCCCTTGTCCTCCATCCGGTAGAGCGACGGATAGAGCGAGCCCTCATCCACCTGCAGGGCGCGCTGGGAGAGTTGCTCCAGTCGCTGCGTGATGCCCCAGCCATGCAGTTCGCCGCGGCTCAGCACCCGGAGCACCAGCATGTCGAGCGTGCCCTGCAGCAGGTCGCATTTATTGGCCATGATCCTTGCTTAGATTGTCTAAGGCAGAGAAGGCAAGCCTTACTTTAGAATGTCCAAGGGAAGCAGCGCGATCCTCGGTCGTAAACAGTGGACGACCACCAGCGATCCCAGGTCGCCAAACCCCGTGGCCACCCGCAGGGTTGATCCCTGGAGGGCGTCGCTCCGACGACGCCGGTTGTGCGTCGCGGATACCAAAACGGTCGGACGCAGGGATTCGTGCACCGTCCCCCGCGGTGCTGACGGAGCAGCGCCCTCCAGGGGGTGTGACCTACGGTCGGGGTGGATCGGAAAAAACGGCAACTGCGGGCCGCCGCTTCCCCATGGCCACCCGCAGGGTTGATCCCTGGAGGGCGTCGCTCCGTCGACGCCGGTTGTGCGTCGCGGATACCACGACGGTCGGACGCAGCGATTCGTGCACCGTCCCCCGGCGCTGACGGAGCAGCGCCCTCCAGGGGTGTGACCTTCGGTCGTGGTCGATCAATGAAA
>JAEUGZ010000292.1 GCA_016794725.1 Opitutaceae bacterium | reverse complement strand
GCGTAACTCCTGCACTCCACCGGTTCGTCGGATCGTCACCACACCGACCTCTCCCGAGGTTCCTCCCTCCGCTTGATCAATGCGCCCTTCGTCGATCAAGGGTTGGAAAGTTGAACCGATGCGACGGTAAGCCACCCAGCGGGGCCCCTCGCCCAGCGACCATCGGCGACCATCCCGCTCGAGCCCCGCCAAGCCTCCGGTCCGCCGGTCAATCTTTACGCGCACGCGTGCGGCACTGAGCGTCCAACCCTCCGGCGTTTCCTCACACCGCACGGGCGGGTTGCCCGCCGGGAGGTCCGCCACCGGAGTCAGCGAACGACACGGCCAGGTCCAGCTGCGGAGGTCTCGTCCCGCCGCATCGCGTGCCGTGACTTCGAGTAGGTCAGCCTGCCGCCACTCATCCGGAAGCGGCAAGGTCAGCGAGCCCGTGCCTCCCGGGAGCACCGCCGGACCTTTCAATTCACCCCGCCGCAAGGGTGCCCGCAATGACAGGGTGGAACCCGGCTGCGGCGTGCGCAGGAGCACCCATTCGAATGAAACCCGGTCGAGGGAGGTGAACGCAAAGGAGTTTTCCAGGGGCAGTCGCCCGGAAAACTCCACCGGCAATTCCGGCAGTGGAATCTGCACCGGGGACCAGATTTCCTTCACGGTGGCATAGCTGGCTTCGCGCTCACGGTGCGGCCCGAGCAGTCCATCTGGGCCAAGATTGCGACGCGCGTCGATTCGGCCTCCCCAATCGGTGCGCACGAGTCCTTCGTCGAACAGGGTCCAGAGAAATCCACCCGCGGCTTTTGATCCGCGGCTCATGATCGGCCAGTAGTCGTCAAGTCCCGCCCCGTGCCCTCCATCATAGAGTCCGTGGAGAAACTCAGTGGGCATGAAGAGGTCAGGGCCCTCGCTCAGCGTTTGGGTTTCGGCGTAGGAGCGGTAGTGCGCGGTGTTGATACCGCTGGATACGCCCCAGGGATGCAGGACCGGGCGTCCCTGGGGATCGTGGCGGGCGAATTCGTCATCGGCCTCGGGATTGCCCCCACCCTCATTTCCGTTGTCCCAAAAAAGGATGCTTGGGTGATTCACATCGCGCGCGACCATGGAGGCGATCAGGCGCCGCGCGGTCGGGGTATCATAGGCTCCGTGCCAACCCCCAAGTTCATTGAGCACATAGAGCCCCGCCTCATCGCAGGCATCGAGGAATGCCTCATCCGGGGGGTAGTGCGACATCCGGACCGCGTTCATGTTTGCCTCCTTGATCAGGCGCACATCGAGCTGATGCACCGCCGCGCTGAGGGTGCGTCCGGATTCGGGCCAAAAGCTATGCCGGTTCACTCCCTTCATCACCACGCGGACCCCGTTGAGATACAGTCCCTGTCCCGGCCGGACTTCAAACGTGCGAAAACCGAATCGCTGTTCCAGCTGGTGACACACCGTCGCTCCACGCAGCAAGTCAAACTCCGCCTCGTAGAGCTGGGGCGTCTCGGCCGTCCAAGTCGCCGGATTCGGCACGGACGTCGCGATCCTCACTTCAAGCGCACCGGGTGAGATCTCCTCCGGCACGGACTCGACTGCAGCAGTGGCGACACCCCCTGCCGGCCGGATGCGAACCCGGATTCGCAACCCGGGCTCGGCCGGTCGGCTGAGGTGCACGCGCGCCCGGAACTGCCCTGACGCTGCGGCATCGATCGCCACGCGCGCAATCGCCTCGACCGGCCTTGCCTCCAGGTAGACCGGGCGAAAGATCCCGCCAAAGTTCCAGTAGTCACCGCGACGCTCCGCCTCGTTCACGCCGGGATTTGCCGACTTCTTGCTGACAGTCACCTCCAGGAGATTGTCACGCTCCCAGTCCACGAGCGCGGTCACGTCATGGGAAAACCGATAAAAGCCTCCTTGATGAACGGGACCCGCCACCCGTCCGTTGAGCCGCACCTCGGTGTCGGTCATGACGCCCTCGAAGACAAGGCGGATGTCCCGTCCCTTCCATTCCGGCGGCATCCGAAACGTATGGCGGTAAAGCCCCTGCTCGTCGGTCAGGGCAGGTGGCGCCGGCGAGTTAGTCGACTCCAGATGCTCGACCCCGTAGTCATAGGAGCCAAATCCCTCGGTCTCCCAGCAGGACGGCACGGGAAGGCGTGGCCAGAAGCCGCTGCGCCGTCCGCCTGTGCAAAAGAACTGCCAGAGGACGCGATTATCTTTGTCACGACCGGACAAATATTGCCGAACGGTCGTCGTCGCACCTGCAGGCTCACCCGCCCCATGCGCAGGTCCGACCAGGGTCCAGCCCAGGAGGAGGATCCAGAGTCCCTTCCGGATCGCCGTTCCCTCGGTGCGACCGGAGGCCTTCATCCCTTTTTCTGGAGCCCTTGGAGGACGGACTGCAATCCGGGGATCGTCCGCACGGCCTGGGGCGGCAGGGGATGGGTTTCGTCGAACACCCGCATCACGCGGTAGGTCTCGGTCGTCAGTGCCGACTCGTCCAGCTCGCCCGCGGGGGTAAGCCAGCGTGTCCGGTCCAGTCCCAGCGCATCGGACAGGAACCGGTAGACGGCCTGGCGCTTGGAGGGACCGTAGTCATGGCCCTCGGCCGGCAGGTGCACATTGGACACCCGCTGGGGCGCTCCGTAGTAGCCGTAGATGCGCCGCAGGAAAGGGAACTCGATGTCGGGATTGTGCTGCGTCCAGTCCTTGCCGTCCGACACGACCAGCAGCGGGCGGGGTGCGGCCAGGGCGGCAATCATCGCATTGTTCGCAAAGTGATCGGGGCCGCGGTGGATCGGCAGACCGCTCTCACAGGCGCATCCACCAAAGAAATACGAGGACATCATGACCACCGGGGCGCTGGCCGTGACCCGCGGATCGAGCGCGGTCAGCAGCATGGTCTGGGTCCCCCCTCCCGACTCGCCGGAAACTCCCACCCGGGTCTTGTCCACGCCGGGGAGTGAAAGCAGGAAGTCCAGGGCGCGGACGCCGTTCCAGGTCTGCAGGGTCACGGAAAACGGCAGTTTGTGACTGTCCTGACCCACCTGGGCGATGGACTCCCCGTAGGCCACCATCTCGACCGACAGCACCACGGCCCCCATGCGGGCGAGGGCGGCACACCGCGCCTGCATCCAGGGGGTGAAGCGGCCCTGCTTGGCGTAGTCGCCCTCGGTGACCACCGGTCCGCCATGACCGTGGAAGGAAAGCACCACCGGCGCCGGCCCTGACGTCTTCTCGGGCCGATAGAGGTTTCCGCAAACGAAGTAGCCTGGAATCGACTCGAAGGCGACGTTTTCGACGGTGTAGCCGGCATGGGCCCGTTTTTCCCGGAGAATGGGATTCAAGGGTGTGCGCCTTGGCCAGGGCTGAAGACCCGCGCCTGCCTGAATGCGCGACCGCAGATGATCAGCGTAGGCGTGCCAGCTGTCATGGTCCGGAAAACGCAGCGACGCCTGCGTGAGCACGGCTTTGCCCTGCTCGGGTGTAAGGAAGGCGCCCTGGCACAGCAACGGAGCCTCCGGCTTGCCGTCGGGCAAACCGGTCGGCGTCCAGGTCAGGGCGGAAGCGAGGATGAAGGGTACTACACTCATGGGGGAAATAGCGCGAGGGTGCACGTTTGCCCGCGGAATCGACCCGCGAGGCGTGGAGGGCGAGAGGAGAATGACAGCCGGTGGCACCGGGGCAACGCGATCTTCCCGTCGCCGTCCGGTATTTCGGTGGGCGTTAAACGACCGCGCGGCCGCAGCCCTCGCTCGTCAAACCCGCGACCATCCGCCAACCTGCCCGCATGCCTCCGTCGCGCACCACGCTCCGTCCCAGCTTCGCCCTCCGGGTCTTGGCTCGTTCGCTGCCGGTTCTGGGTCCGCTGGCGATCGGCCTCGCCGCTGCCATCCAGGCAGCCCCCGTTCCCGCCGAGGTTTGGAGCGCCCGGCTACCCGGCTCTCCCACCTGGGATGCAGCCCTCAAATCCGGTGCGCTTGAGCCGATCGATGCCGAGGCCCTGCTTCCCTCCTTTGCCCTGCCCGACCCCCTGCGACGCCCCGACGGCACCGACGTGCACGATCCGATCACCTGGGCGCAGCAACGGCAGGAGCTGCTCAAGCTGCTGCAGCACTACGTCATCGGCACCCTCCCCCCTCCGCCTCGCACAGCGCGGGCGGTGGAGCCGTCGACCGAGCGCGACGGCGGCGTGGTCCGTACCACGCTCGTGCTGGAGTTCAGCCCCCGATTCGACGCCCGCCTGTCCATCGAATTGCTGGCTCCCCCCGGCACCGGGCCCTTCCCGGTGCTCCTTGTGCCGGCGTCGCACCGCGACTGGGCGGTCATCGCCGTCAGTCGTGGTTACCTGGCCTGCGTCTTCCGGGCCGGCGACAGCTTCGACGACACGCCCACCTTCGCCGGCCTGCACCCCGGCTCAGACTGGACCCTGCTCGCGCGCCGCGCCTGGGCGGCCGGCCGTTGTATCGATTATCTGGAGACTCGGAATGAGGTCGACCGGAGGCGTTTCGCACTCGCCGGAGCCGGTCGGCAGGCGGCCCAGGCCTTGGTGGCCGCGGCCTTCGACGAACGCGTCGCCGCGGTGATCGCGGCGGGCTCTGGGCTCGGCGGCGCCCTCCCATTCCGGCTTGCGACGGAGTCCGACGGCGCGACGGGAATCGAGGGCACGACCCGGACGACGCCCGACTGGCTTCACCCCCGGCTTCGCTTCTTTTCAGGACAGGAGCAGCGACTCCCCGTGGACCAGCACCACCTCCTCGCCTGCATCGCACCGCGCGCCGTGCTCCTTTCTTCGGCCCGCTGCGACCCGCAGGACCCACTCTGGGCCGTCGAACAGTCCTGGCGCTCGGCCCGACGTGTGTTTGGTCTGCACCAGCGTGAAGACGCACTACAACTCGACAACCGCGGGGACGACTCCGAAGTGCACCGCGCCGACGTCGAGCGCTACCTCGACTGGCTCGACGGTCGTTTTGGCCGTGGCGCACCGACCCCTGCCTCGGAACCCAGTTTCCCCACCTATGCAGACTGGCAGCGCCTCAGTCGGGAACGCCTCGATCCGGCGCGGTTTCCGGCTTCGGCCGTCACCGCGGTGCTGGGTCCAGACGCGCGCCGGCCCTTGCGCACCCGGGCCGACTGGCTCGAACAACGAAACGCGGTGCGCGGTCGCGTCAGCTGGGTGCTCGGTGAGGTGGCCGCCTATCCGGAGTCCCGCCCCGTCGCCTTCACCTCCGCCCCCCCACTCCGGGCACCGGCTCCGCCTCCCGAGAGCGAACGGACAAGGCTGGCATTCGGCAGCGGGGTGGTTGGCGACTTGCACCGCCCGATGGGCGCCACGCCCGCTCAACCGGTGCCGGCCGTCATCTGGCTGCCACCGAGCCCCCTCGCGGCTGGACCGTGGGGCGCGGAGTCCCGTGCGCCTTCCCTCGAAATCTGGCTCTCCGGAGGATTTGCCGTGCTGACGTTTGATACGATCGGCTCCGGCTCGCGCAGCGATGAAATGAACCGATTCTACCACCGACGGCCGCACGGGTCTTTGTTCGGGCAATGGCTTCAGGACACCCGGGACGCGGTGACTACGCTGCTCCAGCAGAAGTCCATCGATTCCCAACGCATCCACCTTGTCGGCTATGGAGTGGGCGGTCTGGTCGCGCTGCACGCCGCCGCGCTCGACGAGCGGGTCGCCGGGGTTGTGTGCGTGAACGGATTGACCCCGCTGCGGAGCGACACCCCCGACAAGGCACTCGGCGGCGTGGCCCGCTGGTCGCTTCGATTCCCCTGGCTGCCCCGCCTCGGTGCCTTCGTCGGGAACGAGGACCGTATCCCCTATGATTTGGACGAGGTGCTCGCCCTCATCGCACCCCGCCCGGTCACGGTGGTGCGTTCCACCCGTGACTCCACCACGTCAACCGTCGACGTGCGCTCGATCGTGCAACGCGCCGGGGCCGTCTACGGGCTCTACGGTCGGGCCGCTGTTCTCCGCCTGCTGGAGGTAGACGACTACCATCGCTACTCCCCGGCGGTCGCTCGAGAAACTTACCGGGCACTCAAAACGCTGGAGGTACCATAGGTTGAAATCGTGTCCACCGAATCCCGGTCCAGGCCCTGATTGGGCGCGACCGATTGTCCACGGGGGCTGTAACTTCGCGTCCTCTCCAAGGCACATGGAGCATCTCGCCAACGGCTTTGACCTGCCACGGGGTTTCCTCACGGTCGCGGGATCACTCCCACTTCTTTATCCTCCATGACTCCATCCATGCCCACCCCCGTTTCGAAACCTCCCACCTGGTTCGATTTTCAGGTCAATGGTTTCAGCGGAGTCGATTTTCAGAGCGATACCCTCACGATCGAGGATCTGGCGCGGGCAGTCCAGGGCCTGATCGACGATGGAGTCGGTGGAATTTTGCTCACCCTGATCACCGATCAGGAAGCCTCCCTGATCTCCCGTTTTCGCCGCGTGGAACACTTCCGCGTCACTGAAGCCCGCATCGCAGCGGTGGTACGGGGCTATCACCTGGAAGGTCCCTGGCTCAATCCGGAGCAGGGCTTCTGCGGAGCCCATCCGCCAGCGGCGATGTGCGCTCCGTCCCTGGACTCCTTCGATCGGTTGCAGGAAGCTGCGGGCGGAAACATCCGGTTGGTCACGCTGGCTCCGGAGTGGCCGGGAAGCGTGCCGGCGATCGAAGGGCTGAGGGCGCGCGGAGTGCAAGTCTCGCTGGGACACACCAACGCCAGCAACGAACAAATCGATGCAGCCATCGGGGCGGGAGCCCGCTACTGCACCCACCTCGGCAACGGCGTGCCCCTCGTGCTGCCCCGTCACGACAACGTGATCCAGCGGTTGCTCGCGCGCGATGAATTGGTCGCATGCTTTATTCCAGACGGCATCCACCTGCCGCCTTTCGTGCTGCGCAACCTGGTGCGGGCCAAGCCGGCTGGAAAGGTCCTGTTCACCACCGATGCCATGTCCGCCGCCGGAGCTCCTCCCGGCCGCTACCGCATCGCCCACATGGACGTAGCGGTGGGATCCGACGGCGTGGTGCGCGGTCCCCATGGGGGCTTCGCCGGCTCATCCCTCACCCCCAGCCAAGGGGTGACACGGGTCGCGTCCTTCCTCGGCTGGTCACACGCGGAGAGCGTCAACCGGTGGTCCCGCGATGCCTGGGAAGCCTTTGGGCTCACCCCCTGAGTGGGCTTCCGCTGGGGTCGTTCCTTTGTGACCCGCTCCCGACCGACCGTTCTGGGACGTGGAGTCAGGGAGCTTGACCCCCGTCGTGCACACGCAAGCGTGGCCGCCGATGGACCTCGACTCCACCTACCTACGAAACGCACCCGACCCGCAGTTCGCGGTCGATCTGTTCAAGGGGGAGTGGTCCTCACAGCTGCCTCCGCTTCCCACCAGCGCCGGCAAGCCGCCCCAGGTGCTGACGAGCGGAACGACCCCCTTGTTCGCCGATCCGCGGATCGACTGGGCGGCCGACCGGCTCGCTGAGTGGGGTCTCCCGGTTGCAGGCCGCCGCATCCTCGAGCTGGGACCTCTGGAAGCGGGTCACACCGCCATGCTCTGCCACAAGGGCGCCGCTGAGGTCGTGGCGATCGAAGCCAACAAGCGCAGCTACTTGAAATGCCTCGTCGTCAAGGAGCTCTACCAGCTCACCCAAGCCCGTTTTCTTCTGGGTGAATCGATCGAGTACCTCCGGCAGACCGACGAGGTGTTCGACATCGGAATCGCCAGTGGGATTCTCTATCACATGACCAACCCGGTCGAACTGCTCGCCCTGCTCGCCCAGCGGTGCCGCGCGGTGTTCCTCT
>JAEUGZ010000273.1 GCA_016794725.1 Opitutaceae bacterium | reverse complement strand
GTCGCCGCGCCAGCTCCGCCTGGTTCACATTGCGGAACAGGTTGCTGGTGTGAATAAGCTCCCCGGCTTGCCGCTGGATGCAAGCGACCCAGTGAGGGTGGCAATGTCCCAACGCACTGACCGCGATGCCCGACGTGAAGTCGAGGAACTGCCGCCCGGTGTCGTCCCAGACCAGCGACCCTCGGCCGCGGACCAGCGTGAGGGCGGAACGGGCGTAGTTCTTCAGAACATGCGCGTCATAGAGGTCTGCCGTACTGGTTCGAACAATGGTAGGCTGCATGAAATGCGAAACTAGCCGTGCACGATTTCCGTGCCAATGCCCTTGTCCGTGAAGATCTCGAGCAAGAGGGAGTGCGGCAGGCGGCCGTCAATGAAGTGAACCCGCTGCACGCCTTCCTGCAGCGCCCGAATGGCACTCGAAACCTTGGGTCTCATTCCCTTGTCAATGACACCCTTCTGTTTCAGCGCATCGACCTGGGAAATCTTCAGCGTCGAAATCAAAGACGCCGGGTCGGGAGGAGCCGAAAGCAGGCCGGGAACATCGCTCATGTAAACCAGGCGACGCGCGTGCAAGGCACTCGCCACGCGCCCGGCAACCAGGTCGGCGTTCACGTTGTAGGGCTTGCCATCGTACCCTTCGGCCACCGGTGAGATCACCGGGATAAATCCTTCGGCGATCTCTTTCTTGATCAGCTTAACCTTCACTTCGGTGACTTCGCCCACGTAGCCAAGGTCGACGAAGTTTCCATCGTCGTCCTCGGTCAGCTTCTGGCAGACGAGCACGCTGTCACCGGGAAGGCCCTTGGGTTTGCCTTTGGCCAGCGCGATCGCCTCGCAGACATCCTTGTTCACGATTTGATCGAGGGTCTTCTTGACGATTTCAACGGTGGCCTCGTCGGTCACCCTCAGTCCATTGACGAACTTCGCGACCAGGCCGGAACCTTCCATCGCCTTGGTGATCGCCTTGCCGCCTCCGTGGACCACGACGACATTGATTCCGCAGGCGGCGAGAAAGGCGATATCGTACGCCACCCGGGAGCGAATCACGGGATCGGGATCATCCATGAAACTGCCGCCATATTTGACGACAAAGGTGGATCCTCGAAAATCCTGGATGTAAGGCAGGGCTTCGAGCAGCACCTTGGCCTTGGCGGTAATTTCAGCGACATTCATGGAGAGGCACGTTCACGCAGCTCCGCTCCGCCCATGCGGACCTGCTTCCATGGTGGAAGCGCGAGCGAGATCGAAAAAGACGTGGGACACGTGGCAGCGGAATAGGGTACGCATAAGCGCGCAGACCCGGGCCTTTCCATAAAATTGTGCACACAGGTTCAAAGAATCTTGAGGTGCCCACTTCGGAACCGCCCGGGAATCGCGCCTCAAGCCGGTCGTCCGCGCATAAATTCGCTTCACTCCCCGCCTCCGGGAGCACAGGAGTTGCCCGTGCCCAGCACTGATCTCACCTTCCCTGACCGCGACGCGCACCGCGCCTGGCTAGCCACCCAGGCCGTCCTTCCGGCGGGATTCCGCGTAGGGACCACGCGATTCGAATTCATGCCCCGCGAGGCGCCCAAGCCGGCCAGAATGACCCTGACTCTGGTGGCTCTGGATCGGCCGACTCCAGATTTCGCCGCCGTCTTCACCCGGAACGCCTTCCCCGGCGCGCCCGTCCTCGTGGGCCGGCAGCGGCTCCTCGAGCCGGCGTTGGGCGCCATCATCATCAACAACAAGATTTCCAATGTCTGCGCCCCGGGCGGCGTGGAAACCGCAGAACGGGTGGCCGGAGAAACCGCACGGCTGTTGGGTCTCCCCTCCCACGCCGTGCTCCCCTGTTCGACGGGTGTGATCGGCTGGGGTCTGCCAGCCGATGCCATGATTCAAGCCCTGCCGAACGCGGTCGCGGCTCTTGCTCCCGGATCGGCGATGCCCATGGCCGAGGGAATTGTCACCACGGATCTCTACCCCAAGGTCCGTCGCGCGACGGTGGGAAAGGGCAGTCTGGTTGGTGTCGCCAAGGGCGCGGGCATGGTTGAGCCGAATCTGGCGACGATGCTGGTCTACCTCCTCACCGACGTGGCGATTCCCCGGGATGCGTTGCGCGGCATGCTCCAACGAGCCGTCGAAGCCAGCTTTAACACCATCAGCGTGGACAGTGACACCAGCACCTCCGACACCGTGGCATTGCTGTCGACCGGCGCGGTGCCCTGCGAGAATCTCGCCGCCTTTGAAGCAGCCTTGCTGACTGTGTGCCAGGATCTGGCCGAGGATGTGGTACGAAACGGCGAGGGCGTGCGACACGTCATCCGGGTCGCGCTGACCGGCGCGCCCTCGATCGAGGTGGCGCGCGGGCTCGGCAAGGCGGTGGTCAACGCACCGCTCTTCAAGTGCGCCATCGCTGGCAATGACCCAAACGTCGGACGGCTGATCCAGGCCATCGGAAAGTACGTGGGATCGCAGGCGCCCTCGGTGGACCTCTCTCGCCTGCGGGCCCGCATCGGTGGCATCGACATTTTCGCCGACGGTGTCTTCCGGCTGAATCCGGAGAAGGAAGCCGCGCTCGTGGCTCATCTCCGGCAGGCCGAACTCTATGCCAGCGCGCCGGCGAAGGACGGAGTGTTCGCGCCACCGATTGACTTTCCACCGCACGAGCGCTGCGTTCAGATCGAGCTCGACCTGGGTGCGGGTTCGCATCAGGCCACGGTGCATGGCGGCGATCTGACTCACGAATACGTGAGCGAGAACGCCGATTACCGAAGCTGAACCGAGCCGGCGGAGACGGACCGGGCGGTCACACCAGACCCGCCGTCTCCGGAAATCCACACCAGAGGTTCATGATCTGAACGGCCTGGCCGCTCGCCCCCTTGAACAGGTTGTCCTCGGCCGAGGTGATGACAAAGTTCTGGGTGCGTGGATCAAGGACCGCCGACAGGTCGATCCGGTTCGTACCGACCACGTGCGCCGTATCCGGCGTTTCACCGCTCGCCAGCAGTTGCACGAAGGGCGCACTCGCGTAGGCGGCACGCCACGAGGCATAGGCCGACTCCACCGTTGCACCCGGCGCGGCGGGAACCGTCACCGTGGTCGCGATACCGCGCCGCATCGGAGCCAGGTGGGGATTGAACTGGATCACGGTCGGCGCACCCGTGCGCAGGGCCAGCTGTTCCTCGATTTCCGCCAGGTGCCGGTGCTTCACGAGCCCGTAAGCCTTCGCACTCTCCGCCCGTTCGACATAGAGGTAGGCTTCCTCGGCCTTGCGCCCTGCCCCACTGACACCACTGAAAGCGTTGGCAACGATATGCTCCCGTTGCACCACGCCATCCCTAAGCAACGGCACCAGGGGAACGAGAATGCTGGTCGGATAACAACCGGGTGCGGCGACCAAACGCGTTTCCGCTTTCCAGGACGGAGGCGTGAGTTCGGGAAGGACAAACCGAGCCTGCGGGAGCAGGTCGGGAGCGTGGTGCTTGCCGTAGTACCGTTCGTAGGTGGCAAGGTCAGCGATCCGAAAATCGGCGCTCAGGTCGATGACCCGCTTGCCGGCCGGTACGAGAACTTTGGCAAAGTCGGCGGCGGCACCATGAGGCAGGGCGAGAAAGATGAGATCGAGATCGCTGGCCGCGAGGCGCGAGGCGTCAGAATCACTGAACACGAGCCCGCGGTCCAAGCCTCGCAAGGCGGGAATCACCTGGGCCAGCGGCTTGCCGGCGTGGGTACGCGACGTCACCGCAGTCAGTTTTACCTGCGGGTGACGCAACAGCAGCGACACCAGCAGTTCACCTGAATAGCCCGAGGCACCCACAATACCGACATTCATCCCCTAAGTCTCGGGTGAATTCCGGGGAAATTCAAGGTTTGGTCCATGCCAGCGACTGGTCTTCTCGTCCAACACAGACAAAAAAAGGCCGCCCAAAAAATGGGCGGCCTGAAAGGGACCAACAAGGCGGAGGAATCAGCGCTTGGAGAACTGGAAGCGCTTGCGGGCGCCGGGCTGGCCGGGCTTCTTGCGCTCTTTTTCCCGCGGATCGCGCGTGATGTGTCCGGCCTTCTTCAGCGCGGCACGCAGCTCGGGATTCATCTTCTGCAACGCACGGGCAATTCCATGTGCAGTCGCACCCGCCTGGCCGGCCACGCCACCGCCGGCGAGGTTCACCGTGACGTCGATCTTTTCGCGCAGCTCAACTGTCAACAGGGGAGCATAGGCTTGTTTGGCGAAATTCTCGTGCGAGAAATAACTTTCGAAGTCGCGGCCGTTGGCGATCAGTTTACCTGAGCCTTCGACGAGGCGCACGCGAGCCGTCGCAGTCTTGCGACGTCCGGTGGCGGTGAACACGTTGGTGGCGGTGACGCTCATAGTCGGAATCAAACGGAAATCTTGATGGGATTCTGCGCCTCGTGCGTGTGCTTGGTGCCGGCGAAGACGCGCAGCTTGGTCAGCATCTTGGCAGCGATGCGGTTCTTCGGAAGCATGCCCTTCACGGCGTGCTCAATGATGAACTCGGGATGACGCTCGCGCTGAAGCTGGAGCGAACGGTAGCTCTCGCCGCCGACGAAACCCGAAAAGAACATGTAGCTGTTCTTCTCTTCCTTCTTGCCGGTCAGAACCACCTTCTCGGCGTTGATGATCACGACGTAGTCGCCGGTGTCGACACTGGGGGTGTAGGTAGCTTTCGTGCGGCCGCGGATGATATTTGCGGCCTTCACGGCGAGACGGCCGAGCACCATACCCTCGGCATCGATCAGATACCACTTGGGTTGAGGCAGGGTCTCGTTTTTGGCGAGGAACGTTTTCATGAGAAAAGGGGCCAAGAGGTAGGGTTGTACGAAGGCGTGTCAACAGCTTTTCCGAGGGATAAAAAACCCGCCACCGCGAAAGCGGGGCGGGTTGAGGTCTATCTCAAATCAATTGCCTTAATTCAGCTTAGAATCCAACCGTCAATCCGGCCGTGAACCACAGGTGATTGTCATCGGCGCCGTCGAGGTCATTCGAAGCGTACTGCGCACCGATGGCGAACGTGGCTTTCTCGGTCAGTTTGTAAGGCAGGTTCACACCGACACCGTAGTAGATGTAATCATCACCTACGTCGGGCGAAACATTGCCCAGCGTAACCGTGAAGTCGAGCGAGGTCCCGGCCGATTCCAGCGGAATGCTGTAGCCCACCGAACCTTGCACCGTGAACGCCTTTAGATCGAAGTCATAGTAGGCGTAGATGCCAGGGGTGAAGCCATTGACGGTACCCGTGATTCCGATGAAGCCTTCGAAGGTCTTCTCTTCGAAACTGGAAGTATCAGCTTCCGGGTAGTAATAGAGGGTGGCGCCGGCATCGATCTTCCACTTGTCATTCAACGGAATACCGTATCCTGCGTAGAAATCGAATTCGTTGTCGGA
>JAEUGZ010000271.1 GCA_016794725.1 Opitutaceae bacterium | reverse complement strand
GGTAAGGGGACGCTGTCGACTGTACTTGCGCAGCGACACGAAAACCCAGTCCAGCATGGTCTCCAATTGTTCGATCGAGTGCGCCACGTTCGGCAGCTGGCTGATTCGACCCGCCGGTCCGTCTTTTTTTTCCCGCACCGCACGCGCCAGGCCCTCAAAATCATACTGGTCCAGATACTGCGCCCGCAGTTGCTCCACCGCATCAAGCCGGGCCTCCAGCTGCTGATCCACATCCATTGACTCGGTTGTCTGCGCAGCCTTGGCCGCGGGCGTCACCACTGCCGTGGTCAAAGGTGCCATCACGGGCTCACCCGTAGGCAGCACCGCGACCGACTCGCCAGTCACCGGAGCCGGCATGGCCATCTCTGCGCCCGACGGCCGGCTTAACCACCAGGCAGTTGCTCCAGCCACGCCCATCAGCACCACGGCCGCCACTCCTAGACCCACACCCAAACGACGCGGCCTCGGCGAATCCACGCTTCCACGACCCAACTTGCCGGCCTCCGGGGGACCCATCATGAGCCGGTAGACGGGAATCGTCTCCGCGATGTTCTTGAGGTCGCGCGCGCCCAGACTCAGCACATGAAGCTCAAGCTTGTTCTTCACCACATCGTAGACCGTTTGCGAGATGCAGATTCCACCGGGCTCCGCCTCAGCCTGCAATCGGGCGGCAATGTTGACGCCATCACCCATCACATCCTGGTTCTGAATCAATACGTCGCCCAGGTGAATTCCGATCCGGTGCTGCAGCGGTTCCGGATCACCCGGGGTCTTCGCCACCGCGGCAAACTGGCGTTGCATCGCAAGCGAGCAGGCCACGGCATGCACCGCGCTGGAAAAGGTCATGAGCAAACCATCGCCGGTGGACTTGAGCACCGCCCCCTGGTGCGCCTCGCACACTTTCCGCATCGCCTCGAAGTCCTGCTGCAGCAGCATCAGGGTCGTCGCTTCATCCCGCTGAACCCGGGCGCTGAAACCAACGACATCCGTGAAGAGGATCGCCGCCAGGGTGCGCTGTCCCGATTGACCGGGGGTGGGAGGGGTCTGAGTCATGCGACCTGTGCTTTCTAGGCAAGTTCGCCAACCTTGGCAATGCTGGGCGGTCTCCGCGGGGCATCGCGTCCAGAACGGTGCGCCACCGTCGGCCCAAAGCAGCCCGGTCAATTCATGCCAAGGAAAACGTCAGGTGCCCGACGGAGCGGCAGGATCAGCGGGACCGGGATCGGTTTGGTACAGCGCACAGACCGCACCGCCGGGGTCGCGAACCAGGGCAAAACGTCCGCCGCCCGCCGACTTCGGTTCGCGCACGACCGTGCCTCCGGAAGCGCGGCAACCTTCAAGACTGCGATCGAGATCCGCCACGTTGAAATAGGGTATCCACTGCGGCGGCAGGTCGCGGTTTGGGCCCCGCGCATGGCAAATTCCGACCACCGGCGTCTCCGTCCCGGGTGGAATCATACAGTAGTCCTCATATCCGTCCATTTCCACCGGCAATGTCGTCCAGCCTACCACTGTCTCATAGAAGGCCTTCACCGTTGAAGCCTGATCCACCGTGAGGTCCATCCAACCCATCTGCCCAATGCTGGTTTGTCCCATGCGTCAGGTATTCACACCGCCCGTAACCTGTCCATCTCGATTCACCTCGGACGACCGCCGGCAAGATCGCCGGAGACCCGACCGGATTCTAGCTAGCCACCGGATTCCACCGCTCCGAGTTGAAGGATGAGCTGAAGTCGGTTGCGCACGCCCAATTTCTTCAGACAAGCTGAAACCTGATTCTTCACTGTGGCTTCGGACTTCCCCAGCGTCCGGGCGATTTCGCGGTTGCTCAATCCGTGCCTCACATGAGCCGCCACGGTCCGTTCCGCGGGGCTGAGCCTTTCGATCAACCGGCTGCGCTGCGGCAGCCCGGCAAAGATGTCGGCCCAACTTGCCGTCGGGTCTTGGGGCTCAATCATGAATCAAATTCAGGTTGCAGGTTCGCTTGCCGGCTGGGGCTGACCCCCCAGACCGGACGCTACAGCCCCAGCAGGCGCTTGATGTCCGCCTCCAGCCGTGGGCCGCGGGCCTCGGTCGAGGCCACCCGGCCCTCGCGGTCGAGGAGAAACATGGCGGGAATCGACTCGATGCCGAACTTCACCGCGTAGTCATTCTTCCACCACTTGCCGTCAAAATACTGGGGCCAGGGCATGTCGTTCTTCGCCGCGAATTCGAGCATCTTCGCCTTCGCCCTTTCAAGTTTGTCTGCGGTCTGTACGGGGGTGTCGCCCGGCCTCGCGCCCGGATTCTCCAGGCTGATGCCAATCACTTCAAACCCGCGGTCGTGATAAGCCTTGTAGTTGGCTACCACATTCGGGATCTCCGCAATGCACGGACCGCACCAGGTGGCCCAGAAGTCGACGAGCACGACCTTGCCCCTGAGCTTCGCCAGGTCGACCTCGCGGCCGTCCGCCGCGACAAAGGCCAGTTTTCCGATCTCGGCCGCGCGCAGTTTCTGCATGGCCGCCGCTTTCTCCGCCTCGGCCCGCTGCTTCTCCGCCACCTCGCGCATGACCGAAGCGACCGGGGTTGTCTCCAGGTACGCCTCGTAGGCTTGCGCACCTTCCGGTGACTGTTCGCGGAGCGCGTTGAGGTACTGCGACACCACCGGAACGACACGCTCATCCCCTAACCCAGCCACCACCCGGTCCACCAGTGCCCGAACCGGTGCAAGATCCCTGGGAACGCCCTTTGCCTGAGCCTGGGCCTTGAGATCGACCAGCAGGGCGAACATCGCCCCTCCGCGCTGCCGAACCGAGGCGTCGGGAGCTTGAATGACCTCGGAAAGGGCGACGACCTGCGCGGCTCGAAAGGCGGCCAGCGCCGACTCGTCCACGATGAGCGTTCGTTCGCCAGGAGCGGACGCAAACTCCGGTTTGAAGCCGGTGAGAAACCAGGGACGGGTGAAGCTCGACTGCACCAGCCCGTCGTAACGTCTCGGATCGGAGGGATGATGGGCGGCAAAGGCCCGTGCGGCCTCCGCGAAGCGTCGCATCTGACTGTCCTGACGCTCCCAATAGGCCTGGTCCTTCCGCGTCAGTGTTTCCGGCATGGTTTCCCGCCAAATATCCCACACCGCAGCATGCTCCCGGTCGGCTGCAGAAGGAACCGGCGAGACCGGTGGACTGTCGACGGCACAAAACGCGGCACTGGTTGCCAGGACAAAGGCAATGAATCGGTTCATAAGGACTCCCTGCAGTGAATACGAGGCCAGGCACGGCGGCACGCGGCCGCCGCGCCAGTTGACAGATGCGTCTGGACTCAGAGCGCCTTCGAGAACGTCAGTATATACCGACGCAGGCGCGGATCCATAATGATACGGCCATTGGCGGCATCGATCATCTCGGGATCGCGATTGAGGGCGTTGATGATGGTGATCGAAGCCTTGCTGCCGGCCAGCCAGCGCGTCCAGCTTCGATTGCCCTCGCCAGAGAAGCGAGCGCCCTTCCGGAAGTCATAGGACACCTGTGGATTGAACTCGAGGTAGGACGGGTAGCTGGTCGACGTGAGCCCATTGATGTAATACCGGTCTTGGTAGTTCACCGACAGGCCGAGATCCCACGCATCCTTGCCCCAGAAGAAGGAGCCACTCATGCGCTTGGGCTGGTGCCCGAACGTCGAACTGGGCGCGGCCGCGGGCGTGGCTTTGGTCACGGTCAGATTGGGATCGGACAGGGCGGCATGCATCGAAAGGTCACCGAAGCCAAACGTGCGCTGATACGAGGCGCGGAAATCCCACCCCTTCGTTTTGACGCCCGCAAGATTGATGTTCGTGGCATCCCAGGTGATGACCGGACCGGCATAGTTCGCAGGGTCGGTTGCAAGCTTGGGACCGCGGGTGATGCGCTCAGGGAAAAAGTCGAACAGCACCTGATTGCTGGGTCCGCCCGAGCGATCCGTATAATCGAACTGGTAGTAGTCGGCCGAGAATGACAATCCCTTGAACCACTTGCCGGGCACGTCAATGACCACGCCGCCATTCTTGGAAACCGAATTTTCCGGCTGGAGGGTCGGATTGCCACCAAAACTGCGCGTATAGGTGCCCAGGATCAGTTCACCTCCACGAAGCGGGTCGCGCAGGTTGCTGGTGGCCGTCAGCGTCGTGGTGCCGGAGGTCACCGGACCGAGTAGATCATACAAGCGGACCGGCTTGAAGCCTTCCGACCTCGACGTACGCAAAGTCACCCAGGAAACGGGCTTAAACATCGCCCGATAAGTCGGCGAAGTCACTCCGCCGACATCCGAATAGTCCTGGGCGCGAACCGCGCCGCCGATCTCAAGCAGGTGAACAAAGGGAAGGTGCTGCTTTTCTCCAAGGAGCGGCACTCGCATCTCCGCGAAGGCCGCGGTGGTGTCACGACTGAAGGGTTTGGTGAGCACAAAGGTCGGCGTCACGACGCTGGCTTCGCGCCAGAACTTGACCTTCTCCTTGCCGGCCTCGAGGCCCACTCCCAAATTAATGTCGCCCGCCCAACCGGACCAGAGCACGCCATCCGCATTGATGGAATACTGGTCGTAGTCCGTGGTATCCTTGTGGTCGGCAAACGGCATCAATCCCGCCAACACACCTGCGGGGTTGGGATCGCGACTGTTGAAGCTGTCATAGGCAAGGAGTGGCTTGTTGGCCGAGGCGATGGCGGCGTTCAGCAATGTAAAGTTGAAAGTGCCGGACAGGGCGTCGTCGCTCACGATGTTGCGCGCCCAGGAGTAACCTGCATCATACCGCCACGTCGTGAGGATGTCGCCGCGAACTCCGACGCTCAGCGACTGGTTTTCCTGGCGGGATATGGTGCTGGCTCCCGGGAGATCGTAGAACACCTTTCGCAGGAATGCCGGTCCGTTGAAGGGGTTTCCCGGATAGCCGGCGGGCAAGGAGATGCTCAATGAGAGCGGCGCCGTGGTGTACTCGTTGCGAAATTCGCTTGCACGTCCGTCGAGGTAGATCTTCGCCCAGTTCGTCAGTTCGTACTCCGTCGAGACCGTCACGCTCTTTCGCAACGCCGCGTCGATGCTCGTCGTATACTGGTTCTGATCGTAGGGAGGTGAAACTGCCGTCGTGAACGCGCTGTTGGCCGTTGTTGATCCATTGGATCCAACGGGAATACCAACGATGTTCGTGGTCAAACCAGGCAGGTTGGGCTGTCCTGTGTTTTGCGGGGACCCTGAACTGGCAAAGGAACCAGGGCCCGAGGCGGGCTGCGAAAGGAAGAAGGCGGATGCCGCGGCTCCAAACGCGCGGGGGTCACTCGTGGCGGTGAACCAGCGATCGCGCGAGGCCAGTGCATTTTGTTTTTCGTAGGACGCCGTCAACATCGCACTGAACTTGCCAGCCTGGGCGCCGGCGGTGAGTGCGATGGTGGTCTGCCCCACGTCGCTTTTGAACGTGTTGTCGTAGCTGATGCGCAACTCGGCGCCGGTGTAGTTCTTCTTTAGGATGACATTCACTACGCCCGCGATCGCCTCGGAGCCATAGATTGCCCCCGCTCCCTCGGGCAGAATCTCGATCCGTTCAATCGCGGACACGGGAATGCCGTCGACACTGAAGTCCTCGCGCCCACCCGCGCCGCCCGGGGCTTCCTGGCCGGTGTGGGGGATGCGACGACCGTTGATCAGCACCAGGGTCGAATTGCCGCCGAGGCCACGGAGGTTGAACGAAGTGCCGACCGTTTGCGCGCGGGAGGTGCCGCTGTTTTGAAGGTTGTCGTTGAATCCAACCGCGGCACCCAGCTGCGGAATCGCCCAGCGAATGTCGGCCAGGCGGCTGACGCCGCGACGCTCCAACTCAATCTGCGGCAGCGCGAAGACGGGCAAGGCCGTGGCTTCGGCACCGAGGGTTCGCATACGGGAACCGGTCACTTCAACCCGTTCCAGCTCAACGGCGGCGTCCGCCGGCTTCTTTTCCACCGATTCGACGACCTTGGGGGCGACGGCGGCCTTTTCGGATTCGGTCGCTTTCGGAGCACTCGCGGTCTGGGCACTGAGCCAGCCGGGTGCGAACAGGAGCGCCACGCTCAGGACTTGGACGGGTGTTCGGTTCATGCGTCCACCTGTCTCCGCCCTCAAACAGTCCGGCGCAACCTAACGAAGGTTAGGTTTGGCTGTTGGTTCGATTCATGCTTATTGCCCAGATGTTGCCGTTTCGTTTCCTGCCATGGGCGCCTCCGTCATCGTTCACGACTGTTCCACGGGCCTTTCCTCCGCCCGGGCGCAACGCGTGCTCCTCGGGCTCCATCGCGCCTTGGAATTCCGCGAGCTCTGGACGGCACTGCAACGCGTTTTCGAAACGCTGGTTCCGCACGACACCTTGGTCATGTCAGTCAA
>JAEUGZ010000265.1 GCA_016794725.1 Opitutaceae bacterium | reverse complement strand
TGAAGCGTCTCCCCGTCTTCGCGCTTAGTCAGAATCCTCTCGCATGAAGCGGTGGTGGATCTATCAGCGCGAGCGTTTTCCCCTGGCGGCGCACGGGCCGCTGATCCTGGCGTTCAGCGCCTCAGCGGTGAGCTACTCGGCGCTCCTGCGTGGCGCGGCCAGCGTGCCTGCCCTGCGTTCGTTTGCGGTGGCTTTCATCGTCTCGCTCGGCTCCTTCCTGCTGCTGCGCATTGCCGATGAGTTCAAGGACCAGGAGGAGGACTCAAGATACCGCCCCTACCGCCCGGTGCCGCGCGGCCTCGTCAAGCTGCGCGAACTCGCCTGGATCGGAGTCGGCGTGGCAGTCGGACAACTGGCGCTCGCCCTCCTCATCGGCACGACGCTGGTCAGTCTGCTCGCGGTCACCTGGGTTTACTTCGCGTTGATGAGCCGGGAGTTTTTTGTGCGCGACTGGCTGAAGGCCCGGCCGGTGGTCTACCTGTTCAGCCACATGGCGATCATGCCGCTGGTCGATTGGTTCGCGACCGGGTGCGACTGGGTGCATGCGGGGGGGACGATGCCGCCCGGGTTGTTCTGGTTTCTCGCCGCGAGTTTCTGCAATGGCATCGTGATCGAGCTGGGGCGCAAGATCCGCTCACCCGGCGAGGAGGAGGCCGGCGTGGAAACCTACTCGGTGCTCTGGGGGCCGCGCATCGCGGTGTTCGCCTGGCTGGCGGCGATGGGAGCAACGCTCCTCTGCGCCGGGATCGCCGGGGCGCGCATCGGCTTCGCCACGCCCCTGGTGGCAGCGCTCGGAACCTGCCTGGTCGTCGCGGCCCTGTGCGGCGGCGCCTTCCTGCGTTCGCCCGAGCCAAAGACCTCCAAGCGAATTGAGGCGCTGTCCGGAATCTGGACGCTCGCGCTCTACCTTGTGCTCGGCGTTATTCCGCTCTGGATCAAACTCTAGCCCTCCGTGCCCACGCACCTGATCCGTCACCATGACCGTATCCCTCCCGGCGCACACCTGGGCGGCAAGGCCGGCGCGCTCGCGCGGCTGGGCGGCACCACCCTGCCCATCCCGGAGTGGTTTGTCATCCTGCCCGGGGCATTTCCGCCTTCCCGGGACGGCGCGGAGTTTCGTCTCGAGGCCGGACTGGGCGACGCCATCCTCGCCGCCGCCCAAGGCCTGGGCGGCGAGGCGGGATTCTTCGCGGTGCGGTCATCCGCGGTCGATGAGGACGGAGCCGAGCACTCGTTCGCGGGACAACTGGACAGTTTTCTTTTTGTCCCGATCGACCGTCTGCTGGAAAAGGTGGAGGCGGTCTGGCGTTCCGGGTTCAGCGAGCGCATCCTCGCCTACCGTCGGGAACGGGGACTGCCCGAGACGTCCCTCGCCACCGCCGTGCTGGTGCAGTGCATGGTCGAGGCGGACTCGGCCGGCGTGGCCTTCAGCGCCGATCCGGTGGGCGGACATCGCGGACATGCCATCGTCTCGGCGGTGTTTGGACTGGGATCGTCACTGGTCTCGGGTGAGTGCAATGCGGATACGTTCACCGTTGGACGCGACGGTCGGGTCCTTCACCGCGCGATCGCCCGCAAGACCACGGTCCACCTCGCGGCCCCGAACTCCGCCGATGGAATCGCCGTCCAGCCGCTGCCGCCGACCAAGGGATCGCTTCCGGCGCTGACGGACGAACACGCCCAGACCGTGGCTGCGCTCGCCCGGTCGACCGCTCGGTTCTTCGGTCGCCCGCAGGACATCGAGTGGGCGCTCAGCGGTGGCAAAATCTGGCTGCTGCAGTCGCGTCCCATCACTTCGCTCGGTCCGCTCGCCGACCCCGACGGCGAACTGACGCTCTGGGACAACGCCAACATCGCCGAGAGCTACAGCGGGGTCACCACCCCCCTGACCTTCTCCTTCGCCCGCAGCATTTACGAAGCCGTCTACCGCGAGTTCGCCCGCCTCATGGGGGTCTCGGAGCGCACGGTTGAGGCGAACCGCGACCTGTTTCCGCGCATGCTCGGACTGATCCGGGGACAGGTCTTCTACAACCTCATCAGCTGGTACCGGCTGCTCGCCCTGCTTCCGGGGTTCTCTGTGAACCGCGGATTCATGGAACAGATGATGGGCGTGAAGGAAGGCCTGCCGCCCGAGGTGCTGGCCAAGCTCGTGCCAGCCGGCCGGTGGGCAAAGCTCCGGGATGCGTTGGCGCTGACCGGAGCGACCCTTGGGCTGGTACGCAACCACCTGACTCTGCCGGGGCAGATCACCCGCTTCTACGTCCGGCTCAACGAAGCACTCAGTCCGCCCGCCGTCGCCCTGGAAGAGCAGCGTCCCGACGAACTGGCCGCGCACTACCGGGACCTGGAACGGCAGCTCCTCCTCAAGTGGGACGCCCCGCTGGTGAACGACTTCTTCGCGATGATCTTCTACGGGGTCGCCAAGAAACTGACCGCCCGCTGGTGTGACGACCGTGACGGCTCCCTGCAGAACGACCTGCTCTGCGGCGAGGGCGGCATGATCAGCGCCGAACCCGCCCAGCGCGTGCGCGAGCTCGTCGCCCTCCTCACCCCCGACGAGACCGCCACCGCGCTGCTCTGCACCGGCACCCGCGCGGAGATTGAACGCTGGCTGCCGAGCGCTCCGGAATTCGCCGCCCGCTACCAGGCCTACCTGGACAAGTTCGGGGATCGCTGCCTCGAGGAACTGAAACTGGAGAGCCTCACGCTGCACGACGACCCCATGCCGTTGCTGGTCTCCATCGGCCAGTATGCCCGCCGCTTCGGTTCCGCCGGCGCCGCGGATACCGGACTGGAAAAGCGTCTGCGCGCCGACGCCGAAAAGCGGGTGGCCGTCGCTCTGGAGAAAAGGCACCTGCGGCGCTGGGTCTTCACCTGGGTGCTGAAGCACGCACGGGCGCGGGTGCGCGATCGGGAGAACCTGCGCTTCGAACGCACGCGCCTGTTCGGCCGCGTGCGACGCCTCTTTCTCGAACTGGGCAAACGGTTCCACGCCGAGGGGCGGCTGGAGGATCCGCGCGACATCTTCTACCTGAGTGTCGAGGAAGCCCTCGGCTTCGTCGAGGGCACCGCCGTCTCGGCGAACCTGCGCGACCTTGCCGTGCTGCGACGGAAGGAGTTCGATGGATACCGGGCCGGACCGCCTCCCTCGAACCGATTCTCCACCCGGGGCGCGGTCCATCTCGGTAACGCCTTCCGCTCGGCCCAGCCGGCGGTCGTGCCGACCGGGGACTCCCTCCAGGGCATCGGTTGCTGTCCCGGGGTGGTGCGGGCGCGGGCGCGCGTGATCCTCGATCCACGGACCGCGGCGATCGAGCCGGGCGAGATCCTCGTCGCCCCGCGCACCGATCCGGGGTGGATCATGCTCTTCCCGTCCGCCGCCGGGGTGCTGGTCGAGCACGGCAGCCTGTTGTCACACTCCGCCATCGTCGCACGAGAAATGGGCATTCCCGCCATTGTCTCGATCGAGGGCATCACCCAGTGGGCGCGCACGGGCGATCTGCTGGAGATGGACGGCACCACCGGCGTCGTGCGTCGCGTCGAGGACGCTCCGCGGGCAACCCCGGCAGCAGGGGAGCACCCGCCGGGATCCGCCGCATGAGCGCCGCCACCGAAGCCGCCGCCACGGTCGACTTCACCCGCATCCGCTACGCGCAGGTGTGGGAGGATGCGGATGTGCTGCTGGCCGCACTCGAAATCCAACCTACCGATACCGTGGTCTCGATCGCGTCGGCCGGTGACAATGCCCTCGCCCTGCTCGGGGCCGGCGCGGCCCGCGTCGTCGCGCTCGACCTCAACCCGGCCCAGCTCGCCTGCCTGGAACTGCGCGTCGCCGCCTACCGCACCCTGGAGCACCGCGACCTGCTCGTGCTCATCGGGTCGCGGCCGGGCGCCGCCGCCGAACGCCTCGACCTTTATCGTCGCTGCCGGCCGGCGCTGAGTTCGCGGGTGGCGGCATTCTGGGATGCTCACGCCGAAACGGTCGCCCAGGGCATCGGCAGCG
>JAEUGZ010000206.1 GCA_016794725.1 Opitutaceae bacterium | reverse complement strand
CTTGGATCGCCTTGGGCGAGGGCTGGCCGACGATCTTTCGGGTAGTGAAGAGAAACCGGTACGAGGGCATGATGGACCCCGGTGAAGTCAACTGGCTGTCGTACAGGTGACGATAGAACCACTCCTTACCTTCCCGCCCCTGCTGCCCATCCTTACGTGCACCGATATTTCGCAGATCGGGACCCAAGCGCCGGCTACCAATCAAAACCGTCGGTTCGTAGATATAATCGCGGGCCACGCTCTGCCGTGCACCCCAGCCCCGTTTGGCATCCGTGCCAAAGTCAGCTCGCCGTACCTGCTGCGTATGGCACGCAGCGCAGCCAAGGTCGCGATAAACGTCCCTCCCCTGCTGGGCTGTGCCGGGCAAAGCCTGCGGTGTCGCCAAGCCCTCGTCCGAATTCACAACGGGTGTGAGATGGCCGTAAGACATCTGATTGACCAAGACGACGCCCGTCCATGAGGCAGCCAAGGCAACAAAAACACCGAGAAACAGAAGTGAGATACGATTCATCGTGCAGCCGCCTCCAACGGTGTGCGAACAGCAGTCGAGGACGTTTCACCCTCAGGCGCAAAACCACCCAATACCAACCAGAGGAGATTGACTGCGAATGCAAGGTGGCCGCCCACCAAGATAAATAGCGCGAAGGTCTGAACAAAAAAGTAAGGTTGAAGTCCGCGGCCGATTTCCAGAAGTGAAGCCGGCACCGCCTCGGCTCCGCCGGAGGCAACATTCAGGGCAAGAGCCTGTTCATAGCCTCCGATGCCAAACGCAACTACACTGGTCAGACAGCCGAGCAGCGACGCCCAAAAGTGGAAGCCGATCAAACTTGGCAGATGCCACGGCCGCCCCAAGACCCGAGGCAGTATGTAGTAGAGTGCACCAAAGGCGACCATGCTAAAGAAGCCATAGGACAAGAGTTGGGCTTGGCCGTTCTGGAGCAGACTGAACTGCGTGATTTCAGCGACACCTCGGAGGGAAAACAAGAGAGTGACGACGGAACCCAGAAGCAGGGAAACTGCGCCGACCGCCACAAAGCGAAACGACCAATCCCGACGCAGGGATCCGGCGGCAGCAATCATGGTGGGCACGAAGTTCACGGCAAAAACCACCACAGGTACCATCAGCAAAAGGCTTGCCGCAATTCCGGCGGAGACAACCCAAGCGGGAACCGGGCCGCCAATCAGCGCCGCCGTTCCTGACCACCCTCCGAAAAGCGCCAATGTCCAGAAACCATAGACACTCAAATAGTAATTGCTGATCGGCCGCATGAGCAACTTGGGAAGGAGGTAGTAGATTCCTGCGACGCCAATCGGAGCAAACCAAAGCGCGGAAACGCCATGGGTGTACCACGCATGAACCAAGGTCTGCACCGTTCCGCGAGCGGGATCGATGAACAACATGATCTGCGTGACCGAGAACATCCAAGGAAACCACAGCAGTGCGGCCAGAACATACCATTGCGAGATATAGACGTGCCGGGAGGTGCCTGCTCGAAAAGTGAGGATACCCCACATTCCGATGAAGAGATTGGAGCCGAACAGGATGGGACCTGTGTACCCTGGCAGTTCCAGACCATCGAGCGACGATCCATGTCCGGCCAGAATTCCAATCACCCCAATTGCCACGCCCAAGTTCCAAAACAGGGCAGAGACGGACAACAGGAGTGGTTTGCCAATGACCGCGCTCGACAGTCGAGCCAGCAACCACAGGGCCATGGCAAAGGCGGCATTGAAGCCCCAACCGTAGACGAGGGCTGCAGATTCGACCCCGCGTACGCGGCCGTAGGTCAAAGCCTCGATATCCCCAAAGAATGCCGGAGCATGTAGTTTGAACGAAGCGATGAGCCCAAACACGGTGCCCATCAGCAACCAGGCCATTCCCGACAAGGCGAAAATGACCAAGGGACCGCGCGCGGAAACGTCAATCGCACCACCATCGACGCCAAGGCGTCCTGGTGCTGACGCGGCATTTCCCGCGGTGGAGAACGAGGATGAAGAAGAAGCCATTCTTGAAAGGGACGGAACGTCGACCGATGCAGCTACGGAAACAACTCTCAGCGCTTGACTGCGCTCAGGTCCCGGATCGTCAGCTCGACCGCACGATCGATGGGAAGGCGCACCACGCCAGCCTTTTCATCGACCCAGCCGTAGGAGGCGGAAAGGGTCTGCTCTTTGGCGCGAAGTTCTGCCAGTTTACCTGCCCGGCCTTCGGAAGAGAACTTCCATTTTTCCTCGTCCGGAGCGCCGGTTGCGGACGTCAAAGGTAATCCGCCCTGGCGCGA
This sequence comes from Opitutaceae bacterium, assembly GCA_016794725.1. GTDB lineage: Bacteria > Verrucomicrobiota > Verrucomicrobiia > Opitutales > Opitutaceae > UBA6669. The sequence continues at coordinate 9,597 of JAEUGZ010000206.1, read as the reverse complement.
AATCACATAAATGATCACGAAGATGCCCAAGACTGCGGCCACAACGACCGCTGCGAACACCGAGGTTTTTCCGGCAGAACCGGAGGCGGGACTAGTCTGCGGTAGACTCATGGTAGGTGAGGCACTCTGCAATGCGAGGATCGCGGATCGGAATCAGCTTGGTCGTGGAGAAGCTCTTCAAATAGGCCCAAACGCACACGCCACCGATGCCGATCACTGCCGTCAGCGTCCAAACTTGATGCAGCTGCAACAAAGGCAGCGCATCTCCGTGAATATCCTTTTTGGACGGCCAAATATTGTAGACGAGATCGAGAAGGAAGATCAGGGCGATCCAGATGGCGACCCACGGCATCTCGGTCTTGCTCAGCTTACGCTTGTAGCTGAGCAGCGCCAGAAACGGGACGACAAAGTGACCGAACAGCAGGAGCATTCCCACCCACTTCCACTGATTCGCCATGCCCGTGGCCGAATTGATTTCGCGCAGATTGTACCAGAAAGTCTCCTCCGGCACGTTGGCATTCCAAATCAGGAAATACTGCGAGAAAGTGACATAGGCCCAGAAGACCGTGAACGCGAACATGAGCTGACCAATGCTGTGGAAGTGATTGTGGTTCAGGATGCCTTTGTAGTCTCCGCGGTTCCAAAGCCACACCATGATCAATAGTCCCACCGAGAGAGCGGCACGCGCACAGCCGGCAAAGTACCAAACGCCGTACATCGTCGAAAACCAGTGATAGTCGAGCGACTTGACCCAAAGCACGATGCACAGGGTCAAGGAGAGAGCGGCCAGCGGCAGTCCAAAGGCCGAAGTTTTCCGATTCTTGTACGTCCACTTCAGATCCCCATCGTTGTCCTGCGCAAACGAAGCGCCACGAAGCCGTTCCGACAGCCACCACCAAATCAGGAAGGATCCGACGGTGATCGCCAGAAACATGGTCGGATTCAGGAGAGCCGACTTTTTGACCCAGAGTATATCGTCGCCCACCGTTCCATGGCCTCCTACCGCACTGAGATCGAACGCGGGGTTCATCCATTTCCAAACGGCCCCTGGAAACATGAAAACGCTGACAAGCAGAGGAACGAACAGAACCAGAAGCCATTTGAAGGCAGCCAATCCATGTTCGAATTGGCGCCGCAGAAGCACCGACCACGATGCGTCGAAAATATGGTGAATCATCACCAGGAACAGCATGCCCAAGGCGATGCCACACCAGAAGGTCATGCCGACCAGCCAGGAGAACGCGACCTTTCCGCCGCCAGAGACAAAAAGACCGGCTGCGGTCAGGGCGATTCCGACCCCTCCGACAATGAGTGCCTTGCTGGCCGCGGTATTTTCGGATTCCGCAGTTACGGGCAGGCTAGATGAAACTGATTCCGCTCGAGTACTCATTTGATGCCAAGCTCCGCTTTATGAGAGGCCGGAACATCCGCCACCGTGCCCGCTCTCGCCCGTTGGAGGGCGCGCACGTAGGCGACCACGGCCCAACGGTCAGATGGTTCCAGCTTATCGGCATAGGGCAACATGGTCGCCTTGCCATTCGTAATCGTATTGAAGAGTTCGCCTTCGGCTTGGATGCGAATCCGGTCGTCGTGGTAAGAAGGGGTTGCACCCATTCCGTACGACTTTGTGATCCCATTGCCATCGCCCAGCGCGCCATGGCAAGGTGCACAATAAATGGTGTAGCGCTCCTTGCCGCGCTGCAGCAGCCGAGCGTCTACCGTGATGGCTGCGGGAATGCCGCGAACCCACTCTCCTGCGGGACCTTTACCCTGATATAAAGCAACATCGGCGCGAAGGTCACCCCGCGCCACCACTCCCATCGGAAGCGGTCGATCCGTGCGGCCATCTGCAAAAAAAGCGGACTCCGCCTGCGGGCGATATTTGCCCTGGCGATCCATATCAGGGAAGACCTCCAAAGGAGGCTTCGTAGCGGTACAACCACGGAATCCGAGGACTCCGACCGTCAGCACAACGACAAAGAACGTGGTGAGATAGACGTAGCGCATGGTCAGGCTTCCAACTCCGTGATCTCCTTGCCACCCGCTTTTTCCAGCAGCGCTTTGGTCGCTGCCAAATTGAACTTCGGGTCGCGTGCCTCAATCACAACGAGAAACTTATCATCCAGGCCTCGCACGATCTGGTCCGCTTTCAAGACGGGATGGTAGTGCATCGGGAGCCGGTTGAGAATGAACATGCCACCAATCGTCGCGAAGGCCGTGAAGAGAATGGTCAGTTCATACGAAACCGGGAATGCAAACATCGGGCTGAAGTACGGTTTACCACCAACGATCAAGGGATAGTCAAAGGCCCCGGTGAACCAAATCATGGACATGCCGGTGGTGAAGCCGAGCAATCCTCCTGCCAGCGAGAAGCGCGGAACTTTGGAGCGTCGCACGCCCATCGCACGATCGAGACCGTGGACCGGGAACGGAGTGATGCAGTCCCAGAACTTGTATCCGGCATCACGGACCGCTTCCGCCGCATGGAACACGGCAGGCACCGTGTCGAAAACGGCCATTAGGCCATAAGGTTGAGCAGCCATCGCTGGAAAGGCGTTAGTGGTGGGTGGTTGAAGTACCGGGCTCAATGAGCGCGATGGCCGTCATGGCCAGCCGAAGCGTCACCATGTCCATGCGGGTCCGCCTGAGGCGTGACTGCTTTCAGTTCTGCCATCGGCATGATCGGAAGGAAACGAATGAACAACAGGAAGAGCACGCTGAAGACCCCGAACGTGCCGAAGAAGGTAAAGATTTCGACAATGGAAGGGCTGTAGTATCCCCAACTTGAGGGGAGGAAATCGCGCGCCAGTGAGGTGACGATGATCACGAACCGTTCAAACCACATGCCGACGTTCACGAAGATCGAGAGCACCCAGACGAACGCGGTGTTACGGCGGATCGCCTTGAACCAGAAGAATTGCGGCGTGATCACGTTACAGATGATCATGATCCAATACGCCCAGGCGTAGTGTCCAAAGGCACGGTTGATGAAGGCAAAGCCCTCGTAGGGGTTGGCACCATACCACGCGATGAAGAACTCCGTCGCGTAGGCATACCCGACAATCGTGCCCGTCGCCAAGGTGATCTTACACATGCAATCGATGTGATACTGCGTGATCAAATCCTGCAGCCCATAGATTGCCCGGAGCGGAAGCATCAATGTCAGCACCATCCCGAAACCCGAGAAGATGGCTCCAGCGACAAAGTAAGGAGGGAAGATCGTGGTATGCCAGCCCGGGATCAGGGATACGGCGAAATCGAACGACACGATGGTGTGCACAGAGAGCACCAGCGGAGTCGAGATGCCGGCCAGAATGAGGTAGGCCATCTCGTAGTTGCTCCAGTGACGGTTCGAACCCCGCCAACCCATCGCAAAAAGGCCATAGAGGAAACCACGGAGCTTGTTCCCGGCCGCCGTGAACCGGTCCCGCAGGATTGCGAGATCAGGCAGCAATCCAACATACCAGAACAGGACCGAAACGGTTCCATAGGTGGAGACCGCGAAGACGTCCCACTCCAGCGGTGAACGGAAGTTCTGCCAGATGTAGTTCGAATTCGGAATCGGGAACAGGTACCACGCGAACCAAACGCGACCAACGTGGAAGACCGGGAAGATACCGGCGCACACCACGGCAAAAATCGTCATGGCCTCCGCCGCTCGATTGATGGAGGTCCGCCACTTTTGGCGCAGCAGACAGAGAATGGCGGAAATCAAGGTACCGGCGTGGCCGATACCGATCCAAAACACGAAGTTGACGATGTCCCACGCCCAATTGACCGGGTTGGCGTGGCCCCAGACACCCACGCCAGTTGCCACCAGGTAGGTGAGGCCGGCGACGGTGAATGACGCAACGAACGCCGCAACAATGAAGCACACCCACCACCAGGTCGGCGTGCGCCCTTCAATGATGCCGCAAATCTTGTCGGTAATCCAACCGAAGCTTCGGTTGTTTTCGACCAAGGTTGCGCGAGGAAGCACCGCCGGCTTGATCTCTTTCAAGATCGCCGGGGTACCGTAAGTGGATTCAGCAGCGTGGCCCATTAGCTCAGTCCTCCCAATACCTTCGGAGTTTCCAGCGCAGAGTGACCTGGCTGCTTCTTCGCCTCGGCACCACTTTCAGGGTGGCCGTGGCCGTGTCCATGGTCGTCATGCCCAGGATGGTTCTTCGTGTTGTACTCCTTGCGGCTGAACGGCAGCTCCCCACCCCCCGGCATGTCCGGGTTCGGATTGCGCAACTTGCCCAGGTAGGTCGTGCGCGGGCGCACGTTGAGATATCCAAGGACTGCGTAATCCTGCTCGCGGGCCTTGGCCTGCGACACCGCGCTCGCCTTATCGGTGACGTCGCCAAAAACAATCGCTTCAACCGGGCACACCTGCTGACACGCCGTCTTGATGGTACCATCCGGTACGCTCACCTGATTCGAGGCACCCGCTTTCACCTTCTGCTGGATCTTCGCCTGCTGGATGCGCTGCACGCAGTACGTACACTTTTCCATCACGCCACGCATACGCACGGTGACCTCTGGATTCTTCACCATTTTGACGAGTTCGGGCATGCCGGCATGCCCCATCGGCCCGAGATAAACCTCGTCGGTCCGTCGCTTGTTCCAGTCGAAGAAATTAAAGCGCCTGACCTTATACGGACAATTGTTCGCGCAATAGCGGGTTCCGATGCACCGGTTGTAGGCCATCGTATTGATGCCTTCATCGTCGTGCACCGTGGCATTCACCGGACAAACGGTTTCACAGGGAGCCAGTTCGCAGTGCTGGCAGGCCATCGGTTGCAGCGAAACCTGGGGATCTTCGGGGATCTCCTTGTTGCCTTCGCCGCCAAAAGCCGCGGCATCAATATTCCCATCCGAATAGTAGCGATCGAGTCGGATCCAATGCATCTCGCGGCCGCGAAGCACCTGGTCCTTGCCCACGATCGGAATGTTGTTCTCCGCCTGGCAGGCGATGACACAGGCATTGCAGCCAATGCACGTATTGAGATCGATCGACATGCCCCACTGATTGACGCCTTTGAAGTTCGGCGTCTCGTATAGGGAATTGCCCCGCGGCGTGGTCGCCGCAATGAAGGCGGCGTCTTTGGTGGCATCACGGCCGAGGTTGGCCGGCGCGTGCGACTCCGTCCCAAATGAATCCACCCAACCCGGTTCCTTGACGAAGTCGCTCAGATTGGACTCACGCACAATATCCCGACCCTCCATGGACCAGTGCTCCTGGGTATTCGCCAGGGAATATCGTTCCGTCGTTACGGTGAGTTTGGCTCCCGTTGCAATTGTCAGCGCGCCAACGGCACGGAGCGGATAGAAATTATGGCCGGTGCCACGTCCCACGCGCCCGGACGCCGTACGCCCATAGCCGAGCGGGAGTACCAACGTGAAGTTGGAGAGACCCGGCTGAATGTGCAGGGGACCGCGCACCGTTCGTCCGTCCAAGGTCACCTCGCCAATAAACGCCTGTTCCTTGCCCTGCTTGAACTGCGCCGTCTCCATGCGCGCAACCTGAAGCATCGAGCCGCCTGGAACGATACCCAGCTCCTTGGCCAAGCGCGGACTAACGAGAATCGCATTGTCCCAGGCAAGCTTCGTGATCGGATCCGGGCATTCCTGCAGCCAACCGTTGTTGGCAAACCGGCCGTCATCGACTTTGTAGTCTGAAACGAAGCGAACCTCGAGGTTGTCTTTGGACAACTCCACAGGGGCAGGCACCGCGTTCAGGGAGGAACGCAAACTGACCGAGTTGAGCTTGACCTTGGCCACGGGATAAGCGGAACCGGCCAGTATTCCGTCATGGAGGAATTTCCTGAAAGCGTCCTTGTTGCCACCTGCCAAGGCAGTGATCGTGTTGAACACGAGGGTGTAAGGGTCAGCGATCGCATCCCCGGCAATGCGGGCGAGCACCTCAATTTCCGTCAACCCACCAAAGAGCGGCAGAATCTGAGGCTGAATCGGCACCACGGTGCCGTCCGCCGTCCGGGCATCACCCCAGGATTCCAGAAAATGAGCCGCGGCAATATGAGACGAAGCCAAGTCTGAAGTCTCATCTACCGAATAACCGAATCGAACGACATCCGGAATGCGCTTGAGCAAACCAGCGAAATCGAGATTGGCGGGGGCATTGTAGGCCGGATTGCCGCCCAGGACCACCAGGGTTTTGACCGAACCCGCCTTCGCAGCGTTGGCCAGGTCCGTAATCGACGCCGAGTTCGAGGTTGGTACCGTGACAAATTCAACGGTCGAACCGACGTTGCCGAGGGCAAGGTTGATCGCATGCACGACGGCATGCACCGCGGCAGGCAAGTGATTGCCGGCCACCACCAAACAAGAACCACGGCTGCTCTTGAGGTCCTTGGCGGCTTCAGAAATCCATTTGTCCTTTTCCTTGAAATCGAGACCGCGGGCCAACGGCGCGAAAGAAGTATCACCCGTCAACTCGACCGCCATCGCTGCAGCAAAGGCCAGCATATGACTGCTCGCCAAACGCAGGCGATGATCCGCCATCGAACCGGTCAGGGTGAACGTGCTTTCGACCGAGTAGAGCCGGTTCATCGGGTCCGTCGGCTTCAGAACGCGACGGCCTTTGGCAAAATCTCGGGCGTAGGCCAGGGAATGCGAATCCAAGCGCAGGAAATCGGAGTCAATCGCCAAGATCCGACGGGCCCGATCAAAGCGGTAGAGCGGTTTGACATCGACCCCAAAGGCAGAGCGAGCGCCCTGCACGGGTGCCTCATCCTGAACGGGTTCATACTCAGACCAAACCGCCCGCGGAAACTTCGCTCTCAGGCGGGCAACCAGGGCGGCACGGGTGGGCGAACTCGATTCTTCGGCCAGAAACGCCAAGCCGTCACCCCCATTGCTCGCATAGGTTTTGGTGATGCCGGCGAGAAGATCCTGAACGGCAGCCGAATCGACTGCCGCGCCCTTGATTGTATGGCTCGTCGCGCGGTCCGGGTCGTAAAGATCGAGTACGGCGGCCTGCGCGAGCAGGTGGGTGGCTCCACCGTAGGGGGCATAGGTCGGATTGCCTTCCAGCTTGGTCGGCCGACCCTGATGGGTTTCGGCCAGCAAGGGAATCGCCCCGCGCCGCAGCGGCATCGCCGTGGCAAAGAAAAGCGGCAATCCGGGAATGATTCCTTCAACCGATTTTCCGTACGGAAGAATCTTCTCTTCGGGACGCCGGCAACCGGCACCCAAGCCGAGTCCGCCCAAGGCGAACGAGGCGGCCATGATCTTGAAGAAATGCCTCCGGTCGACCCCATCCAGCTGGGAGGCGCCTTCGGGAAATTCCCGGGCCACCTGTTCCTGAAAACCAGGGGTTAGCGCCAGCTCGTCAAGGCTGCGCCAGTAGCGGGGACCGCTGAGTTCACCTTCTGAAGGTTCGGGATGCTGAAATTTGCGTTTCATCGATGGCAGCCAGAGCAGCTTTGCGGCGGTTTCACGTTCCAGTCATGCACGAACTTCTTACCCTGCTCGATCTGGCCTTTCACCCCTTCCGGATGTTGCCAGTCGAGTTTTGTCACCAGTTCCGGAGACCGGATAAATTTTTCAGGCTCACGATGGCAGTCGAGACAGAAGCCCATCGACAGCGGTTTCGCGTGCCGGACGACATCCATCTGGTCAATGCGACCATGGCACTCCACACAGGAAACCCCGCGGGCGATATGCACCGAGTGGTTGAAGTAGGCGTAATTTGGCAAGACGTGCACGTTCACCCACGGAACCGGATTGCCCGACTCGTAACTCAAACGCACCGGCTCCAGCAGGGGGCTATTGGCTTTGATCGCGCTATGGCAATTCATGCAGGTCTGCGCGGTCGGAATATTGGAATGACCTGATTTCTCGACGTTGCTGTGACAGTAGCGACAGTCCAATCCTAGGTTTCCCGCATGAAGCGTGTGGCTGAACGGGACCGGTTGAACGGGGGCGTAGCCAACCCGCGTGTACTTTGGGGTTGCGTAGTAGGTGGTGGCCGCCGTCACAATCCCCCCCAGGACAAAGAGATAGACGATAATCTGCAGGGGCAGACGGTTGGCCGACTTCGGGAAGAGTTTCGACATTGTCGGAAAATCGCGAGGTTAACGGTGCACGCGGGCTAGCGCGCGGTTTCCGTCCGGGACACGGCACGCGGGTCAGGACGCACCGGAACCGGCGTCGTCGAAGGGACAGGCTTTGCAGCCTGCGCCACGAGTTGAGGAGCTACTCCCGCCACGGCGACGAGTCCGAGCAGCTTGGCAAAGAAGGTTTTTCGCGATGGAAGATGGCTCACGGGCTTCGATAAGGCTGGTTATCAGCGGCGAAGCGAACGGAGCGCGTTTTGGAATGTAAACCAAAAATTCCCCATGGTTACAAAATTCGCCTAGGCATTAGAGGGGAACAGGCAGGTCCACCGAGCAACTTATCCACCGGTTTTTGACGTCCCCGCTCATCCCGGCTGCCAACGCGAGCCAAATCCGATTCAACTTGGGGAGGGGCACCCGCTTCCGCACTGCCTGCCCCGAAAGGCACAAAAACACTGCCGCTACCCGACAAACAGGCCGTCACGCATGGGGCGCGTATGATCGCACCGCTGCGCAATCTCCGGATTGTGAGTGACCAGGATGATGGCTTGTCCGTTTTGTTTGGCCAATCCCGTCAACAAATCGAAGACAACCCCTGAGTTCCTGACGTCCAGGTTTCCAGTCGGTTCATCCGCGAGGATGATCGCAGGTTCGTTGGCCAGCGCCCGCGCGATGGCAACCCGCTGCTGTTCACCACCCGACAGCTGGGTGCCCAAACGGTGGGTTTTTTCCCCAAGCCCCACGGCCTTGAGGAGCTCATGGGCCCTGTGCACCTGGGCCGCCGGGGCGAGTTTCCCCAGCTTGCGCATTGGCATCATGACGTTCTCCAACGCCGTGAACTCGAGGAGGAGAAAGTGGAACTGGAAAACAAAGCCAATATTCGTCCCCCGCGCCGCCGTCCGTTCCTCGTCGGCCGTATTCGACATTTTGTTACCCTTGATCCAGATTTCGCCGTCATCGGGCTTGTCCAGCAATCCGAGGAGATAAAGCAGCGTGGATTTTCCGCAACCCGACGGGCCGACCACGGCGTACACTTCGCCGCGCCGCGCCTCGAAGGAAACTCCGCGCAGGACGTGGACTCGCCCCTCATCATGGCCGAGGAAGCGATGGAGGTTGGAACACTGCAGGACGAATTCCGGAGCCGGGTTCATTGCGCGGTTCCTCGAATGACATCTCCCGGCTCCAGGCGGGCCGCGCGACGCGCCGGGATCAGGCTTGCCGCCATCACCATCACCACGGAAATGCCCACCGCCGCCACGTAATGCCAGGGAGACCAGTCCACAAGGAACCGATCCGTGGCGAAGATGCCCTTGATGTTGATTCTCATCGTCGACACTCCGTACGTGATCGTCGCCCCCAGGGCGCACCCCAGCAAGGCACCGATGCTCAGCACCGCCGCCGCCTGCCAGAGGAAGATCCGGGTAATGTCCTCGCGGGTGTACCCCATGGAACGGAGGATCGCGATGTCCTTTGTCTTCTCCATCACCACCAACGCCAGGGTGTTGTACATGGCTATGCCGGCGATGAGGGTGAA
>JAEUGZ010000197.1 GCA_016794725.1 Opitutaceae bacterium | reverse complement strand
CGGGATCACGAATGCGTCGTCGCTCATTGCGAAAAGGGATTTCGCCGACGAATCCTCGTACCGTTGGACGCAGATGGCCGAATTCCTCGCTGGTTCTACAAAATCCGCCATCTCTGGCCATAGAGGCGAGGGTCGGAATCGACCCTTCGATTGATACGAGTCGCCCGCCTGCCAAGAATCTGAACGAACTCGGGTACCCCACTGCTCAACTCATAAACCGAGCACCGGAACTCACGCGTCGCTTTGCCAGACCTTTCCGATCAGAAGTTGAAATCAACAAACACCGCTGAATGATCCGAAGCCTGTTCGACCGATCTCGTAATTTCTGGGAACGTCACCCAGGCAGTGGGTCGAGTCGGGCGATCTCCCCAAAGCCCCTTTCGGAAGAGGCCGCCACCCGCAACGGCCGATTGCAGCCCCGCGGAGACGAAAATGTAGTCCAGGCGATTCCTTAGCGTGCACGAATCGAAGCTTCCGGGTCGTCCTCCGGCGTCAAAGCCTGGAAGTGCATAACACTCGATGAGCGGGCTTCCTGCATCGTAAAGCGGGCTAAGATTCTGCGCTGGAGCCCCAACCTGCGTTGGCCCCTCGTTGAGGTCCCCGAGGACAACCACATTTTGGCCCTGCTGCACCAGTCCATCGGCAATCCGCCTCACCTCGACAGCCTGGCGACGTCTCTTGGCTCCTCCTCCCCCGGACTGCGATTTGAAGTGGTTCACGAGGATATGTACGGATGTCCCGCCAGGGGTGCGGACTCCGTATTGGGCGCAGTCTCGACTGAAAATGATGCCACCAGAGTCCTCCGCATCGACGTTGGACCGAACCGACTCAATCTCGAAACCCACTTTGGTCAAGATGGCGACGTCGATTCCCCGTTCGTCATTACCATCGATCAGCATGATGTGGCGGTACATACCCCCAAGCAGCTCCTCATTGAACCGGAGCAGTGACGGCCGATCCTCGGCCTCCACGATGCCAATGATATCGGCGTTGAGTTCCTGAATGACACGCGCCGTCATTCGGGTCCCGATCTCGTTGACCGGCTCGGTCGCCAACTCCACCCACCCGATCCAGTCAGACCGACCGGTGGCGATAATCTCAACATCCTGTCCTGGATCCTGTGGTTCACGGTCAAAAGCGCCGCGGTTCTTCCGCAGCCATGCCCATTTTGGGTTTTGGGTATTCTTGCGACGAATAGCCCCGTGCGCATTGCGAGTATAGATGTCCAGGTCCAGGAGACGGGATTTCATCTTCGCCTTGTCGGCAGCGGTATAGCTGGCTTTGCCGAACAGGCCATTGACCTCCCGGTAGGCATCCAAGATCGGCTTGGCGACACTGAGCTGTGTGGCTCCGAACGCTCGTGGGCGCTCAAAGAGGTTCTCGACGTTGAATGAAGCGATGCGTGTCATGGGGATTCCCTTCGGAGCAATGAACGACGCCTTCTTCCGGGGATTACCCAATTATCTTGGGCGCCAAAGGGGCGCCTCCGCAAGGAACAAGAGGTTACGATTCCGTGGCCATCCCTTGGCGATGGCTGACGTTGGCTTCATCCAAGCGCCTATTTTCGCGCGATAATAGGACTGGAGGCCGATTGTATGGCGTTGCCCGCAGCGTCCAGGATCTACGGACGTCCTTCGGCCCCTTCCGTTCCTC
>JAEUGZ010000190.1 GCA_016794725.1 Opitutaceae bacterium | reverse complement strand
GTGGCGACCGGTGGCGGATTCAATCTCGTCGCACACCCGGCGGCAAAACGCGTGCAGGTCGAACGGTGCCGGTCGAAAGGTCATGCCGTCGGTCTCCATCCGGCCAAGGACCAACACCTCCTCCATCATGCCCGACATGCGCCGCACGGACTTGTTGATCGTGACGAGAAGCTCCTCGCGCTTCTCCGGGGTCAGGCGGTCGTAATACCGGCGAAGATTGTCCGCGGACGACATGATGATCTCCAGCGGGGTGCGGAACTCGTGTGAAACCAGCGAAACGAAATCGCTCTTCAGTTCGCGCAGTTCGCGTTCTCTCGCCAGCAGGCGAAGCGCCTCCTCGCGCCCCTCATCGAGCCGTCGGTTCGCCTCGGTCAATTCGGACGTGCGCAGTTCCACGCGGCGCTCCAGGTCCTGGTTGAGTTGACGCAACTCCGCGTCCCGCGTCGCCACCCGGGAGGCCATCTCATTGAAGGAGCCCGCCAGCGCGCCAAATTCATCGGCCCGACCGAGCGCCACGCGGGCGGAAGTGTCACCGGTGCCCATCTGCCGCGTGGCCCGTGCCAGTTCCGCCAGAGGCTGCGCGATCTCACGCCGCAGAATCGCGGCAATGAAGGCCAGCACCAGCGCGAGCGAGAGCAGTCCGGACCACAGCACCCACTGCGCCGATTGGAACGCCTGCCGCTGTAACTGGTCGCGGGAAATCGTGGTGAGGAAGTACCACTCCGGACCGACGAGGCGGGCGACGCAAAAGTACAGACCACTCGGCTCGTCGTAGTCGGAGAACTGCCGCTCGGCACGGGCGCTCACCGCAGCGTAAAGACTGGCCAGTGCGGGCTCGCCGCTGTCCTGCATGCGCAGTTCGCCTTTGCTCGCCAGAATCTCGCGGCGCTTGGTGGGGTGGGCAATGAGCCGGCCGTCATTGCGAAAAATCACATGCATCGCCCCCGGCAGATCGCTGCGCGTCGTTTCTTCCATCAGCCGATTCACGAACAGGTCGTGGCCGATCGAACCGATGAAACGTCCGTCCTTTTCGATCGGGAGATACACCGAGACGATCGGGACCTGGGTCGTGGGCTCTTCGATCACACCGCTCCACCCCAAACCCTCCGGGTGCGGCCGGCCACGCTGGATGGCCAGCTGAAACCACTCCAGGCCCGTGGTGTCGTAGTCCGCCGGGGTGTCCCACACCCAGGATGGCAGGCGGGGATCAAATCCGATGTTCAGCCACCCCGGCAGGACAAAGTACACGCTGGGAAAGACATCCGCCCAGCCGGGAAGCAGTTCGTCGCACAGGTCCTGGGCTCGCAGGACCTCCAGTTTGAGCTGCGGGGTAAATACAACCTCGCGGTGCGCCCAGAGCGTCGAATAACGGCGCCCGTCGGCAAAGACCTCCCGACTCCGCCACGCTCCGTCGGGAAAGCGCCGGAACCGCTCATTCCACTTCGCCTCGAGGTCGTCCGGGGGTGGCGCCTCCATGCGGCGGAGAAACTGTCCGCGCACAAGGGTGAGGTTGGCCTGGATCTGTCCAAATCCGATCTCCTCCCGCCGCGCACGCTCGTTCACGTAGGTCTCAAGGTGCCTGAGGTCACGCTGTTTCGCACTGTTGTAGACAAGCGCATAGGTCACGGCCGTCGCCACGGCGATGACCAGCGCGGCGACCGAAGCCACCAGCAGGAGGATGCGTTGCGGGACAGTCATGGGAGCAACACCGGTCGGTGGTGGCGGTTCTGCCGAGTCGGTCGCCTCCCCAACGCCCGCCTGCCGCCTTCCGTCGACGGCCGGCCAGGGAAATCAGGGGCGCGCTCCAGACGCGGGTTCATGACCGGCAATCTAGAAGGGAGCTCTCACCTGAAAAGCCAAAAGGGGCCGTCGGACGGAGCTGTAATACGAAAGCACTATGCCAGTCGTTTCGAATCGCAGGTACCTTGCTGCCGACGATGAGCCACGATCCTTTGGACACCACCGCCCGTCCGGTCGGGAATGACCGCGTCGGGCGTCACCAGGACTTGTTTTGTATTCACTCCTACGCGGGTGAACAAGGCCCACCCTGCGGATGGCGTGGCTTGGTTCGGGAGGCGTCCCGGGATGCGACGGACGGAACGCGGCGGTGCCCGCGCTGCGGTCGAACCACGCTGCTCGAGATCTCGGATACAGATACGGATTCGCCGTAGTTCCGAAGCACTATTCCGTGTTATTCGCGGGTGGGATAAAACACGGGGGCGCCGACAACCGGTCGGCCTCTCCCGTCCATGTCCACACCTCCCGTCTCCCTTTCCCGACTCGTCCGCCAGTCTCTCCGTCTGGCCCGCGCGCTCGTTCTCCTCTGCTCGCTGGTTTCCCTCCGCGGAGCCATCGATTCGTCCACCGCCACCTCGCGCACCGTCACCATCGCCGTCGTCAGAGACGGTCCGTCCTGGCTGCTCGACGACATGGCTGCCGCCTTCCGTCAGGAAGCTCAGGCACTCACCCAGGGCCGGGCCACGCTGCGGTTTGAGGAAGGAGGTCGGCTCGACGCTGGCTGGGACGATGCCAGGGTCGCCTCCGCGCTTGATGCGGCGCTGGCGGATCCGGCCATCGACTACGTGCTCGCCCTGGGTCCGCGCGCCACGGTTGCCGCCGCCGATGCCCGCCGCATCCTGCCCAAACCGGTGCTCGGCGCCCTGGTCCAGGAGGCCGACCTGGTACCGCTTCCCGTAGGCAGAGACGGTCACCCGGGCAAAACCAATTTCGCGGTCGTGGTGTTGCCCAGCCGGGCGGTCGACCAGATCGCCGCGTTGCGCCCGGTCGTTTCCTTCACCTCGCTCCACGTGCTCATCGATCCTCTGCTCGCTCCGGACGCGACGGCGCTTTCCGCCTGGCGCGAACACCTCGCCCATGCATCAAGCCTGCCCGTCACCGTGGTACCGGTCGGCACCCGGAGTGATGAGGTGCTGGCTGCGCTCGGTACCGACACCCACGCCGTGCTGCTCTTCCCTGCCCCGCGCATGGAGGCCTCGGAACGCGCCGCCCTGCTTCAGGGTTTAACCACGCGCAAACTACCGGTCCTCAGCTTTCTCGGTCAATCGGGGGTCGAGGAGGGGGCGCTCGCCGGGGTGATTCCCAATCCGCGCGCCGCGTTGATCCGTCGTCTCGCCATCAACCTGGACCAACTCATCGCGGGTACGCCGGTTGCGGATCTGCCGCAGGTGGTGAGCGCGCCTCACCAGCTCTTCTTCAATGAGACCACCGCCTCCACCATCGGCTTCTTTCCAGAGTTTGATGCTCTCAATCGGGCGACGCTCATCGGCACGTCCACGCCATCCGCCGGCGCGTCGCTGACGTTCACCGAAGCCATTCAGCTCTCGCTGGAGCGAAACTTTGACCTGCGTTCTCGGCAATCCTCCACCGAAGCCTCGCGCGAGGCGGCGCGTTCCGCCCGGGGAGCCCTGCTGCCACAGCTGGCCGCCAACCAATCGTTCCAACAAATCGACGAAGATCGCGCGCGGGCCTCGGCCGGGGCCCAGGCCCGGACCGCGGTTCGAGCCGGACTGTCACTGAACCAGGCGCTGCTGGACGATGAATCATTGACACGTGCCAGGATTGCCCGGGTCTCGCTTGAGGGCGCACGTCACCTCGAACAGGCGGAACGATTGGATACCGCCGCCGCCACCGGCCAGGCCTACCTGCAGTTGCTCTCTGCCCAGGCCTCGGTCCGGGTCGCGGAGGAGAACCTCGTCGTCACCCAGCGGAACCTCGATCTCGCCCACCTGCGTCAGCGCGTGGGCAACGCGGGACCGGAGGAAGGCTTTCGGTTCGAGTCCCTCGCCGCCCAGCAACGCTCCGACCTGATGGCCGCACGGTCTCAGCGGGAACGGGCCCGCGTCGCCTTGAACCGGCAGTTCGCCGCGGAGGCCGGCACCGCCTGGCAAACTCAGGACGTCTCACTGGAGGATCCGGCCTTTGCCTTCACCACCAGCCGGGTCATCACCCTCGTCCGCGACCGCCAGAAACTGGAGCGGCTGCGGTCGTTTGCCAGCAGCTATGCGCTGCGCCACTCCCCCGACCTGCACGCGGCGGAAACCAGCGTCGTGACCCAGCAACTCGCAGCGGCCGAACGCCAGCGGCGCGGCACGGTTCCGCGGGTGTCCGCTTCGCTCAGCTACGCCCGCACCCTGCATAGCGATCAGGTCGGTCCGTCCCTCGCGGATGTAGTCTCGTCCGCCGGCGTGCCGGTCCAGGGTTCGCGCGCCGACCGCGATGATTGGACGCTCGGGGTGACCGCCTCGCTGCCTCTGTTCACCGGCGGCAGTCTGCGCGCAGAGGCGCGCAAAGCGCGGGCCGAACTTCGCCAGCGGGAGTTCTCCCGCGATAGCGTGCGCGACGCCGTGGTCACACAGACCCAGTCGGCCCTCTACGCGGCGGAAAGTTCTTACGCGTCCATCGCGCTCTCGCGCCAGGCGGCCGATCTCGCCGCGCAAAACCTCAAGGTGGTTCAGGACAAGTACGAACAGGGAACGGTTTCGATCGTGACCCTGCTCGACGCCCAGAACTCCGCCTTCACCCAGCGTCAGTCCGCAGAGGTGGCGATCTACCACTTCCTCTCCGACCTGCTCCAGTTCCAGCGTTCCCTTGGCTGGCTCGAGGTCCTCGCGACCCCGGCCGAAAAGGAAACCTGGTTCACCGAACTCGAGCGGGCCGTCTCCTCCTGACTTTCGTCCCTCACCCACCCCCTCCTCCCTTCCTCCCATGCATTCCTCCTCCCCCGTCTCCGCCCTCACGCTCTGCATTGCCCTGCTCACCCTTGCCGGCTGCAACCACGACAAGGTCACGGCTCCCGAGCCCTTCAATGTGCGCGTCGCCGCCGCCCGCCCGGTTTCCACCGGCCCGGGTGAAAGCGGACCGGCCTTTCTCGGCCTGATCCGGGGCGACACCGAGACCAGCCTCAGTTTCAAGGTCAACGGCCAGCTCGTGCACATCGGACCCGCCGGCGAGCTCGCCGACTGGAACGAAGGCATCGCTGTGCCCGCCGGCGCGGAACTCGCCAGGCTCGATACCGCCAACTTCGCCAGCGCCGTGGCCGCCGCCCGCGCCCGCGCCGACCTGGCCCGGGCCTCGTTCACGCGGAACTCGGAACTCTACGCCGCGGCCAATCTCTCCAAGAGCGAGTTCGAGGCCAGCCGGGCCCAGAAGGAGACCGCCGAGGCCGACCTGGCCCAGGCGGAACAGGCGCTCCGCGACACGTCACTGCGAGCCCCCTACACGGGTATTATCCTCAGCCGCACCGCCAAGTCCGGCGAATTCGCCAGCGCGGGACGCACCGTCCTTCGGCTCGGCGATTTTCGCCGGGTCTCCCTCGAGGTCGGCGTTCCGGACACCCTGCTGGGCGAAATCGCCGTGGGCCAGACTTGCCTGGTGCGGGTCTCCGCCTTTGAGGGCGATGGTGTCATCGGCACGGTTTCCGAGGTCGGCACCGCTGCCGCCGAAGGTAGCCGCCTGTTCCGCGTGGTCCTCAAGATCGACAACCGCGAGGGGCGGCTCAAGAGCGGCATGACCGCCAGCGTCCGCCTCGGCCGGGGACAAAGCCGGCCCGCTGAGGGCGTGCTCGTGCCCCTCTCCACCCTGGTTGCCACCAGTTCCTCAGGTTCGAAACCCGCGGTCTTCGTGGTGGTGGACGGACGCATCGCTCGCGAACGCACAATCAAGACCGCCGACATCATCAACAGCTCCATTCTGGTCACCGAGGGACTCTCCGCCGGCGAATCGGTGGTCACGCTCGGCGCCGGCCAACTGTTCGACGGGGCCCTCGTCGCTGTGATCAGCGGACGCTGACCCCTCCCCTTCGTCACCGCCAACCGACGTCCGTCCCTTCCCGCTCTCACCATGCACCCGTCCCCCCATTCCCAACCCGCCCACGGCGGACTCGCGCAGTACTTCGTCGAGAAGCGCGGCGTCGCCTGGCTTCTCCTCATCGCGCTGCTCGCGTGGGGCTGGTTCGCCTACCGTCAACTCCCGCAACAGGAAGACCCGACCATTCCCCAGCGCACCGCGCTCGTCGTCACCCAGTTTCCCGGAGCCACCTCCGAAAAAGTCGAGAACCTCGTCACAAAACCCCTGGAAAAGAAGATCGCGGAGCTCGCCACCCTGGACGAGATCAAGTCGGAGTCCCGCCACGGTACGTCCGTGATCACGGTGTCACTCCAACCACAATCCGACGCAAGGATCAGCCAGGACTGGGACAAGCTCAGGGCCAAACTGGCCGAGGTGCGCCTGCCCGACGGTGCCCGGTCGCCGTTTCTCAACACGGACTTTGGCAATACGATCACGCTGCTCTATGCGATTGCCAGTGACCCGATCCCAGCGGGCGAAATCGTCGCACGCGCCGCGTTGGTGCGAGACGCCCTCTCGGCCCTCCGGGCGGGAAAGCCCGGTGAGGGTCGCGCCACGTTGGTGGTGTTCTATCCCGCCGCGATGGGTCGGGGCGTTCGCGACTCCCGCGCCCAGCGTTTCTCCGAGGGCCTGACCAAGAGCGGCCTGGCGGGCGACATCGTCATTGCCGACCGGGGAGGGCTGTTGCTGATCGACTTCTCCACCCCGGCCACGCGGACCATCCTGGAACGCTACCTCAACGAGTTTGTCCGCGGGATGGCCGGCACGGATGGGGAACAGCATCCCGACTTCCTTCGCCCCTTCTTCCTGATCGGAAATGAAGACCCGACACCAGCGGTGCGCGCCCTGGAAATGCCACGTCACAGCTACCGCGATCTCGAAAAAGTCGCGGAGGACTTCGAGGATGAACTGCGCCAGATCAGCGACGTCGGCCGCACCGGACGCGTCGCCATCGTGCCGGAGCAGATCTACCTCGACTACTCCAGCGCCAAGCTCGCGGCACTTCAGATCGCCCGTCCGCAACTCGCCAATGCCATCGCGGCGCGCAACGCCCTGATTCCCGGCGGCACCTTTCGCACCGAGGGACTGAATCTGCCCGTGCAGGTCTCGGGAGAGTTCAAGGCCGAGGACGAACTCCTCGACACCGTGGTCGCCAGCGCACCCGACGGCACGCCCGTCTACCTGCGCGACCTTGTCCGAGTCCAGCGGGGCTACGAAAACCCGCTCGGTTACCACTTCAATTTCTTCGGCCGCGCGCGACCGGATTCCGAACTGCGCCGGCAGCGGGCCGTGGTCGTCTCGATCGAGATGCGCGACGGCGCCCACATCGGCAAGTTCGCCGAGCGCGTCAAGGACCTCGTCCGCGACTTCCAACACCGGCAACCGGACGGCGTGCACCTGACCATTATCTCCAATCAACCGGCCTCGGTCGAGGAACGCGTCAATCTGTTCATCCACTCCTTCCTCGAAGCCGTACTCATCGTGGTCGCCGTCGCGCTGCTGCTGATGGACTGGCGCTCCGCCATTGTCGTTGCGGCGGCGATCCCGCTGACGGTCGCCTTCACCTTCGGCGGAATGCAACTGCTCGGCATTCCCCTCCACCAGATCTCCATCGCCGGTCTGATCATCGCGCTCGGTGTTCTGGTCGACGATCCGGTGGTCGCCGCCGACGGCATCAATCGAGAGATAGCCCACGGACAACCGCGCCGAATCGCCGCATGGCTCGGGCCCGTGAAGCTGGCGCGCCCCATCCTCTATGGTACGATCATCAACATCGCCGCCTTCCTTCCCCTCGTGCTCCTGCCGGGCGACAAGGGTGCCTTCATCTACGCGCTGCCGGTGGTGGTGACGCTTGCCCTCGTGGGTTCGCGGCTCGTCTCGATGACCTTCACCCCGTTGCTCGGCTACTTCGTGCTGCGTGGTCAGAAGGGACTGGAAGAAGGGGCCGAAGTACGTTCGTTTATTCTCTTCCGCTGGGTCGACCGAGCCATCCTTTGGATGCTGCCGCGCTACCAACGCTTGCTGGAACGGGCGCTCGATCATCCGTGGCGCACCGTGTTGCTCGTCTACGGTCTGCTCATCGCCTCCTTCGGCCTCACCCCGTTCTTCGGCAAGCAGTTCTTTCCGCCGGCGGAACGCAACCAGTTTGTCATCGATCTCGAGCTGCCCAAGAACGCGTCGCCGCTGCAGATGCGCGACACCAGCCATCGGGTCGCGGAGTTGCTGCGTCAGCACAAGGAAATCGACAACATCGGTGTCTTCTACGGCGGCACGGCGCCCCGGTTTTACTACAATATTTCACCGAAGGAGCCCGCCGCCTACCTCGCCCAGTTCGTCGTCAACACCTACGACATGAACGCGGTGGTGCCCTTGTTGGAGAAAATCCGGGCCGAGATCGACGCCAGCGTCCCTGGCGCCCGCATCCTCGCCCGCCAGCTTGAGCAGGGTCCGCCGCTCGAGTTTCCCATCCAGATTCGCCTGACGGGTCCCGACCTGGATACGTTGCGCCGATTGGCCGACGATTACTCCACGGTGCTGCGGAAACACGGTGGCTACAAGGTTCACGACGACCTCGGTCAGCGGCTGCCTACCTTGAGGATTGATGTGGACCAGGAGCGCGCCACGACTCTCGGGGTCGACAATCAGCGGATTGGTTCGCTCGCCTCGGTGGCCTTCTCCGCCAGTCGGATCACCGAAGTCCGGGAGGGTGATCACCTGGTTCCGGTGAACCTCCGGCTGCGCCCGGACGAAGTCACCGAGGTCGATCGTATCCGTTCCGCCTATGTGGAATCCTCAAGGGGAGGATTGATTCCGCTCGAGAGTTTCTCCCGGATCACCATCGATCCGGCCTTCGCGACCGTGCCGCACTTCGCCCAGCTTCGCACTGTCACGGTGAAGAGCATGGCACCGGTGGGGGTGCTGGCCGCCAGCGTGCTGGAGTCCGCCATGCCCGAGTTGAAGACGATCGCGTTGCCGGAAGGCTACCGCGCCGACTTCGCCGGCGAGCAACGCGAACTCGACAAGGTCCGGAGGGAAATGGGCGCCGTCTTCGGAGTCTCTCTCGCCGCCATCTTTCTGGCGATCGTGCTACAATTCGGTTCCGTCACAAAGTCACTGGTGGTCATGGCAACGGTGCCGCTCGGCGCGATCGGCGCCTTTGCCGGCATCGTGCTCTTCCAAACCAACATGGGTTTCATGGCGTTCCTCGCCGTGGTCAGCCTCGCCGGGGTGATTGTCAGTCACATCATCGTGCTCTCCGACTTCATCGAGGAAGCGCGGGCCGAAGGCATGCCACTCCGCCAGGCCCTTGTCCGCGCCGGATTGGTGCGTCTGCGGCCTGTCATCGTCACCGTGCTCTCCACGGTCTGCGGACTCATTCCCCTCGCGGAGAAAGGCGGTCTACTCTGGCGCCCGCTCACCGCCGTACACATCGTCGGCCTGCTCTGCGCGACGGTGCTCACCCTCGTCGTCCTCCCGGTCATCTACATGATCTTCACCGAGAAGCTAAAGTGGATCCGCTGAGCCGTGGCGGTGCAGACCGGGCCGATCGGCCCGGTCAACCCGCCCCTCTCTTGACCCGCCGCGCCATGACCCTTCCCCTCCTCGTCATCGTGCTTCTCTGTCTCTTCGTATCCATCGACTCCGATCCAGGTTCACCTCGCTGATGCGGTCGTGTTCCTGACGGACTTTCTCCCATGCCTGAAGCACTTGCCATTGTCTTTGTCTTTGTCGTCGCCGGTTCGGCCTACATCGGCGCCCGGCTCAATGCCGCAAATCCCCAGCTGCACAACGCCCACACCGAACGGGAGCGCCTGCGCACCTACCGCATCTGGCTGCTGGCCCGCCTCGAACTCGCTGATCGGGAGAAATGGGAGCCAGACATGCGCGCGCGTCTCGCGGAAGAGCTGAAGCTCACCGAATCGCAGCTCGTGAAGCGGGGTATCCCGCTGACAGATCGATCCTGAGCCGCAGCTATGCCCCGGGTTTCCAACCCGGGGACGTGAATCCCACGGTCTCGCCCGCGAACCCATGCGGACGCGAACCCAGCGCATTCGTTGGAGTCGGGGCGCAGCCGACCGGGGTTAACCGATACAATCGCCGCTTACTGAAGGGGGTCGCTTCGTCTCCCATGGTAGGGCCGCCCCTCGCGGGCGCGCCTAGCTTCGCGGGCCAGGAACCGTAGAACCTACCTCTAGCCCACACCACCTGAATGAGTGCGGTTTCGGTTGCTCGAAGCGGTTGTGCCTTCGACGTCAGGCACGCCCGCGGCAGGCGCCCCTACTCCCAAAGCACTATTCCGCCTCGCCGCGGTTTTCACTAGAGTGTCCCCACGCCTCCGCGACGGGGGCACCCCTCCTCCACTTCCTCATTCCTCCTCCCATGAACGACCTCGCACTCAAAATGCTCCTCGGCGACCGGGCCAAGTACATCATGCTGGTCAGCGGCCTCGCCCTCGCCACCCTGCTCATGACCCAGCAGGCCTCGATCTTCTGCGGCATCATGCAGTGGACCGGCGCCACCCTCGACAATGTCTCGGCCCCGATCTGGGTCGTCGATCCGATGGTCGAGCAGGTCAATGACACGGACTCGCTCCGCGACACCGACATCAACCGCGTCCGCTCGGTCCCCGGCGTGGCCTGGGCCTCCCCGCTCTACACCGGCATGCTCAAGGCCCGGCTGAAGGACGGTACCTTCAAATTCATCCAGGTCCTCGGCATCGATGGCGCTACCTTTGCCGGCGCCCCGGGCGAACTGCTCGCCGGCTCCGTCGCCGACCTGCGCATCCCGAACACGGTCATCGTCGACCGCTACGGTATCCAAAAGTTGAGCCGTGACTCCGGACGCCCAATTGGGCTCGGCGACACCTTTGAAATCAACGATCGCGAGGCACGCATCGTCGGCATCGCCAAAACCCGGCTCTCCTTCTCCGGCAATCCCTACGTCTACACCACGTACGACCGCGCCCTGCAGTACGCACCGGGGCAGCGCAAGATGCTCTCCACGGTCCTCGCCGCACCGACCGCCGGCACCGACGCCGACACGGTCGCCCGTCGCATCGAAGCGCAGACCGGCTTGCGCGCCTTCACCCGCAAAAAGTTCGCCTGGGCCACCATCTGGTGGTTCATCCGCAACACCGGGATTCCGGTGGCCTTTGGCGGCACCGTGTTCCTCGGTTTCATCGTGGGACTGGCCGTGTGCAGCCAGACGTTCTACGCCTTTGTCCTCGAGAACCTGCGCAATCTCGGAGCCCTGAAAGCCATGGGCGCCTCGGACGGACTGCTCTGCCGCATGCTCCTGCTCCAGGCCTTCACGGTCGGAGTGGTGGGATACGGCTGCGGCATCGGTCTCGCCACGCTGGTCGGCACGGTGCTGCTGAAGAAGGAAATGCCACCCTTCTACATGCCCTGGCCGCTGCCGGTCGCCGTCTTCGGCATCGTACTCTGGATCTGCACCCTCGCCGCGCTGCTGGGTATCCGCCGGATCCGCCAACTTGAACCCGCGATCGTCTTCCGCGGATGAATTCCATGCACTCCACCCTCGCAGTCAAAACCACCACCGTCAACAAGGGCTTCGGCTCCGGCGACACCCGGACCGAGGTTCTCAAGGCCGTCTCTTTCGAGGCGCGTCTCGGCGAACTGCTCATGCTCGTCGGCCCGTCGGGCTGCGGCAAGACCACCCTGCTCAGCGTCATCGCGGGCACCCTCGGCATCGACCGCGGGGAAGTGGAGGTCTTCGACGCTCCCCTGCACCGGCTCGACAAGCAGGCCGTCACTCGCTTCCGCGCCACCCACATCGGGTTCATCTTCCAGCAGTACAATCTCATTCCCACCCTCACCTGCGTTGAGAACGTCAGTGTTCCCCTGCGTATCCAGGGACACAGCTCCACGGTGGCGGAGAAGAAAGCCGCCGCCATGCTCGAACGCGTCGGACTCGGCTCCCGCCTGCAGCACCGTCCCGGCATGCTGTCGGGGGGACAACAGCAGCGGGTCGCCATCGCCCGGGCCCTCGTCCACGAGCCAAGGCTGATCATCTGCGACGAACCCACCGCCGCTCTCGACAGTGAGAATGGCGCCAAGGTGATATCCCTGCTCCGGGACGTGGCCAAGGCACCCGATCGCTGCGTCATCATCGTCACCCACGACAACCGCATCTTCAGCTACGCCGACCGCATGACCCACATGGAGGACGGGCGTATCTCCCACACCCACGACAATCCCACCATCTCCCTCAACCCACGCTAGTTCCTTCACTCCCATGCTCCACAAGAAACCCTCCTTCTACTTCGCCGCCGGCGGTATCCTCGCAGCGGTTCTCATGGTCACCCACCTCCAGGGTGATCGTCCGCAGCCTCCGCCACCGATCGATCCGCCCGCCAAACCCTTCGAGGCCAGCCTGGCCGCCTCGGGCATCATTGAGTCACTCAGTGAGAACGTCGCCATCGGCGTGCCGCATGCCGGCCTCGTGACCGAGGTGCACGTTCAGGTCAATGACCGCGTCGGCGAAGGTCAGCCGCTCTTCACCCTCGATCGTCGCGAACTGGTCGCGCAATTGAAAGTCAGCCAGGCCTCCCTGACCGTGAGCACGGCACACCTGCAGCGCCTGATCGACCAACTCACCCGGCTCAAGCGGGTCAACGACCCGCGGGCGGTGAGCGAGGACGAGGTGCGCACCCGCGAACACGACGTTGCCGTCGCCCAAGCCCAGGTCGAAGCCGCCCGGGCCCAGGTGGAACAGCACGAAGCGCTCCTGAACCGGCTGACCGTGCTGGCCCCACGCTCCGGCACCATTCTCCAGGTCAATGTTCGGCCGGGTGAATACGCCTCGGCCACGCCCAAGGCCGCCGCGATCATCCTCGGCGATCTGGACCACCTGCAGGTGCGTGCGGAGATCGACGAGCAGAATGCGCCGCGGCTGAAACCGGGACGGCCGGCGACGGCCTACCTGAAGGGCGACACCACCACACCGATCACCGTGCGCTTTGTCCGGATCGAACCGTACGTCGTGCCCAAGGTTTCGCTGACCGGGGCCAGCACCGAGCGGGTCGACACCCGCGTGCTTCAGGTCATCTACGCCTTTGACCGCACCGGCGACCGGCCGGTCTACGTCGGCCAGCAGGTGGACCTGTTCGTCGACACACAGCCCGAGCCCAGCATCACCACGGTCGCGACTGCGGCCACCGCGCAGGCGGGGAAAGGCCGGCTGTGAAAACCGTCACCCACTGCTTCGCCTGGATACTGGGGGGATCCTTTGCCCTCACCGGCTGTACCGTCGGACCCAACTACCAGAAGCCGGCCTTGGCCGCCCCCGCGGCCTGGAAGGCCTCGGCGCACGAGCCGTCGCAGCCCACTCCCGCGATCCCCGCCGCCTGGTGGAGTCTCTTCGGCGACCCCGTTCTCGACCGCGTGGTGGCACAGGTCCTTGCCGCCAATCACGACCTCGAACAGGCCGCCGCCCGCGTCACCGAGGCTCGGGCCCTCGCCCGGATGAGCGCGGCTGAACGACTGCCACAGGTAACACTGGATGCAACCCATACTCAGACCCGCGTCAGCGGTACCCAAGCCGAGCCCTTAGGCGCGGGATTCTCCACCCGCACGCACAGTGCGCAACTCGGTTTCGACTACGAGCTCGACTTCTGGGGTCGCGTGCGCCGGTCGGTCGAAGCCGCCGTCTCGGATGCCGAAGCCACGCAACACCTGCACGACACCGCCGCCTTGCTCCTCACCGCGGAAGCCGCCCGAGCCTACTGGCAGATTCGTTCATTGGATGCAGAAACCGCGGTGCTCGATGCCACCGCCGCCTTGCGCCGCGACGCGGTCCGTCTCCAGACGACGCGTCACGAAGCCGGATTGATCAACCAGGTCGACGTCACCCGAGCCCGCACCGAGCTCGCCGGCGTGGAAGCCGAGCTTCACGCGCTGAGGCGGGTACGCGATCGGACCGAGCACGCGCTCGCCGCGCTTTGCGGGGAGGCGCCGGCCACGTTCGCCCTCCCGGCAAACCGGGCCGCGCTCGTCTGGCCGGAAATTCCATCGGGCCTTCCTTCCGACCTGCTCGAACGCCGTCCCGACCTCGCGGCCGCCGAGCGCGAACTCGCCGCCAGCACCGCCCGCATCGGCGTGGCAAAGGCGGAGTTCTTTCCGCGGATCTCGCTCACCGGATTCGCCGGGTTCGCCAGCGCCGACTTGAACGCCCTCACGCGCAGCGACAGCCGGACCGGTGCGATCGGTCCGGGATTGCACCTGCCGCTCTTCGATCACGGTCGGAACTCCGCCAACCTGGCCGCCTCCGAGGCCCGGCAGGCTCAGGCATTCGCCGCCTACCGGGCTGCCGTGCTCGGCGCCTTTCGCGAGGTCGAGGATGCTCTCTCCGACCTCGGTACACTGGCGGAGCAACGCGCCGCCGTGGAGCGCGCGCTCGTCGCCAGCCGCGACACCGTGGCGCTCGCCACCGAACGGTATCAGAAGGGACTCTCCAACTACCTCGACGTCGTCGACGCCCAGCGGGTGTCACTCCAAACCGAACGGCTGGCCGTGCAGCTCGACGGCCAGCGCAGCCTCGCCACCGTCGACCTCGCCAAGGCCCTCGGCGGAGGTTGGAACGCCCCCGCCACACCCGCCTCGCCTTAGCCAACCCATACAGTTGAACCACGGATGGACACGGATACAAACGAGTGGAGCCAAAGTGGGAACTCACCTGGGTGGTGAAGAACTGCATGGGCACCGAATCCGCGTTTATCTGTGTCCATCCGCGGTTTATGCACGGATCAATTCATTTCAACTGCGGAGAACAGAATGAAAACAGGCAACCAGCGTTGCGAGGGATTGGTTCACTCTAGAGTGATTTGAATTCAGGTGATCGACTCCCCGTATCTCACTCCGGATTCGTGTCCATTCGTGTCCATTCGTGGTCCAATTGGATTGTCACGATTCGCGGGTGAAACGAACTCACGCAGGCCCTGCAGTGGCAGGCACCTTCAGGAAAGAATGCCTTCGACGACATGGCCGTGCACGTCGGTCAATCGGCGTTCGATTCCGTTGTGGTAATAACTGAGCCGTTCGTGGTCGAGTCCGAGGAGGTGGAGGATTGTGGCGTGAAGATCGTAGATGGTCGTCTCCTTCTCCACCGCCTTGAACCCGAAGTCATCCGTCGCGCCATAGCTGAAGGCTCGTTTCACGCCCGCACCCGCCAGCCACACCGTGAATCCCTTGGGATTGTGATCGCGGCCGCTGGCACCCTTCTGGAATGTGGGCATGCGCCCGAACTCCGTCACAAACGCCACCAGGGTGTCGTTGAGCAGCCCGCGCTGCTTCAGGTCCTGCAACAGCGCCGCCGCCGGCTGGTCGAGGATGGGCGCATGGACGTTGTATTGATCGACAATATACTTGTGACCGTCCCAGTTTCCCACGCCCTCGCCCATGGCATAGGAGCCGTTGAAGAGCTGGACAAACCGAACATCCCGCTCCAGCAGCCGGCGGGCCAGCAGGCAGTTGCGCGCAAAACCCGCCTTGTTCGGCTCCGGGGAGGTCACTCCGTAGGACTGCAAGGTGGCCGGACTCTCTTTGGAGAAGTCACTGACTTCCGCCGCCGACAGCTGCATCCGGGCCGCGAGCTCATAGGCGGAAATCCGGGCGGCAAGGTCCATGTCACCGGGATTCCGGGCGAGGTGGCGCTCATTCAGGAAACGCAACAGATCGCGGGTGGCGCGTTCATCCTGGGGTCCGAGGTCGGTTGGGGGGGTGAGGTGCGGAATCGGACGATCGGCCGTGAAGGCACAGCCCTGGAAGGCCGCCGGGAGGACACCCGACGCCCAGTGCCGGGGTCCCGTCTGCGGCACGC
>JAEUGZ010000174.1 GCA_016794725.1 Opitutaceae bacterium | reverse complement strand
GCTTCCTCGTCCCCGCTCCCGAACGTGCTCGCCGAGCGGTACGCCTCGCCGGCCTTGCGCGCGATTTGGTCCCCGTCCGGGCGCGTTGGCATCGAGCGCGATTACTGGATCGCGGTGATGAAGGCCCAGCGGGAGCTGGGGGTGTCCATTTCGGCCGCAGCCATTGCTGACTACGAACGGGTTAAGGCAAATATCGACCTGGCCAGCATCGACGCCCGGGAGCGGGCTTCGCTCCATGATGTCAAAGCGCGCATCGACGAGTTCAACGCGCTGGCCGGGCACGAACTGATCCATCTGGGCCTGACCAGCCGCGACCTGACTGAAAACGTCGAGCAACTCCAAGTGGCCCGATCGCTGGAGGTCTTCCGCATGAAGACCGCCGCCGCCTTGCTCGCCCTCGGACGTCGTGCCAAGGAATTTCGCAGCGTGCTCCTCACTGGACGCACCCACAATGTTCCGGCGCAACCCACTACGCTCGGCAAGCGATTTGCCATGGCGGGTCAGGAGCTGTGGCAGGCCTATGTCCGTCTGGATGAGCTGACCGCCCGCTACCCGGCCCGCGGGTTGAAGGGCGCCGTGGGTACGCAGCTTGATCAACTCACGCTGCTGGGGGGCAATGCGGCCAAAGTGGCCAGGCTCGAGCGGCGGATCCTGGCGCATCTCGGCTTCAAGCAGGCACTCAACGCCGTCGGCCAGGTCTACCCGCGCAGCCTCGATTTTGAAGTCGTGTCGGCCTACCACCAGATCGGCGCCGCCGCGGCCAGCTTTGCCACCACCCTCCGGCTGATGGCGGGACAGGGCTTGCTGACGGAAGGGTTTCAAAAGGGACAGGTGGGGTCGTCCGCCATGCCCCACAAGGTCAACGCGCGCAATTGTGAGCGGATTTGTGGGTTTTCGACCCTGCTCTCCGGCTATGTGACCATGACCGGGGCGCTGGCCGGCCACCAGTGGAATGAAGGCGATGTTTCCTGTTCCGTGGTTCGCCGGGTGGCCTTGCCCGACGCGAGTTTTGCCCTCGATGGCACCCTTGAGACTTTGCTCACGGTTCTGGGGCAAATGGATATCTTTACTGCAGCGATTGCGGCCGAAAACACCCGCCAGTTGCCGTTCCTTTCCACCACCACCATCCTGATGGAGGCAGTGAAAGCCGGGGCCGGGCGAGAAACTGCGCATGCCGCGATCAAGGAACATGCGCTGGCCACGGCCCAGGATTTGCGGGCGGGCGGCGGAGGCCCGGGGCTGGTCGAGCGGCTGGCCGGGGATGCCCGGCTGGGTCTGACTCAGTCCCAATTGATGGCGGTGCTCACCGATACCCGACGCTTTGTCGGTGCGGCGCCCCAGCAGGTGGATGCCTTTGTCCGAACCGTGACCCCGCTGGCGCGAAAAGTGAAGGGTGCGGCCACCTACCAACCCGGCAGGCTGCTCTGAGTCACGACGCCCGGTGTTGGCAACCCCTCGTGCGCCGGCTGGGGCACGGGCGCCGCCGGTTTGTCACCGTCTGCGACCGGTCCGGGGGAAATTTGGGTTTGCCAGTGGTGGTGGCTGGGCGTTTCTATGTTCGTTCACGTTCGGTCCAATCCCTTTCACAACACCACTGCCATGGCTGAAGAACTCGTAGGAAATGTCTTGGTGGGCCAATCCGGAGGCCCCACTACCGTCATCAATGCCAGCGTTGCCGGCGTCGTCTCCGAGGCGCTGAACCACGAGTGCATCGAGGAAGTCTATGGCGCGCTGAATGGCGTGCTGGGTATCCTGCAAGAGGACCTGATCGACCTGGCCGCCGAATCCCAGCAGGCCATCCGCGGCCTGCGCACCACCCCGGGCGCCGCATTGGGCACCGTCCGCTACAAGCTCAAGAAACAGGCGGACTTCGAACGCGTGCTGGAGGTCTTCAAGGCCCACAATATCCGGTATTTCTTTTACGCGGGCGGCAATGATTCCCAGGACACGGCCGACAAGATTTCCAAGCTCGCCCAACAGCAGGGCTACGAGCTCCGCGTCATCGGCGTGCCGAAGACGATCGACAACGATCTGGTGGTGACCGACCACTGCCCGGGCTACGGCTCGGTCATCAAGTACATTTCCACGACGGTGCGTGAAATCGCCTGCGACAACGCCGCGATGGGGCAGCACGATCTGGTGCAGATCGTCGAAGTCATGGGCCGCAACGCCGGCTGGATCGCCGCCGGCGCCGCACTGGCAAAGCGCCGCGACCATCCGCACGATCCCCCGCACATCATTCTCCTGCCGGAAGTCGCCTTCTCGGGGGAAAAGTTCATCGAGGACGTGAAGCGCGTGCTCAAGCGCGAGCGTTATTGTCTCATCGTCGTGGGCGAGGGCTTGGTCGACGCCGACGGTAACTACGTCGCCGCTGCCGACAAGACCGACGCTTTTGGTCACGCCCAGCTGGGCGGCGCCGCCGAGTTCCTGCAGGGTCTCGTCGAAGAGGGCATCCCGGGCGTAAAGGCCCGCACGGTCAAACTGGGCATGGCGCAGCGTTCCGCCGCTCATATCTCCTCCAAGGCCGACAACGACGAGGCCTTCCTCGCCGGTCAGGCCGCAGTTCAGGCTGCCGTGGAGGGCGAGACCGACAAGATGGTCACGCTGATCCGTGGCGACGGCGACCACTACACGGTCGAAACCGGACTCGCCCCGCTCAGCGACATCGCCAACGGCGTCAAGAAGCTGCCGCGCGAGTGG
The DNA here is from genome assembly GCA_016794725.1 of Opitutaceae bacterium. Taxonomy (GTDB): domain Bacteria; phylum Verrucomicrobiota; class Verrucomicrobiia; order Opitutales; family Opitutaceae; genus UBA6669. Next base: position 11,803 of record JAEUGZ010000174.1, on the reverse strand, counting down.
ATCAACGAAGACGGCATTTCCATGAACTTCCAGTTCGTGCGTTACGCCCAACCGTTGATCCAGGGTGAAGTGGCGGTTCCGTTCGAAAACGGCCTGCCCGCGTTTGCCCACCTCGAGAAGCGCCGGGTCGACAAGATCCTTCCTGCGTACGAGCTCTGATCAACCTAGATTCGGCAGGTTAGCCACAGAGAGCACAAAGAACACAGAGGGAAATCCCCGAGAAACGAGAGGACCCACGATTCACCCGCGAAGGGAGTGGTGGGTCCGTCCTCACAGGAGGTCAGGTGCCCTTCTTTGAGCTCTTTGCGTTCTGTGTGGTTATATCGACTGCGAATTTAGGATCAATTGACCGATCGGGTTCGTACTCCCGTTTCCCAAGCCCGGACTTCATCGTCCGGGCTTTTTTTTGCCCGAACCACGCCAACCGACAACGGAGGGGTGTATCCGTGTTGATCCGTATCCATCCGTGGTTCAACCGCCGCCTTGGGGGATTCAGGACTCCAGCACCGAAAATCCCTCCGCCTTGTTGGTGAGCTCAAGCGGATCGTTCACGAGATCGAAATCGAGCCAGGGCGTGCCATCGGCCTTGAAGATCATCTTGTGACTGGCGCTGCGGTTACCCTGCCAGACGCGATCGCACTGGTGTGGAAGCGCCACCACGCTGGGCATCGAGAGCGCGGCGTAGTCACGCAAGCAACGCCAGGCCTGCCCCTCCGCCCACGCCGCGGTCATCACCGGCAGATCGAGCAGCGACACCGGTTCATCGCTCACCGCCCCGGCGCGCCGTGGTCCGGGTGCCCCGCGCACCAGCAGGGGCACGCGAACGCTTTCCTCGTGGGGCCAGCCTTTGCGCAGCAGGCCGTGGGCACCGTGCATGTCTCCATGCACCGACGTGAATACGACGATGGTATCCCAGCGCAGCGTCTCCAGCAGCCGGGTGATGGCGCGATCCGTGGCCTCGATCTGCGCATAGTAGCCGGACAACTCGGAACGAACTCGGGTTTCGAGCTCTCCTCCGCGCGGAACATTGTCCCGCAGGACCAGGCTGTCCGGCGCGGGAGCCTTCACGCCGGCGGCGGGGGCGGCATAGGGGGGGTGGGGCGCCTCGAGGCTGACCACCGCGAACCAGGGTGACTCCGGTTGTTCGACGTCCGCGGTGGAGAGCCAGTTCGCGGCGCGGGAACACACGACGTCGCTTTGGTATCCGCTAAACCGTGTCGGCTCCGGCAGCCGGGTGCCGTGCAACCAGGGATCATTGAGGAGAAAACCACTTTCAAATCCCTCCCAGAACGCAAACCCACCGCGGCTTTCCGGGGGGACGTGCGTGCGGGCGTGGGCCTCTCCCACCAACGGCGCCAGCGGATCGCGTTTTCCGAGATGCCATTTGCCAAAATAGGCCGTGCGGTAGCCCCGCTCTCCCAAGGCATGCGCCACGGTGCGCGCCGAGGAGGGCAGGGGATCGAAGTAATCGCGCACGCCGTTGGCCGGGCAGGGCACGCCGGTGAGCAAGGCGGCGCGGGCGAAGGGACCGAAGGGGTGCGGGGTCACCGCCTGGCGGTAATTGACTGCGGCGCGGGCCAGGGCATCCAGGCCCGGAGTCCGCGCGTTGGGGTCCCCGGCGTAGCCCGTGGCGTGCGCCCGCCATTGCGTGGTCAGAATCCAAAGGATGGAGGAGGCGCGGGACATCGGCGGGCGGAGCAACAGGGCAGGTGACGCTCACACCAGCCGCTTGCACCGACCGGGTCAATCGCCGGCCGGCGCGGAAACCTGGGCCTCGCCGGTCGCGCAGGTGCGCCGACGTAGCGGCGACCCAAGGGCGGCGTCTGGTGGAGGTGGGGTCGCCGACCCCGCGGGGAACGGCGACGCGTGAAGAAATCGGACAGCGGAGGCGGGACCGGTCGGTCCCGTCGCGGCCTCACCGAGGCCACCTCCACCTGAACCGCAGGCATTTCCAGAGTCCACTCGTTAAGTTGACGCGCAGGTCAGGGCCCGGGCGCGGGCACCGGTGTGGGAAGGTAGAGCGGTGCGTTGGGTCCGAGGGGAATGTCTCCCAGTATCCAAACGATCAACATCAGCGTCCACCCGACGAGAAACACAATTGAATAAGGCAGCATCATGGCCACCAGCGTGCCGATGCCGGCGCGGGGTTCGTAGCGCTGGACGAAGGTGAGGATGAGCGGGAAATAGCTCATCAGGGGCGTCACCACGTTCATGGTGCTGTCACCAATCCGATAGGCGGCCTGAGCCATCTCCGGCGAGTAGCCGAGCAGCATGAACATGGGGACAAAGATGGGCGCCATCACCGCCCATTTCGCCGAGGCCGAACCCAGCGCCAGATCGATCACCGCGGCCAGCACGACAAAGGCGCCCATCAGCGGAATTGCGCCGAGATCCAGGTGTCGCAGCACCTCGGCACCTTCGACCGCAAGCACGACTGAGAGGTTCGTCCAGCCGAAGTAGCTGACAAACTGGGCGACGAAAAAGGCGAGCACCACATAACCGCCGATGCTCTGCATCGCCTTGGTCATGCCGTTGATCACGTCGTGATCGCTGCGAATCGTACCCGCGACCACGCCATAGGTCAGTCCCACGACCAGCCCGTAGAGGAAGATAAAGAAAACAAAGGCCTTGATGAAGTAGGACTGCAGGACGCCCGGATGGGCCGGGTCGCGCAGGAAACCGTTCTCGGGCACCAGGCCTGCGACGACGATGCCGGTGAGGACGAGGGCCGCGGCGGCGGCGGACCAGAGTCCCCGTTTTTCGCGTGGCGTGAGCGGCACCATCGGCTCCTTCTTCACGGAACCGTCGTAGGCTCCCAGCCGCGGTTCCACCACCCGCTCGGTGATCCAGGTGCCGACGGCAACGATGAGAATGACCGAGACAGCGAGGAAATAGTAGTTCGACATCGGCGTCACCGTGTAGGTCGGCTGCAGCAGCCGCGCCGCCTCCTGGGTCATGGCACTCAGCAACACGTCCGAGGTGCTGAGCAGGACATTGGCGGCGAAGCCTCCTGACACGCCGGCAAATGCCGCCGCGAGCCCGGCAAGGGGGTGTCGACCGACGGTGTGGAACAGCGCGGCGCTCAGCGGGATGAGCAGCACGTAACCGACGTCACTGCCGGTGTGCGACAGCGTGCCGCAAAAGACGACCACCGCGGTGAGGAAGCGCGCCGGGGTGGTCAGCACGATCACCCGCAGGACCGCACCGATCAGTCCGCTGTGTTCAGCCACCGCCAGACCGATCAGGCAGACCAGCACCAGGCCGAGCGGGGCGAAATTGATGAAGTTGGGCAACGCGCCCGTGATCATCCGGTGCAGGCCCTCGACGGTGAGCAGGTTGACCACCTGGACCACCTTGCCCGTGCCCGGGTGCACCACCTGCACTCCGGCCGCGCTCAGCCAGGCGGAGAGGAGGACAATCAGGCCGGCGAGGAGGATGAAGAGCGTGACCGGATTGGGCAGGGCATTACCCGCCCGCTCCACGACATTGAGCAACCGTTGCGAGAAGGAGTGGGACTCCCCGGACGTTGAAGGCATGCAGGGACTGAAGGAATTTCCCCGGGGTGGGCAATCGCAATGGCGGTGCAACCGACGATTCCGTGGGAATGGCGAAGGGTGAAGTCCCGGTGCGGTCGGAGCGTAGTGGAAATTTAGTCACAGTTTCGCTTTGCCTTCATCCACGGGGCGACAGGGGCGACGCGATTCGGGATCGGCGGAATTGCAACCGGTCGGGCCGGATTCAAGCAAGGCTACTGTCCTGGGTGGGAAACCGTACTGGCTGCTTTCGGATGCATCCCGCGGAAGGACTGGGCCGTTGCTGTGGGTACCTCCTCGTCTGGGCACGTCGCTCCGGCGGGTGAGGTGCAGTTGTTGTTCACTCCCTCCCAACCTATGAAACTTCGCTTCCTCTTCGCTTCGCTCGCCCTCTGGGCGGGCTTGTCCGTCGTTGCTCGCGCCGCTGCCCCTGCCGCCACCGTGGTCGACATTGCCGTCGGCTCGCCGGACCACACCACCCTGGTTGCCGCCGTAAAGGCAGCGGGTCTGGTCGAAACCCTCAGCGGCAAGGGTCCGTTCACGGTCTTCGCACCGACGAACGCGGCCTTCGCCAAGCTTCCTCCCGGAACGGTGGAGTCCCTGCTGAAACCGGAAAACAAGGCCAAGCTCATGGCCGTGCTGACCTACCATGTCGTGCCCGGCAAGGTCATGGCCAAGGACGTCAAGAGCGGCAAGGTCAAGACGGTCAATGGCAAGGAAGCCACCCTCATGGCCGGTCATGGTTCGGTCATGATTGACGGCGCCACCGTGGTCGCCGCTGACCTGGCGGCTGGCAACGGTGTCGTGCACGTCATCGACACGGTGATTCTGCCTTAGACGGATCGTTCGATCGCGTCTGCGTCAACGGATGTCCGCTCTCCGGGAGCGGCATCCGTTTTCGGCGTTGACGACGGCGCATCGCCGGGTTTTCGGGGATCATGGTCGGCGGGAAACGACATGACCCGAGGAACACGGTGTACGGGCTGAACCGGGGTGGCGCACCCCGGAGCGGCCAGGGCCTGGGAACCCCTCGCTTCGTGCCTTCGCGGAAGGGTTCCGAGCCATGAGCCTGCTGCGGCAGGCCCAGGTCGAGGTTTTGCGTGTGCTGACCCCCGGCTGCTGGGCGGTGGATGCCACCGCGGGTCGGGGCAGTGACACCTGTTTTCTCGCCCGGACGGTGGGCCCCGGTGGCCGGGTGGTCGCGTTCGACGTCCAGACCGAGGCCCTAGTCATTACTCGCGATCGTCTGGTCCGCGAGGCTCTGGAAGACCGCGTGCATCTGCTCCAAGCCTCGCACGCGTGTTTGAGCGAACTTCTGCCCGCGCCGGCGCGGGGACGTCTGGCCGCGGTGATGTTCAACCTGGGTTACCTCCCGCGCGGAGTCCGTCCCTCGGTCATCACCCGTCCCGAGTCCACGCTGCCCGCCCTGGAGCAGGCCTGCGCCGAGCTCCGGCCGGGCGGCCTCCTGAGCGTAGTGAGCTATCGGGGACACCCGGGTGGCGCCGAGGAAGATGCCGCCGTCGCCGGTTTTTTCGCCGCCCGGCCCCCGCTCTGGCTCACCTACACCCAACACCCTCCGGCCCCAACCGACATCTCCCCGATCCTGCGTCTCGCCTTCGCCCCCGCGCCAGCCCCAGTGTCATCCCTCCGATGACACCTCACCGCCCGCCTCACGCTCCCCGCGACTGGGAGTGTCATCCGGTGGATGACACTTGAGGGCTAAGTTTTGACACCACCGGGTTTCCCGGTCGGTATGCGGCATGAGAATCGCAACACGTTGGGGCCTTCTCTTCCTTGGACTGACTGCGGGACTGGTGGCGGCGGACAAACGGCCGATCACGCCGCAGGACCTCTGGGCGATGAAACGGCTCGGCAGTCCGGCGATTTCACCGGACGGCAGGACGGTCGTGTTCACGGTCCAGGACTGGTCGATCGAAAAGAACAAGAGCACCAGCAGCCTGTGGGTGGTGGAGGTCGAATCGTCCGCCGTGCGCCGCCTGACGACGGCAGCAGGTACGGACAACGCGCCGGTGTGGAGTCCCGACGGCCGGCGGATCGCGTTTGTGTCGAAGCGGGGCGATGACGAGGTCGCCGCCCTGTATCTCATTCCCGCGGACGGTGGGGAGGCGGAAAAGCTGCTGGAGCTGCCCTATGCGGTGGCCTCGCCCAAGTGGACGCCCGACGGCGCGTCCCTCGTCGTGTCGACCACGGTGATTCCCGAGCTGGCGGGCTCGTGGTCGAAGGCCGACCTCGCGGCGATGAAGAAGGAGATCAAGCGTCGCAAGGACTCCAAGATGACGGCCCGGGTGACGGAGCACCGGCAGTACCGGTACTTTGACCGCTGGTTGACGGACAATCTGGCGAACCGGCTGCTGCGCGTCGACGTGGGCACGCGGGCGCTGACCGACCTGACGCCCGGGACGGACCGGCTCTTCCAGCTGAGCGGGGAGTTCACCTTCGATCTCAGTCCGGACGGACGCTGGATCGCGCTATCGCTCAACACTTCGCCGCCTCCGTATCGGGAGAATCACAACAGTGACATCGTGCTGGTGCCGACGGACGGTTCCGGAACGCAGCGCAACCTCACCGGTGACAATGCCGGATCCGATGCGTCACCGGTCTTTGCCCCGGACGGGAAGTCGCTCCTCTTCACCCGCCGCGCCGCGGCGTATCACAATGGTGAATCGGGCAGGCTCTGGCGGCATGACCTGGCGTCCGGTCGCAACACGCCCGTGACTGCGGCGATCGACCTCTCCATCGACGAGGTCGCGTTTTCCAGGGATGGACGCACCCTGTGGGTGATTGCGGAGGACCGGGGTGTCGTGCCGGTTTTTCAACTCTCGGCCGATGGTTCGGGACTCAAGGCCCTGCATCGTGAAGGCACGGCGAGTGCGCTCAAGGCGGGGGCGGGCCGGATTGTGTTTCTCAACGATACGACGAACCGGCCGAACGAGCTCTTTGTGCTGGACCCGGCGGCCGGCTCGGCGCGGCAGCTCACCCACTTCAACGACGAGGTCGTGGCCCGACTCGATCTGGGGCGGGTCGAGGAGTACACGTTTGCTGGCGCAAACCAGGAGAAGATCCAGGGCTGGCTGGTGTTCCCTCCCGGCTTTGACCCGGCCAAACGGTATCCCCTCGTCCAGCTCATGCACGGCGGACCGCACACGATGAACCGCAATTCCTGGAGCTACCGCTGGAACACGCACTGTTTTGCCGCGCCGGGCTACGTGGTGACCTGGGTGAACCGCCACGGTTCGACCGGCTTCGGCGAGAAATTCGCGCAGAGCATCCTCAACCAATGGGGCGACATGCCCTTTGAGGACATCATGAAGTCCACCGACCACCTGCTGGCGCGCTTTCCGAATCTGGATCGCGAGCGCATGGCCGCGGCCGGTGCCAGCTACGGCGGCTACATGGCGGCCTGGGTGCTGGGCCACACGGACCGCTTCAAGGCGATCATCGACCATGCCGGCGTCAACAACTCCTACGCGCAGTACGCGTCGGATGTGCCGCATGGATTCCCGCTCGTGATGGGTGGCACGCCCTGGAATAACCTGGAGGGCATGCAGCGCCAGAACCCGATGTTCTACGCGAAGCACTTCAAGACCCCCACCCTGGTGCTGCACGGCGAACTCGACTACCGGGTGCCCTACGGCAACGGACTCGAGCTCTACGGGGTGCTTCAAGCGCTGGGCGTGCCGTCCCGCCTCGTGGTGTTTCCCAATGAGAACCACTGGATCCTGAGCCCGCAGAACGCGATCTACTGGCACTGGGAGATGCAGTCGTGGCTCAGTCGCTACATCGGCGGCAAGCCGGTGCTGGAAAAACCCAATTTCGACGCCGAGTCCGTCGTGCCCGGGAAGGGCTGAGGACGCGGAGCAAAGGGTCGCAGCCGGTGGGTCGCGACCCGCCGGTCCGGCTCAGTTATCCCGCTGCAGCTGCCAGTGGACGTTCTCGGCCATGAAGAACAGGCAGGTGTACAGCCGGTCCCACTGGTAGTGGTTCAGGGCCCCGTTGATGTCGACGCGGGACGCGGCGGTCAGCGCGGGGTTTCCGGCGAGGGCGACGATCCAGGCGGCGAAGAGGGGGTCCCTCATCTGGTGCGACTCCAGAAGCTTGCGCGGCGACTGCCGGTTCCAGGCGCGGTACTGGAGGGTTCCCAGCTTCACGGCCGCGCCGATGTCGTCCTGCGGCGTCCAGGAGGCATTCAGTGTCCGCCACTGCAGGTCGAAGGTTGCGGTGTTCTCGTTGTCGTAGTTTGAATACGCACGAATGAACCGGGCGGCACTGGCGGCATTGGCGTCGAGGCCGTGTTGAAACCCCGCACGGAGCGCCGGGTCGCTCTCCCACTCCCGCAGGGCCCGCAGGCCGGCCTGGGTGCTGGCGGAGGTCCAGATCGGCGGGCTTTCCGGGTAGCGGGGCGGTTCCCCCGGGGCGACGTACTGCACGCCCGCCGAGCAGATTTCGAGACGGGTGCGGGTGCTGCCCAGTGGTTTCTCGACCGCGTGGCGCTGGTAGAGCTCCAGCCAGCGCGGATTTCCGGTCACCTCGTGCACCGCCCGCAGGACGAAGAGGAAACGCACCGTGGCGTCGAAGTAGGGCTCCGCCCCCGAAAGGATGCCTTGGGTGCCGGCGAAACCACCCGACCAGTGACCGAAGTGTCCGAAGCCGGGACGATCGCATGGCATCTTCCAGCCCTGGGCTTCGAGTCCGAAGGCGACCCGCTCCAGGGTGGCGGCGATGCGGGAGCGCTCAACCGGATCCGGCAGTCCGCTCGTGGCGTAGCGCCACAACCCGTAGAACCACGGGTAGGTCTGGTCGCTCGAGCTGGCTGGATAGTGGCTCCTGCCATCCGTCGAAACCCCGCGGGCAATGAATCCTGGCGTGTCACTCACTTCGGACAACTTGACCAATCCGTTGGCAACGATCCGGGCGCGGGCTGCGGCCTCGGCCGAGCGGGTCACCCACCAGCGATTGCAGAGGGCATCCAGGTACAGTCCGCCAAAGAACCCTCCGTTTTCGATCGGGCTCCACCAGCCCAGCGCATTCGGTTTTCCGTCCCGGCACTCGTCCGGGGTGGGCAGGTGAACCTCCCCGTTCAGCCCCGTATAGTCGATGACGATACCGTGCGGATCGATGAACCGCCGCCATACCTCCTGATGGACGCGTTCGATCGACTCAGGCGGGTTGGAGGTGGTGACGGGAGGCTGGTCCTTCGCCTGGCAGGCCACGCCGAGACCGGCAGTGGTGATCAGGAAAGCAAGAACAGCGCGGGAAAGTCCGGGGTCGAGGCGGGCGATGAACGAATGAGGCAAGGAGCGGGCGGGTGGAAAGCTAGGTCGAGTCGTCGGCGGGTTCGGGGAGCATGAGGGCCACGAGGAACGCGAGGACGAAGAGGCCGCTGGACCACAGCAGCGTGACACGGAAGTTTCCGACCGGGGCAAAGAGACCGAAACCGACGGTGCCGGCCGCGGCGGCAACGCGGCCGATGTTGTAGCAGAATCCGGCCCCGGTGGTGCGCAGCAGCGTGGGAAACAACGGAGGCAGGTACATGGTGAAAAGCCCGAACACACCGGAGAAGAAGCCGACCGCGGGAAACCAGCCGTGACTCAGGCTTTGCCATCCGCGCGGGACCAGGAAGGAGCCCTGCAGTGCAATGAAGAAGCCGGCGAACATGATCATGATTGCCCGGCGGTATCCCAAACGCCGTGCCAGCCAGCCCGCAAAAAAGTTGCCGAAGATGGAGACTCCCACCACGAGGAAAAACGTCTTGGCGACCAGCTGGCCACGCTCGGTGGACCCCCAGGAGGCGAGCTCTGGCAGGTTGAGCAGGTGTTGCACGTGCCAGAAGAGAAACGCCCACCATCCCGTCAGCGACGTCGCGCACACGGCGATGGTCAGCACGGTGGTCCGCCGGCAGGCGGGGGCGAACAGGTGGCGGAAACCCGGGGCGTCATCGCCGGCGCCGCGCCGCGCGTTTTGCCAGACTTCCGGCTCGGGCACGTTCTTGCGGATCCAGTAGACAATGAAGGCCGGGGCGACACCGGCGAGGAACACCCAGCGGGGGGCAAAGGACGTACCCATCTGGGTGCAAATTTCCGCCACGCCCCAGACCACTCCGCAGGCGAGGAGCACCCCGACATTGACCCCGGTCTGAAGCACTGCGGCGATCCAGGGCCGCCAGGCCTTCGGCCAGGTTTCCGCGAGCAGCGCTGAACCGACCGCCCACTCGCCGCCAATGCCGAGCGCGGCGACAAACCGGAAGATGAGGAGCTGCCACCACGTCTGGGCGAAGAAGGAAAGGCCCGTGAACAAGGCGTAAGTCAGGATGGTGAGCGACAGTGCGCGACTGCGGCCCAGCCAGTCGGCCAGTCGACCAAACACTCCGCCGCCAATCGCCCAGCCCAGGAGGAAAGAAGCCTGGATCCAAGAACTCTTTTCTCGCACCAAGGGGTCGGCGCTGGAAGCCACCCGGAGCAGCTCCGCCACAAACGGCGCCGCCACGAGGGTGTAGAGGTGCATGTCCAGCCCGTCGAAGAGCCAGCCCAGCCAGGCGGCCAGACCGGACTTCCATTGGGAGGGGGAGAGCGAGCGGAGGCCCTGCGGCGAGGGGAGCCCCTCCGCGGTCGATTGGGGAAGCGACATCGTGTTGTTTGGGGGTGCGCGGTCAGGCTGACTTTACCCGACGAGGGGACGCCAGTGAATTCGCTGCCGCGTGGTGCCCCGATGCGCGGGAATCACCGGCCGGAGTGTTGCAGTTGCCAATACACGCACTCCGCCATGAAGAAGGTGCTGGTGTACAGCCGATCCCAGGCAAAGTGGGTCAGTGCACTCTGGATTTGTCCGCGCACGGGCGTTACGATTTCGGCATTGCCGGAGAGAGTGACCACCCACGCCGCGAAGAGAGGGTCTCGCAGTCGCAGGCTCTCCGCGGCGAACCGGGGTGACTGGCGTCCCCAGGGTCCCGTCTCGCCTTTTTGCGACCGGCCCAGTTCGACCGCCTCGCTGATGATGGCCTGGGGCTTCCACAAGGTGTTCATCGATCGCCACTGCACCTCAAACGCGAGTGAATTTTCATTCGAGTAAGCCGCGTATCCGGAAATGTACGGAGCCGCCCGGCGCGCATTGGCGTCGAGTCCCTTTCGGAACGCCGCGCGGGTCGCCGGATCGTCCTCCCAGTCGTGGAGTGCTCGCAGTCCGGCCTGTGAACTGGCGGACGTCCACAGGCGTGGACGTTCGGGAAACTGCGGGGGCTCCCCGGGCGCCACGTACTCAACACCGTGGGCGCAGATCTCCAGCCGGGTCCATTCGCTTCCGGCCGGTTTCTCACCCAGGCGGTCGCGGTAGAGCTGGAACCAGCGGGCGTCGCCCGTCAGGTGATGCAGCGCTCGCAGCACAAAGAGCAGCCGGGTGGCGGCGTCGAACTGCGGCTCGGCCCCGACCAGGATACCCTTGGTGCCGGCAAACCCCATCAACCAGTGGCCAAAGTGGCCGAAGTTGGGGCGATCGATCGGCATTTCCCAGTGGTTGGCCTCCAATCCCCGGGCCACCCGGTCCATCGTCGCCACCACCCGGGCGCGCTGTTCGGCGGAGGGCAGCCCGCTGATGGCGTACCGGTACAGACCGTAGAACCAGGGATAGGTCTGGTCACTCGAGCTGGCCGGATAACAGCTGACATCGTCGTCGGCGATTCCGCGGGCGATGAACCCGGGCGTTTTTCCCACTTCGGAGAGACGAAGCAACCCGTTCGCAATCTGCTCGGCGCGGCGGGCCACGGCGGGTTCGCGGGTGACCTTCCAACGATTGCAGAGCGCGTCGAGGTAGAGTCCCCCGAAGAACGCCCCGTTTTCAATCGGCGTGCCCCAGCCCAGCGCGTTGGGCTGGAGCGCGGCGACCTCCCCGGCGGTGGGGACCTTCACTTCGCCGTTCAATCCGGCGTAGTCGTAGATCGTGCCGTGCGGGCTGATGAACCGGCGGCCGAGTTCGTGGTGGGCGGCGTCGACCGCGGCTCGTTCACGGTCGGCGGCGAGCGCGGCAATGGGAGCGAGAAGCATCGCGGCCGCCAAGGCAGGCCTTGCGAGAACAGGGAGCGTCATGGGCGTGGGATCAGAACGTGCCCTTGGCACCGGCCGAAATGAGCGGGCGATAGTCCGTGCGGATCTGGAGCTTGGCGAACTCCGGGGTCGACGGACCGTAGCGCTGGCGATCCTCCGATTCGTTGAACAGGTTGCGCACCGATGCAAAGAAGGTGATGCGTCGCGTAATTTGAA
>JAEUGZ010000149.1 GCA_016794725.1 Opitutaceae bacterium | reverse complement strand
CCAACACAAAACGCATAGGCCATCCCCCTAAGCAGGGCTTGTTCAACCATGGGGTGCAGTCGGAGGTTCCGCTATCGCTCCACCTCCGCTACACCCTTTGTTGTTAGGCTCCTTTCTTCTTCTTTCTGTATTCATGGAGCTCGGCGAGGTAGTCCGCTGATTGTATGGCGATCACAAGCTTGTGGTCGCCAACATCACTCTGCACGAGAGCGAAAACTCCATCGGCTACGAAAAATCGATTCTTCGACGTGGTAGTGCTGAAAAGGGGAAACTCTCTGGCAAACTCCGGCTCAGCAAGAGGCCGGCTCTTCCAGCCTGAGCGACCTGAGTAGCGCTCAAGCAATCCCTCAACAGGCTCGCTCGGCAAACTGGCGTAGAACACGTCCAATCGTGAGATGGCGCGTGGCAGCGGCGTCACCTCAATCTTCGCACCCGCGGACTGGAAGATGTAAGATGTAGGATACAGGTCAGGCCGATAGGTGCTAACCTCGACAACCGCGCCATACTTCTTCTTCGCGGACTCGAGAGAGTCCCCGATGCCAGCAATCGCCGTGTTCATAACCAGGAGAGAAGTAAGTGCGATGAGGGCACGCATGCTTTGCCTAACGATCTCTGGTCAGCCACGCCGAGCTGGCGACTCGAAACTCGAAACGGACCCCGTCGAGGCGTTGCGCTGTAGCGGCTGGTTCGCCTCTTCTTTTCTTTGGGACCAGAGCGTACGAACTTTAAAATCAGTCGAGTTGCAGAGGCCGGGCGCGGCCACGCCGGGAAAATGCCGAGCAAGTTTGGGCCAGAGCTCAGTCCAACCTTCCGCGTAAAATGATGCGGCTCTTTCTTCCTTTGAGGACGTATGAAAGCAGAAAAAATAGTCGTCCAAGAACGGGCCTTCGTCGGTGGTGCACTCGTCTATACGCGAGATCGTTGAAAGCGGAACACTCCAACCGCCGTAGTCGGATGAACGATAGACGAGCGTGTCTTCGATAATCTCGATGGTCCCAGACTTAGGATGCGCGTTCATTCCGGCGAACGTTCCTAGTCAGCGACGGGCGCCTGCGCCCGTTCGATGGACTGGTTGGTTCGGCTCGTTCTCAGAGGTCATAGTCGGTGCGAACAACTTTGTGGTCCTTCAACATAATGTCATAGAAGTAGGATGGCCACAGGTCGGGCTCAGAAAAATGCCAGACTTCAGTTCCGTCCGGCCACGTGCTCTTCCTAATCCTGATTTTTTCGAGAATCGTCGCGACCTCTTCTTCCTTCATGCCAACTTTGATCCGCGCAAACACGGGCTTATAGTCAACATTCGTCGCGACGAGTGCGGCGTAACAGATGCTGATGACAACGCCTACCAGCAGCACGGCCTTCGCAAAAAAACGGATCAGAGCCTTCGTCATTTGCCGAACGCTCCGCGTCAGCCACGGCGCGAAGCGACGTTGGCTGGACGCGTTGGTTGGGCCGCTTTTTGCTCGAGGCTCTCCTCAGCCCACAACGAAATCCCTCGGTAGATGCACAGCGCACTGACGACGAGAGGCGCGTAGAAATACAGCTGGCTCATCACCCCTAGCCAATTGCGATCGCGAGATGTACTCGGGTAAAAAATCCAGCCGAGAACGATATCCAACGCCGGCAGATATGTGAACAGCAGCACAATACCACACGCGAAAAACAACCATGCTTTCGTCTTTCGCTGCTTTCCGAAATTTGTAAGCACAAACGCAAGCGTCGAGTAGGCGAGGTAGCTCACTGTGACTGCACCCGCGTGCATCGTGGCTCTGGTGGCCCCGTCCGCCGTCAGTGCGTAATAGAGCACCGGAATCGAAACCAGAATACCAAGGCTAAAAGGCAGAAATTTCATGAATTTGCCCAACGCCCCTGGTCAGCGACGGGCGCCTGCGCCCGTTCGCTGCAACGGCTGGTTGGGCCGTTACTATTCGAGTATAGCAACTGACCCCAATGTGGATAGAGCGCTGCCGAATACTAAAAGGCGTGCAGTCATGCCAGGAGACAACTCCTCAAGCCGACGTCGATATGCTTCAATTCCGTGAACAACCAGAGAACACGAAGTCCCCCTATCTTTTCTCTGCCACGCATCCACATCCGGGAATGACCGACTGAAAACATGATTAATCTTCAGCGCTACTTCGCCGAGGCGGCCCTCAACCAGCGCAACGCCATCTCTAATCTCAACTGAATAAACTAGGAAGTACGGTTTGCTCATTCTGATCTGCCCAACGTTTTCTAGTCAGCGATGCCGCGCAGCGGCATTCGCTGAACTGATTTGTTAGGCGACCTTGATCGAAAAAGCATAAATAGTCCACGGAGTATATATGTACCAATTATGGCTACTGCCTTGCATGAAGGTTCCAATTGATGTACTACCCTTCGCTTGGAATATTGGTGCAAAGCATCGTGAAAGCTCGATCTCCACCTTGGCCCCGCCTGCAATCTTCCCGCTAAGCCATATAGCATGCTTTGAATTTGGATCCTTCGCAATCCCGGAGCGGATACGAGATTCCTCCTCCGTGAACCTTGCATAAATCTGGCTTCTCAGTAGTCTTGGCCCGTGGAAATATGTGAGGCCCCATAATATTAAATAGCTCAGAAGTATACCAATCGGGAGTCTTAGGATTTTCGGTTTCACGGATTTGCCTAACGCTACTAGTCAGCGACGGGCGCTTGCGCCCGTTCGCTGAACTGGTTGGTTGGGCCTCCGGAGTATGGTCATCGTAGAAACGATAGAGCGAACGCCCAGTTGAGGAAAATATAGGTAGCAGAACTCGCAACAATGAGACAAAGCACACATCTGACTACAATGCCACGCGGCCTCCATGTTCTCAGGCCTAGTAGGCTAAGCAGACTCAGCGCAGCGAGCAAACCTTCGAGGTAGATCAATCGATAGACCCTGTGGGCTAGCTCCACGCTCAACTTGCTGTCGGCGATCCGCTCTTTCGGCAGAACCATCCAACACACAAGTGGCACTGCGATTGAAGACGCAATACACGCCCACGACAGACCTTCAAAAACCCAAAGTGACTTACGTGGAATCGTGATGGTCATTGGCTTGCGCCCAACGCCCCGAGTCAGCGACGGGCGCCTGCGCCCGTTCGCTGAACTGGTTGGTTGGGGTCGTTTTGTGTTACAACCGGGTAGACGATCAGTTGGCTGTCACCACGGGCATTTAGTGCAAAAACTCCATCTATCTTCTTTGCCTCGTTAGCCGCGAGCGAAATTGGGAGTTGATGCATACCGCGAGGTAGAATCGTGACGCCATCATCAGCCTCGCGCTTTGTTTCCGCGACCAAAACGATGACGCCTTGAAAGTCTTCATTCACCGGGTTTTGGAGAGAAAGAGAATACTGGACCGAACTTCCTTCCAGAGACCATGAAAAATCACGAACGAGCGGATTGGATTGCCGCCTCGCATAAATATATAGGACCACAAAGGCGAGGCCAACGATCACCCAAAGCTTGGTGGATTTTGTCATATTTCCCCAACAGTGTTATTAACCTCAACTAGGTTGCGGTTTAGGCGCTGGTTGTGAAAGGTTCAAGCGTGGGGATGAAATTTCTCGCCTTCATAAGCATTTGTGGAGTTTCGATTTATGGGATCCTTGAGAGCGGGGAGTATTGGGTTGTGGTTTTGACGCGGGATTTTGGGGTGTATAAACCACAAGTTCGGTCTTGGGTTGCGGTTTAGCGCAGGGATTGGGGGGGCGGTATGGCAGGGAAATCCATGCGGCGATCTCGGTCGGGGATTTGAGGATGACGTGGCTCGTTAAGTTGCCCCTTGTTTGGGGTGGTGAGGCACGGTTTTCGTGATCGAGCCTGTCCGGGGCTGAGGCCTCTATCGGGTTATGCCTGAACTTGGTGCACACGAACTTGAGGTTCGTCCCATCCGTTTCCACTCTTGGTGTCGGGTATTGTCTGAGCAGGCTGCCTCGCCAGCGGTGTTTGAACTCCATAAGCGGACCATCATCGGATTCCTCGCTTACTGTCGGAAGCTGCGCACGGTTGCCTGTATTGCTACCTGTCGCTCTTACTTGGAAACGGTTGGGTCTCGTTCGCCGGACACGGTTGTCGTCGCCAGGGAGGCGCTGCGGTGGTTTGTCCGGGAGGGCCGTCGTCAAAGGTCTCCTCCCACATCGGCAGGAAGCGGTGCCGTGTCTCCCATCCCTTCGAACCTCGGTTCGGACCCGGAGGACTGGGAACGGCAGCTGATCTGCCAAATTCGCCGTCGGCATCTGCTGTGGCGGACAGAACAGACATACTGTGACTGGGCGCGTCGGTTCGTCCGTTTCATCGCCCCGACTTCTCCCCACCTGGCGGGTCGGAGCGAGGTGGAACAGTTTCTGACGGACCTGGCGGTTCGTCTCCGTTGCAGTCCGTCCACTCAAAAACAGGCGCTCAACGCGATCGTCTTCTTTATCCAAGAAGCGCTTTCACATCAATTGGGTGAGATCGACTTTACCTACGCTGCTCCCCGACGTCGTGTTCCGGTGGTCCTGAGCCGCGATGAATGCAGCCGGCTCTTCGCGCAACTGAAGGAAACGACGCTCTTGCTCGCCGAACTGGCGTATGGCTCCGGTTTGCGCAACCTCGAGTTGCTCCGACTTCGCATTCAGGATCTCGACCTGGCGAGAGGGCGCCTGATCGTCCGCGGTGGAAAGGGTGACAAGGATCGGGTCACCGTCCTGCCGTCTCGGCTCAACGGCCGTCTTGCTGCTCACATGGATCGTCTGAGGGGACTGTACCGCCAAGATCGGGAGGAAAAGGTTCAGGGGGTTTGGCTGCCGCCCGGACTCAGTCGCAAGTACCCAGGTGCGGGAACTTCGTGGGAGTGGCAATGGGTGTTTCCGTCGAGGGAGCTCTCGCGCGATCCGGCTACGGGGACGATTCGACGGCATCACCTCTTGGAGGGCGGATTCCAGACTGCGATTCGCAACGCCGGTCGTCTCGCTGGTATCGATAAACGCGTGACGCCGCATGTGTTGCGTCACTCGTTCGCGACGCATCTGCTGGAGTCGGGCACCGACATCCGCACGGTTCAGGAATTGCTCGGACACACCGATGTGCGCACGACACAAATCTACTTGCATGTCATGCAGAAGCCGGGGATCGGGGTGAAGAGTCCGTTGGATTGAAGGGAGGGGGGGGCGCGCCGGGGGCGCGAAGTTCGAAGGGCGAAGAGTGAAGTTCGAAAGAGTGCGGCCAATTTACCCCCGGTTTCACTCTTCACCGCTCCGCGGTGCACGCCGCAGCTACTTTGGTGATCGCGGATTGCTGATCTCTGACCTCTTTTTTGTCCGTTTTCACTCTTCGAACTTCACTCTTCACACTTCACCGCGCCGCGGTGCACGCTGCCGCCATCGGGGTGCAGGGGGGCCTGTGCCGGGGTGCGCCTCGGAAGTCGACGGTGAAGGTGTGCTGCGAGCTCCGGGCGGTTTGGCCTGATCGGGATGGACTCCGGCAGGGCTAACGCGAGAAGCAGATGCTCTTGCAAAGAAATATCATCCCCCGCAACCGTGACAAGGGTCGAGGCCCAGGGGGGGCGCAATGGCTTGTGTAGAAAGGGGTTGGGTGGGAGGAAACATTGAACGCTGAACTCCTAACTCGAAACGCTGAAGGACCGGAGCGGATGGGGATTCGGATGCGGCTAGAGCCGCAGCCACTTTTTGACTGCTGTCCTCAGACTTTCACTGTTCGCCCTTCGCCCTTCGCCCTTCACTCTTCGGTGCGTGCCGCACCGTTTCGCTCCTCACTCTTCAAACTTCTCACTTCCAGCCCCTCCCTCCCGCGGCCTCACCGAGGCCACCTCCAACTCTCTTCCCTCCTCCCCTTCGCGTCCGTCCTTCGCGCCTTCGCGTCTTCGCGCTTAATTGCCGCTTCTTCACCACTGGCGGCTTATGCCGGATCCCCTTTCCCGCCGGTTTCACTCTTCACTCTTCAAACTTCGCACTTCCAGCCCCTCCGGGGCTGGTTTCCCCTTGCCCGCCGGCGGGCGAACGTTGCACTCGTCGCCTTTCATTCGCATGTCTGACCTTTCGCCGACCTCTCCCACTCCGCTCACCCCCGCCCCGGCCAGCAAGGCCCCCAATCCGGAGCATGTGCTGCGGGTCGCCCAGGAATTGAGCATCAAGGTTTTCCAGGTGGCCGCCACGGCCCAGCTTTTTGCGGAAGGCGCCACCGTGCCGTTCATCGCCCGGTACCGCAAGGAGGCCACGGGCGAACTCGACGAGGTCCAGGTGACCGCCATCCGCGACCGGCTGGAACAGATGGCGCAGCTCGACGAACGGCGCGCCGCCATCCTCGCCTCGCTGAAAGAACGCAATCTGCTCACGGCGGAATTGGAAAAGGCCATTCGCGCCGCCGAGACCCTGACCGCCCTGGAGGATATTTACCTGCCTTTCCGCCCGAAGAAACGCACGCGCGCCACGATCGCGAAGGAAAAGGGGCTTGAACCGCTGGCCGACCTGATCTTCGCCCAGGACCCCACCACCGATGTGGCCGCCGCGGCTGCCGCGTATGTGGGACGCGAGTACACGCCGGACGATGGCAAGAACACCGTCGCAAAAATCGCCTCCGCCGAGGAGGCGCTAGCCGGCGCCCGCGATATCCTGGCAGAGCGCATGAGCGACGACAAAAACGCCCGCGCCAAGCTACGCGCGCTTTATCAGCGGGACGCCATCCTCTCGTCCAAGGTCATCGCCGGCAAAGAAACGTCCGTCGAAGCCTCGAAGTTCAAGGACTACTTCGACTGGTCCGAGCCGCTGGCCAAGGCCCCCAGTCACCGGGTGCTCGCCATGCGCCGCGGGGAAAAGGAGCTGTTCCTGATGATGCGCATCGCGCTGCCGGACGACACGGCCGCGCTGGCGGAGCTGGAACCCCTCTTCATCACCGGTCCCACCCTGCCGACCCACGCCCCCGCCACCGGCGCCACGGCCGCCAAGGGCGTCGCCCCCGCTCCGCGCTCCTGCGCCGACCACCTGCGACTGACGGTGGCCGATGCCTACAAGCGCCTGCTCGCCCCTGCAATGGAGACGGAGATGCGGCTCGAATCGAAAAAGAAGGCCGACGAGGCCGGCATCAAGGTCTTCGCCGACAACCTGCGGGAGTTGCTGCTTGCCGCCCCGCTCGGGCAGAAGGCGGTCATGGCGATCGACCCCGGTTTCCGCACCGGCTGCAAGGTCGTGCTGCTCGACCGCCAGGGCAAACTGCTGCACAACGACGTCGTGTATCCGGACCGCCATGCGGTTGAGGCCTCCGAGAAGCTGAAGGGCTTCATTGATTTCTTCAAGGTGGAGGCGATCGCCATCGGCAACGGCACGGCGGGGCGCGAAACCGAGGCGTTTGTCCGCGGACTCGGCCTGCCGTCGGCGCTCCCGATTGTCATGGTGAACGAATCCGGCGCCTCGATCTACTCCGCCAGTGAAGTGGCGCGCGAGGAATTCCCCGACCACGATCTCACCGTGCGCGGCGCGGTCTCGATTGGCCGGCGTCTCATGGACCCGCTGGCCGAGCTGGTGAAGCTCGATCCGAAGTCGATCGGGGTGGGACAGTACCAGCACGACGTGGACCAGAACGCCCTGCGGCGCTCGCTCGACGACACCGTCGTCAGCTCGGTGAACGGTGTCGGGGTGGAACTGAATACCGCCTCCAAGCAGTTGCTCAGTTATGTCTCGGGACTGAACGCGGCCGTGGCCGCCGCCATCGTGGCCCGGCGCAATGAGAAGGGCGCCTTTGCCTCGCGCTCCGACCTGCTGAGCGTGCCCCGGCTGGGTCCGAAGGCGTTTGAGCAGGCCGCCGGGTTTCTGCGCATCCGCGACGCCTCCAATCCGCTGGACGCCAGCTCCGTCCACCCGGAACGCTACGCCCTGGTGGAGAAGATGGCGTCCGATCTCGGCTGCACCGTCGGCGACCTGATGCGCGACGCGAAGCTCCGCGCACGGATCAAGCTGGAGGCCTATGTGACTCCCGAGGTGGGACTGCCCACCCTGAATGATATCATGACCGAGCTGGCCAAGCCGGGGCGCGACCCTCGGCAGAAGTTCGAGGCCTTCGCCTTCGACGCCGGCGTGCACAAGCCGGAGGACCTCAAGCCCGGCATGCGCCTGCCCGGGATTGTGACGAATGTGACCGCCTTCGGCGCCTTCGTGGACATTGGTGTGCACCAGGATGGACTCGTGCATGTGAGCCAATTGGCGGATACATTTGTCAAGGACCCCGCCGCGGTGGTGAAGCCGCAGCAGAAGGTGAACGTGACGGTGCTCGAGGTGGACCTGCCCCGCAATCGCATCGCCTTGTCGCTGCGCAGCAATCCGCAGATCGGCGCGCGCTCGCCCGCCGGTGGTTCGCCCGGAAATTCGGCGCCTCGCACGGGGCCTGGTCCGGGTCGGTCGGACCGTCCCTCGGCGCCACCCGCCAACCGCCCGCCCGCCACCCTCAATGGCGATTGGTTCAGCGCCGCGTTGAACAAACGCAAATAGGGCCGAATCGCGGGTTCGCGGTCCTGGTGGAGGACGTTCCCGCAGTCGCGGGATCGGCGCCGCGGGGACGGTCTCCGCGGACACCGCCGGGTGGTGGTGGGTGCGCTACGCGTGGGCACACCTTGGGGCGTGTCGGATTCGCGACGCGCAACCGGCGC
>JAEUGZ010000141.1 GCA_016794725.1 Opitutaceae bacterium | reverse complement strand
CGGGTGGTGACGATCAGGGAGGAGCCGACGATCAAGGACCCGATGATGACCCCGAGCGTGATGCGATTGGAGGCTGTCTTGAGTGCGTCATCCAGCTCTTCGAGGCCTTGATGCTGAAACTTGATCGTCAGGTCGTCTCGTTCCAACCGCCGCACAATGCGACGCAACTCTCCGGGCAGTTCTTTGACCCCGATCAGGGTGGAGCGAATCACATCCCGGGCGTCCCGCCACAACGCACGAGGCCGGGTGCGGGTGCGTTGCAGTTCGACCAGGACCGGCCGGGCGTGTTTGCGCAGGTCGAAGGAAGGATCCAGGCGCCGTCCCACCTCCTCGATGGAGAGCACCGCCTTGGCCATCAACGAGTAATCCTGGGTGATGTTGATGCCGTTCTGGCCGAAGATGTAGAGCAGCTTGAGCAGCGCGCGGCCGGTTTGTTCGCGGCCGATCTTGGGGTTGAAGTCCTCGCGCAAAGCGAGGGTGACGTCCCGTTCCATGCTCCGCAAATCGACGCCGCCCGCGGGTGCACCGATGTCGGCGGCGATTTCCACGATGCGTTCCGCGTCCTGTTCCACCGATGCCAGGAAGAGATCGGCCAGGGCCAGGCGCAGCCGGCGGGTGAGGTTTCCCGCCAGGCCCCAATCGAGCAGGCAGAGGCGTCCGTCCGGCAGCACCAGCACATTGCCGGCGTGGGGGTCGGCGTGAAAAAAACCGGCGATCAGGACCTGATGGAGCAGGGATTCGGCGCCGTGCGCGGCCACCTTGCGGGCTTGGTCCGGGGCCATCTGGACGTCGTCGACGGAGTGACCGTTGATTCGTTCGGTGACCAGCACCCGTTCCGAGCACAGGTTGTCGAGGACCATGGGAGCGAAGACCCGGTCCGGGTGCGGATTGAGCGCGTTGAAGTACTGCTGGTTGCGGGCTTCGTTGCGAAAATCGAGTTCCCTCAGGATGCCGGCCCGCAGTTCCGCGACCACCGCCGGCAGATTGTAGGGAGCCAGGCGCTCGACCCGCTGGTGGAGCTGGGAGGCCAGCCAGGCGAGCAGGTCGAAGTCAGCGAGCACGGTTTTTTCCAGATTCGGTTTCTGAATCTTGACGGCGACCTCCCGTCCATCGTGCAGGCGGGCGAAATGAACCTGGGCGAGCGACGCGGTGGCGGCAGGTTTCTCCTCGAACGAAGCAAACAAGTCCGACAACTCGCACCCCAACTCCTCGACCAGCACCGGCTTCAGGTCGTCGAAGGGCAGGGGCTGCACCTCGTTCTGCAGCTTGCGCAGTTCGAGGACCAGCGCGTGCGGCAGAAGGTCGGGCCGCATGCTGAGAAGCTGGCCTGCCTTCACGAAGGTCGGCCCCAATTCCTCGGCCGCGAGACGCACCCGTTCGTAAAATGTCCGCGGGGGAGTCGACTTGGGGACGAAGCGCGACCAGATCGCCTTCGGCAGCTCGATCTGATTGAGCAGATCGGCGAACCCATGCCGGGCTAAAACGGTGAAAATCTCTTTGGCCCGGACCGCGTTGCTGAAGAGATCAAAGGGTTTCACGGCTCGCCGGCGCGCGACGGCGGCGGGGTGAGCTGCTTTTCCAGCGCGAGGACGCGTTGCTCAAGTGCGGTCAGGCGCGCTGTGGTCTCCGCATCGGAGCGGTCGAGCACGCTCTTGATCTTGGCGCTGAGCGTCTGGCTCATCTCTTCGAATTCCCGGCGACCTTGCTCGGCAATCTTTTCGGCCATGATGCGGGCGTCGGCCGAGGTGACTTTTCCCTGTCGAACGAAGTCCTCGAGCGCAGCTTCCGCCTTTTCCTTGGTCACGACCGCAGCGCCCACGCCTGCGAGCAGGGTTTTCTTGATGACGTCGATCATGGCTTCACGATGTCACCGGATCCGATCCGAGCAACGGGAAAGCCGCCATTTTCCGACATGGGTCTTCTTTTGTTCTCCCGACTCCCCGCCCTCCCTCATTCGGCCACGGCCGGTTCGATGGTCTGGTGGCGGCCGGGACGCGCTGCGTGCGGAGCAGCGGCGCGCAGCCGCGCGGCCAGGAAGACGGTCAGGCCGAAAAAGCCGACGGAGAGCAATCCGATGCGCGGGTAGCCCACCAGGTGTCCCGCCGCATTGCGGGTCACCAGGTACCCGGCCACCAGATTCGCCAGGCCGCTGGCGGCCTGCTGAACCGCAGAATTCACGCTCATGAACCCTCCCCGGTAACGGCCATCGATCGCATTGGTCAGCATGGCCATGGCAGGGGAAAATCGGCCCGACATGGCCACCATGAACAGGGCGGTCACGGCCATGGCGACCGCGATGGGTACCGGCGGCAGACTGGTGACCACCATCACCACCAGCGCCGCAACGACGGACAGCCAGATGAGGACGTGGAGCTTGTCGTGGTGATCGGACAGCCGGCCGAACCACGGATTGGTGAAGAAGGTGACCGCACCCCCGGCGAGGTAAATGAGCGGTAGCTGGGCCTCCGTCAGACCGACATTTGCGACCATGGCCGGCGCCATGAAGGGAATCACGCACCCGCCCGCAAACACCAGAGCCGCGCTCATCATGAACCCCTTGATGTGCACGGGGTGGGAGAGGATCGACAGCATTTGTTCGACCGGATGAACCGCTGGGTGGAGGGAACGAAGCGAGGGCAGGACCCGGTAGGCGACGGTCAGGATGATTGCGCTCAGGACCGCGAGGAGGAAGAAGGGTGCGTGCCACTCGAAACGCGCCGCCAAGGTCAAACCGACGGGAACGCCGAGAACCGAGGCGAGCGGAAAAGCCGACATCACCACTCCCATGGCGCGGCCTCGGCGTTCCGGCGGCACCACGTCCCCGACCATCGAGACCACCACCGCCCCGGCAATTCCTCCAAACGCGCCCGCGCAGAGTCGGGCGACCAGGAGCAGAGCATAGGTGGGGGCCAGCGCGCAGGCCAGCGTGGAAATCCCGAACCCCGTGTAGAGGAACAGCAACGCTGGCCTCCGATCGAAGCGATCAAGGAAGAAACCGCCCAGTAATCCGGTCACTGCCGCCGCTATCCCATATGAAGCCACCAACCTCGAAAACTGCGCTGGGCTGATGGCGAAGACCCGCATGAGCTGCGACCCCAGCGGCATCATGATCATAAAGTCCATGATGTGCGTAAACTGAACCGCGGCCAACATAGCCAACAACATCCGCTCGTTGATGGGCCGAGCCGACCCGGACGAATCCTGCATGCCGCAGTGTTTGGGAATGTGGCCGATCCGCAACCCGCGCGCGCAGCCGGACTGAAAAAAGTCCGGTCGAGTCCCCTTCCCACCGAAGGTCCGGGCGGTGTCCACCGGGGTGGACTGACTTCACCCTATTTTCCGCAGTTGAAACGAATCGATCCGTTCATAAACCACGGATGGACACAGATAAACGCGGATTCGGAGCGTGTAGAGTGCTTCACCCACCAGGTGAATGCCAGCTTTGGCTTAACTCGTTTGTATCCGTGTCGATCCGTGTCCATCCGTGGTTCAATCGCGGATTTTAGGTTCACTTCAACCACTCGCGCAACGCCCCCAGGAACTGCTCGGCGCCTCGACTTTGGTAGCGCAGCAGGTGGCGGATCACCGCCACTTCGCGCTCGGGCTCGCGACCACTTAGCCGTTTGTAGACAAGGGATTTAAGGTCGTCTTTGACGCGGCAGACCTGGGGCAGAATGGAGATCCCCAGGCCTAGTCCCACCAGCTCCTTGACGGTGGCAACCTGCGAGCAGCGATAACCGATCTTGGGCTCGAAGGCGTGGTCGCCACAGAAACGTTGGATCTGGAGGGTTAGGCTGCTGGAGTCGCCCAGCAGAATAAAGGTGTGCTCCGCCAGATCCGTCGCCGTGACCGTGGGACGCTTGGCTAGAGGATGTTGCCGCCCAGCCACCAGAAGGAGGGGCTCCTTGAAGATCGGCTCAACGGAAAGTCGGGGGTCTTTGACTGGCAGGGAGGTGAGTGCGAGGTCGAGCTCTCCCTCGACCACGGAACGCACCAGGTGAGTGCGGAAGTCCTCTCGGGCATGAATCAGCAGCCGGGGAAACTCAGTCCGACAGCGGCCAATCAACTGAGGGAGCAAGTAGGGAGCCACGGTCGGAGTCGCCCCGACCACAATGCGACGGTCGAGCTCCGGCGCATCACTCAGCTCCCGCGCGGCATCGTCGACCTCGGCAAGGATCCGCTTGGCCCGACTCAAGAAAGTGCCGCCGGCCTCCGTCAGCACCGCCTTCCGCCCCAGGCGGTGAAAGAGTTTATGCCCCAGCTCTTTTTCCAGATTGATCACCTGCTGACTCAAGGACGGTTGACTGACATGAGCTCGCTCCGCCGCTCGGGTGAAATTCTCGGACTCGGCTACGGCAATAAAGTACCTGATTTGGTGAAGTTCCATAGGGCTATCCTATGGTTTACATAGGTAACGATTATTTCCCCTATCGCAATGGTGAGGTATGATAGTCACCAAGCACTCAGCGATGGGTGCCCCACTCCGCAAGGGGTGTTAACCTACTACAGAAAATAACCATGAAATCCTCACGTAGCACTTACGCCTTCCTGGCAGTCCTCGCGATTGTCGCGCTGGTGACGGTGACTTCTATCCTACCAATCCCGGCTGGGAGCGTTGCAGCGCTCTTTGGCTATGGAACCGTTGTGACCGTCTTGGCCCTCGCGATTGGCGACTACCGTCTGGTAGCCCGTCGCGTCACCGCCAAGTAAAACGCGATCAGTTGCAATTCAGCAACTTAGGCGTTAAGTCACCTAAATCCCACGCAGTCGAGGCCCGGAGCAATCCGGGCCTTTTTTGTGCCCCGACGGCACTTGCAGCCGATGCGTCCACGGGCGGTGCGAAGCGGGCGAGCGGCGGACAAGGTTGGCACCGGCCGGGAGGGACGGATCCGGGAAGGGTCCGGAGAATTGCAGAAAGGCGTAACTTTTCTTCGGGCGATGGGTTTTCAAGGTGGCCCCATCTTCTTCTTCTTCTCGATTTTCGGCCCTACCCGATTCCCGCCAACTCACCGCGAACGGCGAATGTGCGGCGGCGGGGCCGACCCACCCTCCTCACCACCCGTGCTTTCCGAACTGCGTTTTGCCCTCCGTTCTCTCCAGAAGTCGCCGGGGTTTTCCTTGGTTGCCATCCTGATCCTCGCCCTGGGTATTGGTGCCAACGCCGGCATCTTCAGTTTTCTCAACACCATCCTGCTTCGACCGTTGCCTTACCCGGAGTCGGACCGCCTGCTTTTCATTGGCGAGGCCTCCCGGCAGGTTCCGAACATGTCGGTGGCGTATCCCAACTTCCTCGATTGGCGGGAGCGACAACAGCACTTCACGCACCTCGGAATCTTCCGCAATCAGAGCTTCAATCTGGTCGGCACCCAGGAAACCGAGCGTCTGACGGGTGGCCAGATTTCCCATGATGTGCTGCCGGCCTTGGGGGTGGTGCCGACGCTGGGACGCGTTTTCACCGCGGCGGACGACAAACCGGGCGCGGCCCGAACCGTTCTGATCAGCGACTCGCTGTGGATGCGAATGCTGGGGGGCAGCAAGGAGGCGCTGGGCCAAACCCTGACGCTCAGCGGGGAGGTTTATACGATCATTGGCGTCCTGCCCGCGGGATTTCGTTTTCCCAGCGGGACTCCGGATGTTTGGGTGCCGTGGGGATTGTTTGGCGACCTCAACATGAATCGCGGCAATCACCCTGGATTGTACTGCGTGGGTCGACTCAAGCCGGGTTCGACGCTCGAATCAGCCCGGGCCGACCTCATGATGATCGCCCAGCAGTTGGAAAAGGAGTACCCGACGAGCAACACCGGCAACTCGGTGTCGGTGCAGACGCTGGCCGAACGCGCCATGGGTCAGCAGCGGGCTGCGGTCTGGATCTCATTCGCCGCCGCGGTGGGTGTGCTCCTGATCGCCTGCGCCAATGTGGCCAGCCTGTTGCTGGCTCGCGCTGCTGCCCGGAGCAAGGAATTTGCCGTCCGCACGGCGCTCGGCGCCAGCCGGAGTCAGTTGGTTCGCATTGTTCTCATGGAAAGTGCCTTGCTGGGTTTGGTAGGTACCGCGGCCGGCCTCTTGGTCGGTTATGGCACCATGCAGGGCATCAAATCACTTATCCCGGCGAATTCTCCCATTGCTCAACAGACCACGATGGATCTGACCGTCCTGCTGTTCACGGTCCTGGTGGGAGTGGGGGTCACGCTGCTGTTCGGGCTCGTGCCCGCACTCCTCAGCTCCCGGGTCAATCTCAACGAAACCCTCGCCGCCGGAGGCAGATCGGCCGGCGGACACGTCAGCGCCCGCTGGCGGTCGGTCCTGGTGGTGACTGAATTTGCCATCACCCTGGTGCTGCTCTTCGGGTCGGGACTGATGTTGCACACCCTCAGACACCTGTACGCGGCTGATTTGGGCTTCAAAACCGACCGCATCTTGACCTTCGGTTATGCCATGCCCGGCAAGGACTGGCAGGACGCCGCCCGGCGTCGCCACCTACTGGATCGGGCCTTGGAGCGGCTGCGAGCCATGCCCGGGGTGACCCAGGTGGGTCTGACGAATCCCCTGCCCCTGAGCGGGGGCGGCAACCAGACCAGCTATCTGATTGAAGGCATGGAGGATCCGGGTCCGGGAAAGTGGTTCTCGACCGAGAACAATGTGGCCAGTCGGGAGTATTTTGAGGTGGTGCGGATTCCTTTGCTGCGGGGACAGCTGTTCACCGGGACCGAGAAGCCTGAAGAAGACCGCGTCTGCGTGATCGATCAGCGGTTCGCCGAGAGCCATTTCGCCGGGCAGGATCCCATCGGTCGTCGGGTCCGATTCGGTGGATCGGCGGGCACCCCGTCCTTCGCCACAATCATCGGCGTCGTCGGACATGTTGAAAATTACGGCCTTGGGCAGCAAACGCGGGTGCAACTCTACAGTCCCTACACCCAGATGACTCCGCCCAATGTGACCTTTGTGCTCCGGACCAGTCTGGATCCCGCCGCCCTCACGTCCACGCTGCGCGCCGCATTGCGAGAACTGGAACCGACGCTTCCGGTGTTTGCGGTGGTGACCATGGATGAACTGTTCACCACCTCCGTCACCAATCAGCGCATCATGCTGACCATCCTTGCCGTCTTCGCCGGGGTGGCGCTCCTGCTGGCCGCCGTCGGGCTCTATGGCGTGCTGACCTACATCGTCAGCCAGCGAACCCGGGAAATCGGGATTCGCATGGCGCTCGGGGCCACGGTGCAATCGGTGCGCCAGTTGATGCTGGGGGAGGGGCTTCGCGTCGCCCTGGTCGGGTTGGGAGTCGGACTGGTGGCCTGCCTGGGACTTGGTCGCCTGATGCAGAGTGTCCTGTTTGGAGTGTCGCCGTTCGACCCCATCAACCTCACGGTCGTGGCCGCGGTCATGATCGCCATCGGTTTGGTGGCCAGCTGGGTCCCCGCCCACCGCGCCACCCAGGTCGACCCAGTGGAAGCGCTGCGGAACGAGTAACGTCGGGTTGCCGGCACCGGGTGCTGTTCACCGCCTGCCTCAGGCCGGCGTCAGGCGTTGCAAGAGGGCGTGCAGGAGCGCGAGTCGCGGAGTGGATACACCGGCTGCCTGGGCGCGGCGGAGGGGCTCGCCCCAGATGGCGTCCACCTCGAGGGGACGGCCCGCCTTGAAATCGACCAGGCTCGACGGCTGGTACGCGCCCATCGGCGGCGTGACGTCAAACTGCTTCTGGGCGAAGGCTGCCGGCACGTCGAAACCCAGGGCGTGGGCGGCGGCGCGCACCTCTTCCATCAGGGCGCGGACCTCGCCGGCAAGGTAAGGATCCGCGCAGATGACATCGGTGGTGATTCCGCCCGCCGCCACGCTCAATCCATTGAAGGGGACATTCCAGACGAGTTTGCGCCACCGCGCCTCGGCCAGGCTGTCCACGCAACGGCAGGGTACCCCCGCATTCTCCAGCAAACCGGCCACGCGGCGGGTGCGATCGGAGGGCGGCCGGTCATACTCGCCCAGCGTAATGGAGCCGACGTGCAGGCAGTTGACCTCACCGGGCGCCACTCGCATGCAGGCGATAAAGCAGAGCCCGCCGAGGATCCGGCCACGGTCCACCCAACGCGCCAGGACTTCCTCGTTGCCCAGACCATTCTGCAGCGTCACCACGAGCGTCTGCGGGCCCAGCAGCGGCGGCAGCAGTTCGGCGAGGTGGTCGTTGGCGGTGGCCTTGAGGGTGACGAACACCAGATCGACCGGTCCGATCTCGCGGGCGGAGCGGCTGACACTGACCGGAAACAGCGTTTCGGTCCGGCCCTTCGTGTGCAGGGTGATGCCGCGGGCCCGGACGGTGTCCACTTCGCTGCGCAACAGAAAGTGCACGTCCTGACCCGTGAGCGCGAGGCGCGCCCCGTAGTAGAGCCCGATGGCACCCGCTCCCAGAATGGCGATGCGTTCAGCCATGCCTGTAGTGCATTGGTGGTGACAGGACGCCGCTGCCGGTCACTCCTTCATCGATTCGCGCAGGACCACCGGCTTGCTCGACTTCGAGCGCAGCTTGAGATTGATGAACTCGACCGCGCACGAGAACGCCATCGAGAAGTAGATGTAACCCTTCGGGATGTGCTGGTGCAGGCCCTCGGCGATGAGCGAGACGCCGATGAGGATGAGGAAACTCAGGGCGAGCATCTTCAAGGTCGGGTGCTTGTGCACAAAATCGCTGATCGTGCCGGCAAACATCAGCATCACCCCCATGGCGATGATCACGGCCGTGATCATGATCCAGAGCTGGCTGGCCATGCCGACGGCGGTGATGACCGAATCGAGCGAAAAGACGATGTCGAGGAGGAGGATCTGGATGATCACGGCGGTGAAGGAGGCGGCCACGCGTGGGGTGCCGTGGGATTCCTCTCCTTCCAGTTTCTCGTGAATCTCGAACGTGCTCTTTCCGATCAGGAAGAGCCCGCCGACGAGCAGAATGAGGTCGCGTCCCGAGATGGAGAAACTGAAGACCGAGAAGAGCGGGGTCGTCAGTTTGGCGATCCAGGCAATGCCCGCGAGCAAGAGCAGCCGCGTGATCAGCGCGAGGGAAAGTCCCAGTTGCCTGGCCTTGGCCTGCTGCTCCTTGGGCAGCTTGCCGGCGAGGATGGAGATGAAGATGATGTTATCGATCCCCAGTACGATCTCGAGCGCGGTGAGCGTCAGAAGCGAAATCCAAACTTGTGGGTCGGAGAGGAATTCCATGGTGAAGGGGTCACACGCAGCCAGACGGAGTGCCGTGGGTCAATGCCATGCCGTCCACGGTATTGCCGCTCAGGTGGCCAGGACCCACGCCAGGCCGAGTTTCAGCCAAAGCGGAATCACCACCAGACCACCCACCGTGGTCCCGACCACCACCTGCACCGCGGTCAAGGGTTGTCCGCCGTAGTGCTTGGCAATGACGAGGGAGAGAATGCCGGCCGGCATGGCTGCCTCGACCACCATGACCCGCTTCAATTCCACCGGGCAGGGCAGGAACTTGGCCGCCGCGAGGAAGAGAAGGGGAAACAGGCAGAGCCGGAGCAGGCAGGAGTAGGAGGTAATGCGCCGGTCGACCAGGGTCTGAGGTCGGGTGAAATGCTCCCAGACCGAGGCGCCGATCAGAAGCAAGGCCAGCGGTACCGCGCAGGCGGCGCACAGCCGGATGACGTCGCGCAACACGCTCGGCACATAAGAGGTCCAGTGCAGTCCGTTGACCACGAGGGCGATCGCCAAGGCCGCGACCGGGGGATTGAGCAGTTTTCGCCAGCCCTCGCGCAGGGACAGGCCGGACAAGACGAGGATTCCGACCGTCCAGATCGCCGCTTCGCAGCCCACGTTGTGGACCATGAGCACTCCGAGACTTTCCTTCCCAAACAAATTGGTCATCAGGGGAATCGGTATGTAGCCGTAGTTATAGATCCCCACTGCGAAGGCAAAGGTGCGCAGTCCGTGTCCGGTCGTCAGTCCCATCGCCCGCCCGGCCGCCAGTGAGAGGCCGATCCCGCCTGCCATGGTGACAAATCCCACCAGCGGGGCGTAGACCAGGTTGCCCGGCTGCTGCAGCGCAGCGTTTCCGAGGACGCTGTCGAAGATCAGCGTGGGATAGAGGAAATTGACGACGACCTTGAGCAGGCTGGCGTCCGCCTCGGCCGTCAGCCAGCCGACGCGCCGGAGGCCGGCGCCAATCCCGATCAGCAGAAAGACCGGCAGGATGAGGAGGAGGAGTTGCCAGTAGGATGGCATGGGCGGGACAAGGACAGAAAGTGGACGGACAGGAAACGTCGAACTCGGCGACCCTCGGATGATCAAACGCCGTTGCCTGGGTCGGACGCGGTGACCGGTGCCATGGCAGCCCGGCCCGCCAGCCAACCCGTCGTCCATGCGGCCTGGAAATTGAAGCCGCCGGTGATGCCGTCGACGTCGAGCAGTTCCCCCACGCAATAAAGTCCCGGACAAACCCGGCTCTCGAGGGTCCGAAAGTCCATCTCGGTGCGCTTGACGCCGCCACAAGTGACAAACTCCTCCTTGTTCATGCTCTTGCCGGTGACGGCAAAGGTCGCTGCGACCACCTGGGCGGACAGGGCTTGAACGGCGTCGTTGGACGTTTGGCTCCAGGGCGTCGTGGAGCCGATTCCGGCGGCGGTCACGAGCCGCTCCCACAGTCGACTCGGTACGCCAAACGGTCCGCCGGTGCTGACCTGGCGTTTGGGATGCTGGCTCCGAAAGGAAACCAAGGCCTCCCGGGCGCGTTCACGCGAGTACTCCGGGGCAAAGTTCAGCTCCAGCGAGAACCGGTAGTTGCGGGTCGCCAACTCGCGCGCCCCCCACGCCGAGAGCTTGAGCACGGCGGGACCGCTCACTCCCCAATGGGTGATGAGCAAGGGTCCCCGTTCACGCAGGGACGTCCCCGGAACCGACGAAGCGGCATCTTCGACCGACAGCCCGGCCAGATCGGTCAGTCGGGGATCCACCACATGGAACGTGAAGAGGGAGGGCACGGGGGGTTCCAGGGTGTGACCGAGCGATTCCGCCAGGGAACGACCTTTCGGTTCTTTTGGACCCCCTTGGGCGAGGATGAGCCGGTCGACCCGTTCAACCGACCCCGTCGCAAGGGTCACGTTGAAACCCGTGCCGCCGGCGCCTCGTGCCACCGCAGTGACCCCGCAGCGCGTGCGCACCTCCACCCCGGCCCGGGCGGCGCTGGCTTGCAGGCAGTCGACGATTGTGGCCGAGCTGTCCGTGACCGGAAACATGCGGCCGTCCGACTCGGTCTTGAGCTCCACGCCGTGCTCGGCGAACCAAGCCACGGTCTCGCGCGGGCCGAAGCGATGAAAGGCCCCCAGCAGCTCCCTGCTTCCGCGAGGATAGCGTTTGATGAGTTCGCGCGGTTCGGGGCAGGCGTGAGTGACGTTGCAGCGGCCTCCCCCTGAAACCCGGACTTTGGCCAGCGGGTGCGCGGTCGCCTCGCACAAGACGACCCGGCCGCGTCCAGTCGCGGCCTCCGCCGCCGCGATGGCCGCAAAAAAGCCAGCCGCCCCGCCGCCGACCACCAACACCGTGTGTGAACCCATCGGGCGAGTGAGTCACGGCTGGCCAGTGATGTCGACCCGCGGAACGAGCCCCCGCTCCGCGCAAAATAAAACCGCCGACGCAGGACGCATCGGCGGGTTATGAACGGACGAAAGAAGGCGGAGCTTACGGTTGGGCTTTGTCTTTGCCCTTGCCCTTACCCTTGCCGCCCGGCCCGGGGCCCATGGCGTCGAACTTGGCCTGTTGTTCCGGGGTGAGCACGGCGCGGATCTGGCTGGCGTGAGCCTGACGGATTTCGCGCATCTTGCCTCGTTTGTCTTCCTGGGCGACGGAGGTGTCGTCGCGCAAGGCCATCATGGCTTTCCTCTCGTCTTCGACGATGGGTTTGATCTTGGCGACCTGATCGTCGGTCAGACTGAGCTGCTCCGTCATGTGCTTCAGCTGATCACCCCCTCGCATGCCCCCCTTGCCTTCGCCCTTGGGTTTGTCCTGGGCGTGCATGGTGGGGAGGGCAATCGGTGTAATCAGAGTAAACGCGAGGAGGAGGTATTTGAACGCTTTCATATCTAGGCGAGTGAGTTGAATTGTGACGGCAGACGTGCCGCCAACTGAGAGATAGACGACCCCGCAGGTCCAAGGTTACACTGGCCGGCTCCATGACGCCCGCCGCCCTGAGTGCCCTTGCCGAAGCCACCGTCGCCGCCACCCAGCGTAAATTGCCGCCGGCCCTGCGGGTTCTGGCCGCGGCGGTGCCCGTCATTTATCATGACTGGCCCAGCGATGAGATCCTCGGGGACGAGTTTGAGCCGGACATCCTCGGTATGTTCGTGGGGCCGCCCCACGGTGAGCCGTCGGGCGATCACTCGGAGCCTCCGCCGCAAATCTTGTTATTTGTTCTGAATTTGTGGGATTACTCGGAGGAAGATCCCGCGATCTTCAAGGAGGAGGTCAAACTGACCTACCTGCACGAATTGGGACACTACTTCGGCTGGGATGAGGACGAAGTGGCGGCCCGCGGGTTGGATTGAGCGGAAGCGGCTGGCGGAATTCAATGATTGCTGCAAACGTGGTCAATCGCTTGACTGCGCCGATCGAACTCGTCCGTGTCTCCCCGGACGCCGGGTTTTCCGAATTATCTCATGCCTGAACGTGTTTCCTATCGCGCAACCCGGGCCGGGATTGTGCAGATTGCCACCCGACTCTCGGTTTCGCCGTCCACGGTTTCCCGGGCCTTGCGACCCGAGACTGCCCACTTGGTTCGGGCGGATCGGCGCAAGGAAATTCTCGATCTGGCGGAAAGGCTTCATTTTTCACCCAATCCCGGCGCGCGCATGCTGCGCAAGGGCGTCAATGCCTCCCTGACCGTGGTGGTGCCGTTCGACGAGAACATTTTCTTCTCCGAGTTCTACGGCCGGTTTCTCTCCGGAACCCTGCACGCAGCGGCGGCGCGAGGATGGGACGTGCATATCTGCACCCTGCGGCGGCAGCCTGGTTCCGATTTGCGCGAGGCTCTGCAGCACCTGAGCCTGGACACGTCCGGACTCATCTACCTGGCGGAGCCGCTTTCGCCCGCGGATGTCCAGCATCTCAGCGGATACCGTCGTCCCCTTGTCCTGACCAAGTCGGTGTTGCCGCCCGGTGTGCCCGTGAAGGAGATTGGGGTGCCGGTGGTGGGGGTGGATAACCTGTCCGGGGCGCAGACGGCGGCGAGTCTTCTTCTCCAACTCGGGCATGTCCGGATCGGACTACTGCTCGGTCCTTCCGGATCCAGAGACGCTCAG
The DNA here is from genome assembly GCA_016794725.1 of Opitutaceae bacterium. Classification (GTDB taxonomy): domain Bacteria; phylum Verrucomicrobiota; class Verrucomicrobiia; order Opitutales; family Opitutaceae; genus UBA6669. The sequence goes on along the minus strand of JAEUGZ010000141.1, from coordinate 12,469 downwards.
GAGCGCAAGAAGGGCTACCTCGATGTCCTGGATCGGGTAGGGGCGCGTCCGCGTCCGGAATGGATCATCGAAGGCTCCTTCTCGGCTGAAACGGGCCGTGCGGGCGCGGCTGCCCTGCTGGCAACTGCCGATCGACCAACCGCCTTGTGTTGCGCGAGTGACGAGATCGCCTTTGGAGCCATCAATGCCGCCCGGGCGGCTGGTCTGCGGTGCCCGGAGGACGTTTCAGTGATGGGATTCGACGATGGTCCCTGGGCTGCAGCGTGCTGGCCTGCCCTTACGACCGTGCGTCAACCCCTCGCTGATGTCGCCGAGCGGGCCGTCAGTTTCGTCGTCGAGGCCGCCAATCATCCCGGCAGCTCCATCACCAGCCCCTCCAGTGATCTGTCGGCTGCCCTCGTCATTCGGGACTCCACTCGCGCTCTGGGCTCGCCCAGATGAGCACGTCGCCGACGCCGGTGGAGGCAATGAGGCGGGAGGCAGGATTGCTTTCGGTGGAGGGCGTTCCCGGAGCTGTGCTGGTGCGTAAATTTCGGGACCGGACATAGGAAATCGCAGCGGTTCAGGTGGAGGAGGCCTCGGCGGCCGCGACGGGACCGACCGGTCCCGCCTCCGTTGCTCGATTTCTTCACGCGACGCCAATCCCCGCGGGGTAGGCGACCCCACCTCCACCAGACAGCGCCCTTGGATCGCGGCTGAGTTGACACGCATGCGCAGTCGCGGGGTCGACGTCGGTTGCGCGTTCCATTGGGCAAGCATGGCTGGACCTGGGCAAACTCTACGCGCGACCGTCCTCGATCCCGCCGAAATCGTTTGCAGCGATTGTTCCTTGCAACCGAAGGGCGACTGGATTTTTGAGGGCGGTTCTGCAGGCAGATTACCTATGAAACTGCCCCGGTAAATTGCGGGCGAATTCCGATCGGGGCAAAGGCGGAAGCCATTTTTTGATTGCACTGCAAACGTTGTCATTTACTCTGTGACACCATCAGCGGTGCGTCCCCACGCAGCACCCCTCCGCTCACCTCCTTCTGTTTTCGCAGCCGATGTTGTTCCGCCTGCCCCGTCCTCGTCTGGTTACGGCTTTGGTTTTTTCCGTGGTCGTGTCCCTCACCACGCGGGCGGAGCCCGTGCGAACGACCGGGGCTCCCATGTTGGGCCGGCCGGGGGCGATGTTGTCGGCGGAAGATGATGCGTTTTTGGAGGAGCTGCAGCGGGCCAGCTTTCAGTTCTTTGTCGACCAGACCCATCCGCGCACCGGATTGGTGCGGGACCGGGCGCGGGCGGACGGTCTGCCGACCGAGGGCAAGGCGAGCATCTCCGCGTCGGGGTTTGCGCTCTCGGCCTGGGTGATCGCGGCGCACCGGGGCTGGGTGACGCGGGCGGAGGCGGTCGAGCGCGTGCGGATGATGTTGCGGTTTCTCGCAACCGGAGCGCAGCGCCATCGCGGCTTCTTCTATCACTTCATGGAGATGGAGACCGGGGAGCGTGCCTGGAAGTGCGAACTGTCGTCCATCGATACGGCTCTGCTGCTTTCCGGTGCGATCGTCGCTCGCGAGTTCTTCCAGGACCCGGAAGTCACCACCCTCGTCAACCGGATCTATTCCGAGATCGACTGGAGCTGGTTCCTCAACGGCGGCCGGACCGTCTCGATGGGCTGGCACCCGGAGGCCGGTTTCTCGCGTTTCCGGTGGGTCAGCTATTCCGAGCACATGATGATGAGCCTGCTCGGGCTGGGCGCCCCGGAGCACGCCCTGCCCGCCGAGTACTGGCAGGCCTGGAAACGCATCCCGAGCGGAACTTATGGAAAATTCCACTACATTCAGGGACCGCCGCTGTTCATTCACCAGTACGCCCACGCCTATGCGGACCTGCGCGACCGGAGGGATGCATTTGCCGACTACCACCACAACTCGGTCCTGGCCACGCTCGCCCAGCGCCAGTTCTCCCTCGACCTGCGCTCCGAGTTTCCCAGCTGGGGCGAGCGCCTCTGGGGTCTGACGGCTTCGGACTCGGCCACTGGCTACAAGGCCTGGGGCGGACCGCCCCGCACGGTGGAGTTCAACGCACTCGACGGAACCATCGTTCCGTGCGCCTCCGCGGGCTCGCTGCCGTTCGCGCCCTACGAGACGCTCATGGTGCTCCGGCACATCCGCACCGTCTATGGGGACCGGACCTGGAAACGCTACGGCTTTGTCGACGCCTTCAACCCGGAGACGGGCTGGGTCAACAGCGATGTCATTGGTATCGATGTTGGCATCACGCTGGTGCAGGCGGAAAACGCGCGTTCCGGACTGATCTGGAAGTTGTTTACGCCGACTCCCGAAATCCAACGGGCGCTGGCCAAGGCCGGATTCCTGTCCCGGAGCCGCGAATTGCCGTGGGTCCAGCGCGATGAACTGCGCGGTCTGGCTGCCGCGGTGTGGGTCTCGCTGTCCGAGACCCCGGCCGACGCGGCCTCGGCGGGACTGCGAATGTCCGCGGTGCCGGCCGCTCGCGCCCTCGGGCTGATCTCCGGAACTGAGGCCGTTGCTCTCGCGCGTCAGCACCTAAACCAGGTGCCCGTACCGGGCGACGAGGTGGCAGCGGCGGGTTATGCCGCCGGGCTGGTCACCGTGCGCCAGGCTATTCCCGTCCTTGCCCCCGAGGCCAGCCGGCAACTCGAGCTCATTCGCTGGGAGGATCTGCCCAACACTGCCGAACGACTCGGATCCGCCAGCCGGCTCGCGCTCTTCTTTCGGATCGCCACCGGACGAAGTGAAGGGTCCGCGTGGACTCAGCTGAAACGCGTGCCCGAAGCGCTCGGCCCCGTATTTGTCCTCGCTCCGGCGGTGGTCTCCGACCAGCTGATCCCGGGGCTGTGGCTGGATGAGCGTTCCGTGATCTCGGGCGCCTCGGCCGCGCAGCTGGCCTATCACCTCGCGCTCCCTAGGGCGGGCGCGGCCGCGCCCGCCGCCCGGCCGGATGCGCTCACCACCGCGCTGCTGCTGGAACACTTTCCCGCCGAACTGATGAACCGCATGCCCAGCGCCTCCGACCGCAGGGCCTGGATATCCGCGGCGACTCCGGCGGAACGTGCCGCGCTGCTGGTCAGCCTGGCCAATCTGCTCGTACCCGACTGCGTTCGCCTTTGGTTTCAGCAGGACCCCCTGGTGCGTTCTGCCCGCGCCGCCATCCCAGAGTTTTCCGAGGCACCCTTTGGACCGAATACGTCCCTGTTCTGGCGGCTGGAGCTGGCGGGCCCCGTCACCCTGCCACCGGTCCGGCGCACGGTCGCCGTGCACAGCTCGCGCCCGAAGAACGAGTGGGTGTGGACCACTCTGGCCGGACTCGAATACAAGGATTCACCCGCCGACGTGCGACCCGAGGATCCCGTGCTGGAACTGCGATTCGCTCTCACATGGGACAACGAGGCGCTGCACTTTCACGCTGAGACGATCGACACGCCGCCCGACGGAAAGCGTCCGGCTGATCGCAAGGAGTTCGTCGAGCTGCTGATCGACGCCAAACGTGACGGCCTCGTCTGGCGCGGCCCCGAGGACCTTCAGTTCGTTTTCCGCTCTACGGGTGAAGCCTGGGAATGGGGTCACAACCGCCCCGCGACCGCTCGTATCAAGATCACGGAGCGCGGCTACACGGTGGATGCGGATATTCCCTGGTCCCAAATTGGTCTCACCCCGGGCAAGGGTCTCGAACTCGACCTCAGCGCGGCCGTTGCGACCGATGGACGCTATGAATGGGAACCTTCGCTCAAGCTGAACTGGCGCATGTTCCAGCGCGGGGACGAACGCTATGGGCTGGGTACGGTCCAGCTCGACTAGCAGCACCACAGACCGGCCCTGAATCCTCGCCCGCTCCGTTCTCCCCTCTCTCCCTTTCCTCTGCCTCGCAGTCGGAATTGAACAACGCACACCTCATGAAAACTAAAATACCCCGTGGTATCGCGTCGGCCTTTGCGCTGGCGCACGGTCTGACCCTGACGACCGCACTCTTCGCGCAAGTTGCGCCCACCGCCCCGCTCGCAACCAACCGAGAGGACGAAACTGTCATACTCGAGACCTTCACGGTCAACACCGACAAGGACAACGGCTACATTGCCGTGGATTCGCTGGCGGGTGGCCGCACCAATACGCCGATCAAGCTGACACCGGCGTCGATCTCGTCGCTCACGCGCACGTTCATCGACGACCTTGGCATTCAGGACGTCCGTTCGGCCCTGCAGTGGGCGACCAACGTGACGCCCACCGACCCCCTGGCCGGACGCGGTTTCGGTGGCCAGGCCTTCCACGGCTGGTCCTTCAACTTCCGCAGCGCCGGTGCCGGCGAACAGGGAGGCCCGGGGCCGACGCGGAACTACTTCTCGTTCTATCAGAATGGAGACTCCTACAACGTTGAACGGGTGGAGTTCCTCCGCGGACCGAACTCCATCCTGTTTGGTCTCGGCACCGTCGGCGGAACGCTGAGCACCTACACCAAGATTCCGCGCCTCGACAAGAAGTTCGCCGCCACGACGCTGTCCACGGACAACAACGGCACGATTCGCGGCGAGATCGACTACAACACGTATGCCGGGGACAGCTTTGCCCTCCGGGTCAATGCGCTCTACGATAGAAATCGCGGCTGGCGCAACAACGACAAGCATGACAAGGAAGCACTTGATGTGGCGATGCTCTACAAGCTGTCGCCCAAGACCACCGTCCGGGTTGAGCTGGAGGCCGCCCGCATCGAAAAGACCCTCATCAGCACGAACATTGGGGACAAGTATTCCGGCTGGGATGGCGTGACCGCCTCGAATACGTGGGGTGCGGCCCCGACCGGAGGCAATGCGCGCACAACCCTGATCGGCAACGCCGGAGCCTGGGGTGACTGGCTGAGCAAACTCTGGATCTATGCGCCCTCCTTGAGCGGCGCCAAGCAGCTCCAGGCCTGGCATGATGGCTACGCGTCGACCAACTCGGTCGCCGATAGCGGCCAGGCGCTGCCCGAGCAGCCCTATGCGGGCTGGTTCCCGTCCCAGGCCAAGCTGCCGTGGGAGACCACCTATTCGTCGTTCGCCAAGATTCCGGTGCGGGCCAGCAAGGAGTGGACCTACGGCAGTGGTGTATCTAAAGTAAACTACGAAAATATCACGATCTGGCTCGACCAGAAGGTGAACGACAACATCGACATCTCGCTCTCGGCCTACCGGTACAAGGATGATGACACGGCCCGTGATTACGAGGGCACCGGCGGCGCGGCGGTCGACATCAACAAGCAACTGCCCGACGGTTCGTCCAATCCGAACTTCGGCAAGCGGTTCGCCGACTTCTTCCTCAGCAAGCAGGTGCAGACGCGCAGCTCCGACGAGCTGAACGCCCTGGTGAACTACCACTTCGACTCGTCGCTCTTCGGCAGAAAGTGGAGCCAGCTCATCCAGGCCTCCGCTTCGCGCAAGGAGAAGATCACCACCGCCCGCCAGTACCTGGCCCAGGTGGGCAATGGAACCTCGATCACGAATCCGGCGGACTGGGTGCAGAACATGGTCTTTGGCCGGCTCTACCTCGACCAGCCGAACCTGAAGATGGAGATCCCCGAAGTCGTCAATGGACGGAACATATCCTACATGCAGAAGGCTGATGGTTACTGGTTCGATCATGACGACGAATTCAAGCTCACCGAGTATGCGGTCATGTCGCACAGCCGGCTCTTTGACGACTCACTCAGCATCCTCGCCGGTGCGCGCAAGGACGAGTACACCGAGCGCATGGTCAAGCAGCGCGCGGGCCCGGCGCTCACCGATCAGATCCTGAACGAGGACAAGAGCGTCAATACCTTCTCACTCGGAGGCGTCTACTGGTTCAATGCCCTGGGCGTCTTTGCCAACTACTCGAAGAACATGCAGCCGCCGAATGCGGGCTCGCAGCCGATGCTGAATGGCGAGCGCCCCGACCCGTCCAAGGGCAAGGGGCTGGAGTACGGGCTGCGGCTCTCCACCGGTGACGGCAAGTACTACGCCACCGTGACGCGCTATGACACGCAGGCCGAGGGCTTCCTCGTCGAGAATCCCGTGGACATCCGCGGGATCTGGCAGGCCTACAATGTTTCGAAGGGACAGAGTGGCGATTCCGGCAAGGGCACCATTGCCTTTACGGACACCACCTCCCTCGACGTGACCGGTTACGAATTCGAGATCACCGCCAACCCGACGCGCAACATTCGCCTGCAGGCGAACTACGGGAAGCCGTCGACGAAGATCGTCGACTACTATCCGGACTCCCGCGCCTACTTTGCGGCCAACGAGGCGGCATGGACGGCGGCCATCGCGACGGCGGACACCACCCAGCACGGCACGGATCTTCGTTCGAAGATCACCGCCGTAAAGGATGCCCTCGCCCAGGCACTGCCGGGCGCGCGCCAGCCAGGGTCGGTTGACTACACGGCCAGCGTCTTCGGCGCCTACACCTTCGATCACGACGACCTGAAGGGACTCTCGCTGGGCCTGGGCGCCTCGCTCACCGGCCAGAAGTACTTCTCGACGGCCAACAAGTTCGAGAACTTCGGCCAGTCAGTCAGCAATGTGTATGGGGTGATCGCCTACGAAACCAAGTTGGGCAAGACCGCGGTCCGCCTGGCGCTCAATGTCGACAACGTGCTGGACGAAGGGGATCCGATCATCTCCGGTTACCACTGGGGATGGGAGGACACCACCGGTCACCGTCTGGCGGACAGCTACTACTACCAGACTCCGCGTACGTACCGTCTCAGCGCCCGCTTCACCTTCTGACCCGGGCGGGTTCGGGTGGGTGCGCGCTTGCCGCAGGGCGCGCCCGCTCTGGTTCGCAGGGAGGACCCGATTGGCACTTCAGTCGGGTCCTCGCTCCGCGGCATACTCATCTTCTTTCACGCTGCGCGCGAAGGCGCCGCTGCGTCTCCCTTCATGGGTGGGCGACTTCTTACGACACAGCACCGGCAGATCCGGGGCTCCGCCGATTTTGGCGGAGTGGAGCTGCGCACCGCGGGCGGGCTGACCGCTCGGGTGCTGCCCAACGGGACGCTGTACTCGCTCCGTCACGGTGACACCCTGATCAATCAACTGCTTCCCGGACCGGCGGAGAATGGACTGTTTCGTCTGGTCCTGCGCGGACCGCGGACGGGAGGCGCCCGCCTGGTCATTCCCCTGGTCGGCCCTGGGCTCCGGTTCGCAGCGGAGGGGTCGGGCGCTGCTTGGGCCAGCTGCGATCCCGACGGACGGATCGAGTGCACGACCACACTCCAGCTCCACCCCTCGCTCGCCGGGTGGGCGTGGCGGATCGTGGTGTACAATCGCTCCGCGGGTCCGCTCACCTTTGACGTCCTGCACGCCCAGGATGTCGGTTTGGCTGATACAGCGGCGGTGCGCAACAACGAGGCGTATGTTTCCCAGTACACGGACTTTTTTCCGGTCATGGACTCCCGCTGGGGCCGGGTCCTGCTGGTCCGCCAGAACCAGCCGATGTCCGGGGGGCGCAGGCCATGGGCCGCTTTCGCCTGCGCGGAGGGATCCGTGGGCTATTGCACGGATGCGTGGCAGTACTTTGGCTTCGATCATCGCCTGACCGGCGAACCTGCCGCCCACCGTGACGCCGGCCTCGTGTCACGGCGTGTCCAATACGAAAGTGCCCTTGCCGGGCTGCAAAGCCGGTTGATGACGGTGCCGGCACGCGCGGTGACGGAAGTGACCTTCTTTGCGCGGTTCCTCGAGGACCATCCCTCCGCTTCGGCGGCGCCCGATTTCGACCACCTCCTCGCCCTGCTGCCGCTCGAATGGGCCAGCGTTCCTCCGCCGCAAATCCTGGCCACCGCTGCTTCCAGCGTTTTCACCTCCGGGCCATGGATACACGGTGCATCGCCCACGGAGGCGGATTGGAACCGCTGGTTTCCCGGTCCCCGGCGCCAGGTTGAGCGGGACAGCTCGGACCGGTTGCTGTCGTTCTTCCACGGCCACGACTGTCACGTCGTCTCGCGCGAGAAGGAGGCCGCGGTGGTGCGACCGCACGGACACATTCTTCGCAGCGGGGTTTCTGACTGGGTGGAAGGGGGACACTTTGGCCTGACCTGTTATGCGTCCGGCGTCTTTGCGGCGCAGGCTTACTGTGGAAATCCCAATCTGGCCCGGCTTCTCTCCGTGGTGCGCAACCCGCTCAATGTCGCCCGTGCCTCCGGACAGCGAGTATGGGTTCAGGTGGAAGGAGCGTGGCGGCAGTTGGGCGTGCCGTCGGCCTTTGCACTCAAGCCTGGCGAGGTGCGCTGGATCTACCGCTTCGATGCGACCACCGAGATCGAGGCACGCGTGTGGTGTTCGGCGACGAGTGCCACCTCATTCCTGGAATTGTCGATTGTTGCCGGCGGAGCGCGGCAGTTCCTGGTGACGCACCAGCTGGCGCTGGGCGCAAATGAGTTTGAGTCGGGCGGAGGCCTGGTGGTGCACGCGGAGGAGGGCTGGATGTCAGTCCGGCCCTCGCCCGCGGGATTTGCGGCGCGACACTTGCCCGACACCGCCTTTGCGATTGCGGCTGCGGAACCCAGTTCGGTGATTTCAGTCGGTGGGGATGAGTCCCTGTGGGATGATGGCGCTGATCGCGGCGGCCCCTATGCGACACTGGTCAGCGCGCCGGTGCTGCGATGGGGAGTGGTGCTGATCGGAAGTGATCGTGGGGTGCAGTCGCTTCCTGATCGTGTCGCTCTGGCCCGCCGGGAGTGGTTGCGCGACGCACCCGGTGCCCGGCCCCCGCAGGCTCCGGTGCGCCTCCAGGGAAGCCGGGACTCGGCCGTGGGCCGTGTGGACGAGATCCTGCCGTGGTTCGCCCACAATGCATCGATCCACTTCTCGGCGCCGCACGGCCTTGAACAGTACGGGGGAGCAGCCTGGGGTGTGCGAGATGTTTGCCAAGGGTCGGTGGAGTGGCTGCTGGCTTCCGGACGGTTCGACGTCGTTCGCCGGATTCTCCTGGAAGTTTTCGCGCAGCAGTATGCGCCGGAGGGAAACTGGCCGCAGTGGTTCATGTTTCCCCCGTTCCGTTTCATCCAGCAGGCGCATAGCCACGGCGATGTCTGCCTCTGGCCTGTCAAGGCGCTGGGCGACTATGTCGAAGCCAGCCATGACTTCGCGATTCTGGCCGCGCCGTGTGGCTACACTCACCCCGAGTCCTTTGAGTCCTGTGGACCGGTGGAGTCCCTCCAGCAGCACTGCCAGCGCGTCATTCGCCATGTGGAGTCGCGTTTCGTGCCCGGCACCGCCCTGGTCAACTACGGGGATGGCGATTGGGATGATACGCTTCAGCCGGCCGATCCGGCGATGCGCACCCGGATGATCAGCGCCTGGACGGTGGGGCTTGCGTTCCATACCTTCCGCCAATGGGAGAGCGTCTTGCGCCGGGCGGGAATGAGCGCCCCCGCGGATCATCTGGCAGGTCTTCTGACGCGGATCCGTGCGGACTTTGCCGCGGTCCTGATGCCTGGAGGCGTGGTGGCGGGCTTCCTCGTGACTCAATCGGATGGCAGTTTCCGGCCAATATTGCATCCCGACGATCAAGTCACCGGGATCCGTTTCCGGCTGCTCCCCATGACCCGTGCGATCCTCGCCCACCTCTTCACTCCTGAGGAGGCGCGCCGGCACCTGGCCCTGGTGCGCACCGAACTGAGCTACCCGGACGGAGTCCGCCTGATGAGTGCGCCCTCCACCTACCACGGAGGCTGCGAACGGCTGTTCAAGCGGGCGGAAACGGCTGCGAATGTGGGCCGCGAGATCGGCCTCCAGTACGTGCACGCACACCTGCGCTACGCCCAAGCGCTGGCCCGGGTGGGGGACGCCGATGGGCTCTGGCTGGCGTTGCAGCAGGTGAATCCCGTCGGCCTGCAGATCACCGTTCCCCAGGCCGCGATCCGGCAGTCGAATGTCTATTTCTCCAGTTCCGATGCCGATTTCGCCGACCGCACGGAGGCTACGGCCCGCTGGCCGGAATTGCGGCTGGGCAAGGTTTCGGTGCGGGGTGGCTGGAGACTCTACTCGAGCGGCCCCGGCCTCTTTCTTCGCACCGTGCGCGCCGAAATGCTGGGTCTGCGCGAGTCGTTCGGCCATGTGATCGTGGATCCGGTGCTTCCCGAGTCGCTCGATGGACTGACGGCGACGGCGCGCCTTTGTGACTGCCCGGTCGAGGTGCGCTACCGGGTGAGCGGAGAAGGAGGCGGTGCCAGGCGGGTGACCGTCAACGGCGTGGACTGCGTTCCGGAGGGCAGGGAGGACAACCCCTACCGTCCCGGTGGACTCCGGCTGCCGGTGGCGGTGTTGGATGGATTGCTGAAGGCGTCCGGAAATCGGGTCGAGGTTGATCTGTAATGAATCGATGGATTCCAAACGTGCCGGAACGGAGATCGACGCGGAACCTGCCGCGGATTTCCTCCCGATTTGCTCCCCGCCCGGAGACTCGGCCCCGTTGTGTCATCCCCTGCCGCACCGCTTTTCCATGAACCTGCCTCCCTTCAACCCCTGTCTTCGCACGAGCCCGTGGATTCGCGCTTCACTGATTGGAGTCGCGGTGCTGCTCCCCGGTGTTCGCGCCGCCTTCTACGACCAACATGTCATCTTCGACAACGCCCTGGCCCGGGGACCCTATCCGCATTCGGAAACGTATGTGGTGGCGCCAAGTAAGCTGGAGACGCGCCAGGGCAATATCTCGGTGGTGGGCGACCGGTTCGTCAGTGCGCCGAGCGCACTCCGGATTGCCTGGAAGTCTGCGAGCGGCGGCGATTGGCGGGTGACCCTGCGCACGCCGGGCACCGACTGGCGGAAGTTTGTCATGGAGGGGGACACCCTGGCGTTCTGGTGTTATTCGGAACAGGCGATCAGCGCCGAGAGCTCTCCCCGGATCATGCTGTTCGACCGGAACAGCCGCACTTCCCCTCCGCTGACCCTGGTCAAAGGAAACGAGGTCCTGCCGGCCCGGCAGTGGACTCGGATCAGGTTGCCGCTGGGTCGCGACAATTCGCTGTATCGGGAGACCACCGACGACACCTTCAAGCTCGCGAACACGGTGGGGGTCATCCTGGTGCAGGGGCTTGACGATGGAAAGGATCACGTCGTCACCCTCGACGACCTGGTCTTGCTCGATGGTGCGGTGCAGGACTCCACACCGCCCGCCGCGGTGGAAGCCGTCACGGTGACAGGGTACGAGCGCCACTGTGAACTTGCGTGGAAGCTCTCCACCGACCCCGACGTGCTTCACTATCGCATCTATCGCTCCTGGAACGGTCGCGACTACGAACCGGTGGGCACCCAGCGCGCCGACTGGGGCCGACAGGTGGACTTCACGGGTGAGCCCGGGCGCCAGGTGCACTACAAAGTCAGTGCCGTTGACCTGGCCGGCAACGAGTCGCCGCTGTCCCGGGACGTGGTTGCACAGACCCGGCCCATGGACGACCGCGAGCTCCTCGACATGGTTCAGCTCGGCTGCTTTCGCTACTACTGGGAGGCCGGGCATCCGCGGGCCGGCCTGGCGCCGGAGATCGTCCCGGGTGACGAACACCTCATGGCCCTGGGTGGCAACGGATTTGGGGTGATGGCCCTGCTGGTGGCAGCGGAACGTAAGTTCGTCACACGCGAAGAGGCGGCGCAGCGATTGCTCAAGATCCTCCGCTTTCTTGACGCGGCGGACCGCTACCACGGTGCGTGGTCCCACTATCTCGACGGGCGCACCGCCAAAACCGTGGCCTTTTTTGGCAAGTACGACAATGGAGCGGATTTGGTGGAAACGGCGTTCATCATCCAGGGATTGCTGGCGGCGCGGCAGTATTTTGATCGGGACACGCCCGCGGAGACAGAAATACGGTCGATGTCCACGCGGTTCTGGCGCGAGGTGGAGTGGGATTGGTTTCGCCGGCAGGCGGACAGCGACGTGCTCTACTGGCATTGGTCTCCCACCTACGGTTTCCACATTCAGCATCCCCTCATTGGCTGGAATGAATCGCTCATCATTTACCTGCTAGCCATCGCCTCCCCGACGCATCCGGTTCCGGCGTCGATGTGGCACAGTGGTTGGGCCGGGCAATCGCAGCGGCATATCGACTACCGGCGTGGATGGAGTCGGACCAAGGAGGGGGATCGCTTTGTGAACGGCAATTCGTACTACGGCATCAAGCTGGAGGTGGGAGAGGGCAACGGTGGAGAGCTTTTCTTCACGCACTTTTCGTTCATGGGATTTGATCCGCGGGGGCTGCGGGATCGCTACACCAACTATTTCACGAACAACCGGGCCATCGCCCTGATCCAGCACGCCTATGCCCGGGAGAATCCGCGGGGATTTGTCGGTTACGGGGCCGACTGCTGGGGACGCTCCGCCGGTGTCAACTCAGGGGGAGGACGGGCGATGCCGCGCGACGACAATGGCACGATCAACATCATGGCCTCGCTTGCCTCCATGCCCTACTCGCCTGATGAATCCATGGCTGCGTTACGGCA
>JAEUGZ010000133.1 GCA_016794725.1 Opitutaceae bacterium | reverse complement strand
CTAAAACACCGTTCGACTTGCATGTCTTAACCACGCCGCCAGCGTTCATTCTGAGCCAGGATCAAACTCTCCGAAAAGAGTTCTGAACCTAGTGATTCTGAACTACTGGTATGTCAGCCGAAGCTGACCTACCGATTTTTATAAGTATCTTGATTGGGGGTCCCAATCAATCGCACAGAGTAAATTTCAAAGAGCCTTTCCATTGAGGAAAGAGTTCGAAGAAGACATTTTCTTTTTTCGTCGTCAACAACTTTCTCGAAAATCTTTTCGATATTTTTGCCGGCCGACCATTAGAAAATTTACTTCAATGAACCCCATCCGGCGTCGTCTGCTTAAGTCCGTCGCAGATGGGAGTGCGGACAATGGAAATTGAGTTCAGGCATTCAAGCGTTTTCTCCAATAAAGTTTGCTGAGTGCTGCATTTTCTTGGTGAAGAGATGCTTGCGTGGGCCATTTTTTGACGGATTTTGAAATTCAGGCACAGCGGAACCCCTCTTCGGAAGCTTCCGGAGGGCCGGTCTCCCTCTCAGGCGGTTCATCAGTTTTCTCGTTACCTTCTGGTGACAGGGGTGTTCGACGTTGATCCACCCCGACGGCAGCCGAGGGGCGAGCGAGGGAACGCCCAAACGCCCAAACCCGGGAGGAAACCCGGCATGTCAGCCCCTCAGTCGCCCGGACGGGCGGCGCGAGTGAGCCGCACCGACCCAGGGCCGTGCTACCGAGCTGGATACGACACGAGGGATCTGCTTGCGCCCGACGTCCGCCCACCAAGCATGACCGCATGTCCTCCCCGCCCTCTCCCGCCGAGGCGATGCTTTCGGCCATCGAAGCACGCATCCTTGGATGTCTGATCGAAAAGGAGGCGACTACGCCCGATGTGTATCCGCTGACGCTGAATGCCCTGGTCAACGCCTGCAACCAGCGCAACAACCGGGCCCCGATCATGGCCCTGTCGGCGCGTGATGTGGAGGCGGCGTTGGAACCCCTGCGACTGAAACGGTGGGTGGTGCTGTTCTCCGGTGCGGACGCCCGGGTGCCCAAATACCGCCACTCCCTCGACGCGGTGCATCCGGTCGAGCCGGTGGCCCAGGCCTTGCTGGCAGAACTGCTGCTGCGGGGTCCGCAGACCGCCGCCGAGCTGCGCGGCCGGGCGGAGCGTCTCGCCGCCATGCCGGACCTGCTGGAAGTGGAGGCGGTCCTCGCCGACCTCGCGGCCCGACCCGCCACTCCCCTGGTACGCCTGCTGCCCCGGCAAGCCGGTCAGAAGGAACAGCGATGGACGCAGTTGTTGACCGGAGAACCGACCTTGAACGAAGGTCCGGCCGAACCGCTCACGGCCGTGGTGGCGCTGCCTCCGGAAATCGACCGCCGGCTCGACACCCTCGAGACCGAGGTGGCCCAGCTGCGCACCGCTCTGGCCGAATTGCGCAAAGCCCTGGGCGGTCCGTGAAACCACCTCATTCCGTCATTCGTCTCCACCCTCACCCCGAGCCCCGCACCTCCGCTTCCGTCATGGATCACCCTGTCCGCCATTTCCCCCGATTGCTCCTTCTTGCGCTCGTCGCCGGCTGCCTCACCCACCTTCAGGCTGCCGCCTCGCGACCGAATCTGGTCCTGATCATGGCCGACGACATGGGTTTCTCGGATCTCGGCTGCTACGGCGGCGAAATTCCCACGCCCCACCTGGACCGTCTGGCGCGGGAGGGACTGCACTTCACCCAGTTCTACAACAACGCCAAGTGCGAACCCACCCGCTCCTCGTTGTTGACGGGCCACTACACCCAGGTCGCCGGCGCCAGCCCAACGGTCTCCTACCGCACGCCGACCTTCGGCGAACTCCTCCGACCGGCGGGTTATCTCACCCTGATGACCGGAAAATGGCACGCGGGGCAAAAGCCCTTTGACCGCGGATTTGACCATCATTTTGGACTGACCGACGGCTGCAGCAACTACTTCAACCCCGGCCACCCCCGTCCGGGCGAACCCCAGCCCTCCGAAAAGAACTTCCCCCGCCGCTGGGCAGACGACGGCATGGAATTCCGTCCCTTTTCTCCCGCGGATCCGGCCTTCTACGCCACCGACGCCTACACGCAGTACGCGATCCGGTTTCTCGACGAAGCCGCCTCCGCGGGCCGACCCTTTCTCCTCTACGTCGCCTACACCGCGCCGCACTATCCGCTGCAGGCGCCGCCCGAGGCCATCGCCCGCCACCGGGGACGGTATCGGTCCGGATGGGACGTGCTTCGCGCCGAGCGACTCCAGCGACAGAAGCGTTTGGGTGTTATTCCAGTAGATACACCACTGCCGCCCCGCGAGCCCGGCGTTCCGGCCTGGGATACGCTGACGGAGGCGGAAAAGGACGGCTGGGACCTGCGCATGAGCGTGTACGCCGCCATGGTCGAGCGGCTTGACCAGGGGGTTGGCCGACTGCTCGCACGGCTCGAGGCCAACGGTCAGGCGGACAACACGCTGGTGATGTTTCTCTCGGACAATGGCGGCGAGGACGATGACACCGACTACTCGCGGGTGCCCGGCACGGCCGCCGGTCCCCAGGAGAGCTACCGCATGGTGGGTCCCGGATGGGCGCAGGTGAGCAATACTCCGTTCCGGCACTCAAAGACCTGGATGCACGAAGGCGGCATTGCGACACCCTTCATCGTCCGCTGGCCAAACGTCATACCTGCTGGAAGCCGCACGGGCCAGACCGGCCACATCATCGACCTTGTCCCTACGTTTCTAGAACTGGCGGGAACGGAATATCCCTCGCGATGGAACGGCGCGGCGATCCCTCCTCCGGCCGGAAAAAGCCTGTTACCTGTCTTTAGAGGGCAGCTTCGACCGGACTTCCCGGTTTTCTGGCAGCTGGGCAGCGCGGCCGCCCTGCGCAGCGGACCTTGGAAACTGGTGCGCGGCCGGGTCGATTCGACCCGTTCGGCCCCTGCCGCCTGGGAACTGTACCGCGTGGACCAGGACCGCAACGAACTGCACGACCTGGCAGCAGCCCGTCCCGACCAGGTCGCCGCCTTGACCGCCCTGTGGACCGCGTGGTCTCAAACCGGACTCCCCACTCCCTAGCCGCCGGGTCCGGCCACTTTCCCTGCCGCTCATCGCCACTCCCGCTCCGCGGCGCCCGCAAACCCGGGCTGCTGCACCTCCACCGAAGCCAAGGCCGCTTCGGTGGCTCAGGCTGCCTTGGATCTCTGCGGCTTCGTCTCGGGGACTGGCACCGCGACTGCTAGTCGCCCCGCAACCATGATGTTTTCCCTGCCTCACAGCCTTCGGCGCCGCTTGCGCCCCTTGGTACTCGTCTTCGTCGCGTTCGTCACCTTCCACGCGAACGCGGCCCCTTCCGACGCTCCGGCGTCAGAGCGCCCGCTCTATGCGCTTTGTGGTGCCTACCCGCCGGAAATGGCAGCGCTCGCGAAAGAGTTCGGCACAGGAGGGGCGGGATGGGTCCAATCGTCGGTCAAAGGGATCACGTTCTGGAAAGGCACCTATCAGGGGAAGGACGTGCTCATCTTCCGCACGGGGATCAGCCTGGTCAACGCAGCCTATCAGTTGCAGCTGGCCCTGGATCACTTCCCGATCAGCCATATCCTGTTTGCAGGCGTCGCGGGCGGCACCGATCCCGCCTTGCATGTCGGCGACGTGGTTATTCCCGAGCGCTGGGCCTACCACAGCGAAGCGGCCTACCTCAACGAGGACGGAAAGGGCGGTTTTCACGTCCCGGACTACCTGAAGCCCAAGTACGAAAACTTCGGCATGATCTTCCCCGACGACGTCGCCGCCATTCGAGAGGGAGACACGGACTTCAAGGAAATTGCCGCCTTTCCGGCGGACGCGACCCTGCTGGCCGCCGCCCGGCGGGCGTTGCCCAAGCTTCCGCCCCAGCGCAAGGCAGGCCGCGACGTGTCCGTGAGCGTCGGGGGGACCGGGGTCGCCGGTCCGGTCTTCCTGGACAACGCGCGGTACCGCGAATGGGTCTTCCGGGTCTGGAATGCCCGATGTCTCGACATGGAATCCACTGCCTTGGCCCACGTTGCCTACGCCAATCGCAAACCCCTTCTCATTATCCGGGGACTGAGTGACCTGGCGGGCGGTCAACAGGGCAAGAATCCCATCGATTCCAATGAAGCCCGCGTTTCCGAAATCGCCGCCCGGGTCCTGCGGGGAGTTCTGGATGAGCTCTGATCGGCCGGTCATGCGCCTCGGCGGGCCCTCGCGGGCGAGCGCTGCCCGGAACCGAGCCATGGTCGCGATTCCAGGACAAAAAAAGGGCGCACGTGGAGATCACGTGCGCCCAAGATAGGATCGGAGTGAGCCGTTGCAGCAGCCGACTGCCTACTTCCAGTTCAGCACCAGGCGGGTGAAGTAGCTCGTATCGAGCTTTTCCACGCCGCGGCCGGGCTGGCTGTTGTAGTCGTTCAACACGCCCACCCGGAGCTTCCAGGACGGATTCGCCAGGGGAAGTTCATAGTAGCTCTCGTGAATCGCACGAAAGTTACCGAAATCATCAAAGGAGGGAACAAAGGACAAACGATTGACCAACACAGAGTTCGCCATCTCCAAACGATGATTGAGGCCGAAATCCAAACCCGCGCTGTTGACGTCTTCGCTCAAGGGGTTGCCGTAACCTTCATACCGGTACGACACACCCGCGCGACCGGTGAGGGTTTGCTTCGCTTCCTTGATGAAGTCGTACCCCAAACCCGCCGCAGCCACATTGTAGAGGTCGATGTCCTTGATCCGGTCAAAGCCACCTTCATCGCGGACGTACCAGGATTTGCGTCCGGAGAAATTGTTGGCGTAGTCGATGCCCGCCTTGAACTGATCGGCCGACTTCTGGCCGTCGCTGATCTGGCGATCGTACCCTGCGTAGAACTGAAGCGTATCCTGCGAACCGGCGAGCACAGCGCGGAAACTCAAGGCGGTTCCCGACTGCTCCTTGTTGCCTGTCTTGCCCGTGACGTCCAACGCCGCCTCGTAGGCCCACGCCCGTTGCAGAGCCACAATCGCCGGATCCGTCCCACCGGGCGCCCAGGTCGCTGCCACCTTGTCCAAGCTGGTGGTCACGCTGCCGTCCGCACCGGAAATCTGCACCTGACCACCGGCGGCCGGCGCCAAAGTGCCTTGGAGTACAGTACCCGCCGCCAGGCGGTAATTGAGGGGAGCCTCCGTCTTCACCGAAACGACTTCGCCTTGTTTGACCGTCAGTGTGCCCGCGTAATCAGTTTCCAACGTAATCGTGGCGGAATCGACTTTGACAACTTTGCCGGTCAGGCGAGCACCACTTTTGGTTTCGACGACATCGGCTCGCGCGAGACCGACGGTGAGACAAAGCAAGGCGCTGAGCGACAGCACCGAGGATAAACAG
>JAEUGZ010000120.1 GCA_016794725.1 Opitutaceae bacterium | reverse complement strand
CCGCGCAGAACCTCCTTGCGACTGCGAATGACGCCATCCAGACGTTCGCCGAACTCCGGCGTCGTGATCTCCCGGGCATAGCGCGGGCTCACCGTGGTGATGGCGTCCGAATACACGATTCCACCCTTCAACAGATTGAGTGCGCCGTGAAACTCCATGCCGCCGGGGTGAAAATAGTCGGGGGGAAGATTGGTCAGACGGTAGGCGTCCGCTCCCGACACTCCCTGGTAGGCCAGGTTGTGAATCGTCATGACCGTCCTCGGCACCGGCGACACGCCCTCTCGCCAGCCCTGGTGCTTGATCAGCAGCGGCACCAAACCCGTCTGCCAATCGTGCACATGCACGATCTCAGGTTTCCAGGGGAGGTACCTCGCGAGATGCGCCACGGCCTTCCCGAAGGCGATGAAACGCTCGGTGTTGTCCGGATAGGCCGCATGGCTGTCGCCGTAGATCCCGTCGCGATCGAAGTACTGCAGTGCCTGAACAAAATAGATGGTGAGGTTGATCGCTGGCGAAAGGGTCCATATCTCGGGTTGGAGGCGGCGATCGCCCATGGGCAGGTCCATCCACCAGTCCATCCGTTCCGGCCGATGCTTGGACCAAATCGACCGGTAGAGCGGCGTCACGACACCCACCTGATGCCCCGCGGCCGCGAGGCTCTTGGCCAGGGCGGAAACCATGTCGGCCAAGCCACCGGTCTTGGAGTAGGGATGAAGTTCGCTGGTGGCGATGAGGACCCGCATAGGAAACGCCTTCAGGACGGGATCATCGTGGTACCGAGGTAGGGTCGCAAGGGCTCCGGGATCACCACCGATCCGTCGGCTTGCTGATAGGTCTCCAGCAAGGCCACAAACAACCGGGCCAACGCCGTGCCACTGCCATTGAGGATGTGCGGAAACCGGTTGTGCCCCTCGGCATCCTTGAACCGCACGTTCATGCGGCGGGCCTGGAAATCCTCGCAATTGGAGCAACTGGACACCTCCAGCCACCCGCCCTGCCCGGGCGACCACAATTCGATGTCATAGGTCTTGGCACTGGCGAATCCCATGTCGCCCGTGCACAACCCAATCACGCGGTAGTGCAATCCGAGGAGCTGTAGAACCCGCTCGGCGTTCGCCACCATCTTCTCCAACTCGTCGTAGCCGTCCTCCGGACGAACCAGTTTGATCAGTTCCACCTTGTCGAACTGGTGCACCCGGATCATGCCGCGCGTGCCCACGCCCGCCGCCCCGGCTTCCGCCCGAAAACATGGACTGTACGCCACATACCGAATCGGAAGTTGATCCGCAGCCAGCAGTTCCTCCCGATGAATGTTCGCCACCGGCGCCTCCGCGGTCGGGACCAGGTAGAGCTTCCCCAGTGTCGCATCATCGGCGCCCTCGCGCACCGCGTACGCCTGATCCACGAACTTGGGGAATTGTCCGACACCGACCATGCAATGTTGTCCCACGAGGAATGGCGGAGACACCTCGGTATAACCGTGCTCGCGGACGTGCAGATCCAGCAGAAACTGAATCAGCGCCCGCTCCAACCGCGCGCCCCATCCCGTGTAAAGCAGGAATCCGCTGCCAGCCAGCTTGGCACCTCGCGCAAAGTCGACGAGGCGCAGCTTCTCGCACAGCTCGATATGGCTTCGCGGCGTGAACTCGAACCGCGCCGGCTGCCCCCACGTCCGGATGACCGGGTTATCCTCCGCGGTCCGCCCCAGCGCGACCGTCTCATGGGGAAGATTGGGGAATTGCAGGAGCAGAGTCTCGCGACGGGTCTCGATCTCCGACACCTCGCGATCCAAGGCCGCGATGCGATCGCCAATGGCCCGAACCTCGGCTTTGCGTGTTTCCGCCTCCGCGGCCTTCTTCTGCGCCATCAGGGCGCCAATCTCCTTGGAGGCGGCATTGCGCTGGGCCTTGAGTTTTTCCGCCTCCCCGAGTTTCTCCCGGCGCGATTCGTCCAATGCGAGCACTTCGTCGACACGACGCTCATCGCCCGCGCCGCGGCTGGCGAGTCGTTCCTTGACGAAATCGGCACGCTCCCGAAGGAGTTTGATGTCGAGCATGGCGGCCGGAGTGTTCCGAAACGCCGGCAGATGGGCAAGGCGCGGGACGCGACTCGCGCGGATGGCGTTCTTGGAACCGCGCCTGCCCTCAGGGCGAACCATCCACCTTCAAGGCAAACTCGCGGTCACCGAGCGGGAAACATCCAGCGTCGCCGATTCTTCGCGGGTAACGCTCGACCCTACCCTACTCAAAAAATCCAAGGTTGGCCGCAGCGTTGCGTCATCCACCTCTTCGAGGCGGTCGCTCTGGAAAACCGTCAAGACCTGGCGACCTGCTGTCGTGTGATGCAACTCCCGCAAGCCCTGAACCAGTTCTTTCCTGAATGGAGCCTGGTAATTTGCGCGCAGGGCAAAGACGGCAGGTATCCACTCCCCTGACGAAGCGACGACGGCCAGTCGATTCCCCACCTGTGGATTCAATTCGCACAGGGTGTTGAATCCCCCCCTCGTCACCAGGCAGGCGTCGGCGTTTCCAAAGAAAACCGGCAGCACCGCCTTGGATACCTTCCGTTCAATCATCAACGTCCCCGCACACCGGACCAACGGCGGCAGATGTTCCTCGACCAACAGACTTCCCAGCCATAGTTCTGCGAGCGAAAGCCGAGGAGGTCCTCGTTGCACCACCAAACTCGCCCCGGCAAGATCCCGGACGCCGCGGACCTTTCCTTCACTCGGCGCCAGGAGGACATACTGCTCCGTGACGCGTTGCTCGAGTCCGGCGGCGAACACCGGTGAGAGGGGCACCTTCTTCCGCACCAGATCAAACTCCAGAATCGTGACCCCGACGGCATCCACCCGTTCCTGCGCCAAGGCCTCGAGCAGTTCCGTTTGGTTACGAAACAGCATGGTTTCTGGATACGCCGAGATCCTCCGCTCCTTCGCCACCGTCTCCCCCCAGACCTTCACCGACGCACGCGCATCATTCTCGTTCACATCCGAGAACATCGTGCTCGAGAACCCGATTCGAAGCGTCGCCGTCCTTGGGTCGCCCGCCCATGCTCCTCCCCAAAACCCGGCTACCCACCAACTCAAGAAAAGCCATTCAAAAACCCGGCGCTCACCTCGAGGAATCAACCCCTTGAGTGGCGCCTGCATCCGGCAGAACGCCCCCCCCATCGGGTGGTTCTCACCCACCCCCGACTCGGACCATCTCGGGTATCTCACTTGAACATAGGTCGGAGAGTTCCCCGCCTTCCTTGACCGCATGGGGTGCTCCTCGGCCGCCGTGGCACGGTGGATTGCCGGGTTGCTCCACTCGTTTCGCCAAACTCGGGATTTCACAACACTACTCAACAACGCTAGAAAATCATCCCAAGGTCATTTCCTGAGGCCATTTATCGACAGAAACCGACGATTCTTTAGCACACCAAATGCTCTACAGGTCATATCAAGACTCCAAACATTTGATGTACTGTTTATACAAATAATGATTGTGCGTTTGTCATCCCGGCTTGACGTCCGAGGTGCCGTTACCGACCCGAATCATGGGCTGTGACGGTCGCCAACGCGTCGATCGATTCCCGCTACCCGCCGAAACAAGTCCTATCAGCCGGTGGTCGGACCCTGCGTCACGTCTGAGTTCAGTCACCTCCGCAGGTAGAATCTCGGACATCCATCCTGCACGGCCGCGCGAGTCCGTTTCACCCTTCCGATCGCTCCGACCCCATATCGCACGGCCGCCGCATGCTGCGAAGCACCAACCACCGGCAAGAACTGCCGAGGCATGGGTGACCTTTGCCGTATGCGTGGGGATGCTCTATTGGACCACCTGCGGCGCCTCGGCTCA
>JAEUGZ010000060.1 GCA_016794725.1 Opitutaceae bacterium | reverse complement strand
AGCGCCCACCGCATCACGAATCTCCGCGGGCAGGTCTTTGAGCAGGATGGTGTCACCTTGGGCGATGACCGCGCTCCGGTAGATGACGTTTTCGAGCTCGCGCACATTGCCCGGCCACTGGTAGCGCACCAGCACGCCCATGGCTTCGGGAGAGACTTTGCTGGCGCGCGCTTTCTTCTGCTTCACCAGGTTTTGCAGGCAGAAATCGACAATCTGAGGGGTGTCCGCCTCGCGATCACGCAACGCCGGCATGCGGATGCGAACCACGTTGAGACGGTAGTAGAGGTCCTCGCGAAACGTCTTGGCCTTCACCATCGCCTCGAGGTCC
The DNA here is from genome assembly GCA_016794725.1 of Opitutaceae bacterium. GTDB lineage: Bacteria > Verrucomicrobiota > Verrucomicrobiia > Opitutales > Opitutaceae > UBA6669. Next base: position 8,106 of record JAEUGZ010000060.1, on the reverse strand, counting down.
TTGTTCGTCGCCGCCAGGATCCGGACATCGACCCGAATGGTGTCGGTGCCTCCGACCCGCTGAATCTCACCTTGCTGCAGTACACGGAGAATCTTCGTCTGGGTGGCGAGCGCCATGTCGCCGATCTCATCCAGGAAAATCGTGCCGCCGTCGCACAGCTCAAACTTGCCCAGCCGCTGGCCGGTCGCCCCGGTGAAGGAGCCTTTCTCGTGGCCGAACAGCTCGCTCTCAATCAGGTTGTCCGGAATCGCCGCACAATTGACCGCAATGAAGGGTTTGGACGCGCGGTGACTGTGTTTCCAGATGGAACGGGCGACGAGTTCCTTTCCCGTCCCGCTCTCCCCCGTGATCATCACGGTCACATCGCTGGCCGTGACCTGCCCGATGACCTTGAACACGTCCTGCATCACGGGAGAAGAACCGACGATGCCTTCCTTGTAATCCTCGCTGTTCAGCGTCGGCTTGTAGTCGCTCGCCGCCCGCATGTCAGCGTGGGCCTGCAGCGCCGTGTCCGCCAGCGTCAGCACCTTCTGGGGATCGAAGGGCTTCATGATGTAGTCAAAGGCACCGTACTTCATCGCCTCGATCGCCGTCTGCGCCGTGCCAAAGGCGGTCATGAGCACGACCAGTTGTTTGGGATTGGCGGAGCGGATGTGCTGCAGCGCTTCCAAGCCACTCATGCCCCCCATTCGAATGTCGAGGAACACGAGATCGGGCGGGGACTTCTTCACCACTGCGATGCCCTGCTCGCCGCTCGCGGCCTCCACGACCTGCCATTTTCTCGACGACAGCACCCGGGTCAGCGAATAGCGAATCTCGGCATCATCATCAATGATCAGGATCGTGGGAGTCTTGGCGGGAACAACGGGTTCGAGCATGGCGAAGAACGTCGACTACAAACGGACACCGGGCAAAATGCGAGGCTGCGCTAAGGCGGCAACGGGCCTCTTGGCGGGCGGGCTGGACACGGCAAGCAATCTCAATCGAGGTGCGATACAAGACCCCTCCGAGCGAAGCACCCCGAATACGCCACGCACACCTATTTTCAGCGGTCGAAACGAATCGATCCGTTCATAAACTACGGATGGACAAAGATAAAAGCGGATTCAGCACCCATGCAGTTCTTCGCCTACGAGGTGAGTGCCCGTCTTGGCTCAACTCGTTTGTATCCGTGTTGAACCGAGTTCATCCGGGGTTGAATCGCGGTCTTTGAATTGAAGGTGACGGTGCCCAATCACTTCCGTGTGCACCGCCTGCCTCGCTCAATCCCATCCCGCGGGTTGGCTTTTGATGGAAACCGCTTCTCTTGGCGAGGCCATGGCATTCTCCCCTGCATCCTCGTCCCCGCTGCTTCAGGTTGAAGAGGTGGTGAAGTCCTATGGTTCCCGCACCGTGCTGCATCGTTTGTCATTCACCGTCGGAGCCGGCGAACGACTGGCCCTGACCGGGCCCTCCGGCAGCGGCAAATCCACGCTGCTGAATTGCCTGGGAGGCGTGGACCGGCCGGATTCGGGTCGCATTGTCCTGGAGGGCACAGAAATCCAGGCCTTGGACAGTGACGCCCTCGCCACCCTGCGCCGTCGGCGTCTCGGCACGGTGTTCCAGTTCTTTCACCTGCTGCCCACGCTCAACACCTTTGAGAATGTCGAACTTCCTCTCCAGTTGATCGGAATCCCCGCAGCCGAACGGGCGAAACGCGTCACCGAGGCGCTCTCCCGGCTCGGACTTTCCGCACGGGCACAGGCGCTTCCGGCCCAGCTCTCAGGCGGCGAACAACAGCGGGTGGCGATTGCCCGGGCCCTGATACACCGACCTCAGCTGATCCTCGCCGACGAACCCACCGGCAATCTCGATTCGGCAAACGGTGCCGTCATTCTGAACCTGCTCCACGAATTGACGGACGAAACAAAAACCACCCTGGTGCTGGTCACTCACAGCGAGGAGGCAGCCGCCATTTGCCACCGGCGCATTCACCTGCAGGACGGGCACGTGGTGGAAGCCCCGCGACCATGAAGGCTCCCTCCCTGCCGCCGGGTGACGCCGGAGTCGGTTCTCTCGTCATGATTCTCCTCTCGAGGGTTTCGTTTCGGCACGCACGGATGGCGCCGCGCCAGAGTGCGGTGCTCGTCTTGCTGCTCTCCCTCGGCGTGGCGGTGTACGTCTCCATCCGACTGGCCAACCAGGCGGCGGTGGCGGGGTTTTCCCGCTTCACCGAGGTCCTGACCGGCGAGAGCGATTTCACGGTGCAAGCCCCCGCCGGTCCACTTGACATGGCGGTCCTGCGGGAACTGCGGGACGCTCTGGGGACGCGACCCGTCCACCTCATTCCCGTGGTCGAGGGTAGCGCCTCCCGGCCGGCCCTTCCGGGCGAGGCCGAGCGCTTCGGCCGCCCGGCCTACACCCTGCTCGGCCTGGACATTGTGTCGCTGGCCAACCTGGCACGTCCGCAGGATCAGGGCTTTTTGCGCGGCCGCCTCGACACACGGGGCGGCCGGGATCCCATGCCAGGGAGTCGTACAGGGGATTCGTTCCCGGGCCGACCGAGTGTGTGGTTGAGTTCAAACTACGCATCTCCGCTTCCGGAACGGATCGAGCTCATTGTCGACGAGCGTGTGGTCACGGTGGACGTGGCGGGGACCATCCCCGAATCGCCCGATGCACCCCGGCCCCCCGACACGCTCATGATCTTCGACCTCGTGCCGCTGCAGACACTGCTCAACCGCCCGGGCCGCATCGACCGCATCGAGGCACGCATCGAGCGCGGAGCACAGTCTGAGTCGATCCGCCGCGAGGTGATCCGAATTCTGACCGCGCTCGGCGGGGGGGGAACCCGCTGGAGTGTGATGGAACCGGAAACGCGACGCGACGCCACCGAGGCGATGACGCGTGCCTTCCGTCTCAACCTCACCATCCTCTCGCTTATCGCCCTGCTGGTGGGCTTGTACCTGATTTTCCAAGCGCTCGACGGGGCCGTGGTGCGACGCCGGACGGAGATCGCCATCCTGCGTTCGCTGGGCGTGACCGAATCGATGTTGCGGCGCGCCTGGCTGGCGGAATCGGCGGTGCTGGGTCTCCTTGGTGGGACGTTCGGACTGTTCCTCGGTTGGGCGGGTGCCCAAGTGGCCGTCAAGGCGGTTGGACGTACCGTCAATTCACTCTATCATGCCACGACTGTGGGTTCGGTCTCCCTCTCTGCCGGCGAGGCGGCGCTCGCGATCGGCCTGGGCCTGGCCGCGGCTCTGGTTGCCGGCTGGATTCCGGCGCGGACCGCAGCCCGTACGCCGCCCGCCCAGGTCATGCAGCGCAGTGCCCCCCCCGCGGTGGGCGCCTGTTCGCGCGGCTTCAGTCTGACCCTGGGCGCGGCGCTGCTGGTGACCGGCACCGTCGCGGCCCAATTGCCGGCGGCACCGCTCGCGGGAGGAGGGCGTTTTCCCGTGGCCGGCTATGCCGCCGCGCTGTTTTGGATACTGGGAAGTGGCATGATCTTTGGATACGGGTTGCCCGTGCTCGCACGCGCCGGGCGCTCGTGGGGCCGGGGTTCGTTCACCGTGCTGCTCAGCCTGAGCCACCTCCGGCGTCCCTCGGGCCGTCACCGTCTGGCGGTCGCTGCGCTGATTTGCGCCATCGCCATGACCGCAGGGATGGCGATCCTGGTGGCAAGCTTTGAGCACACCGTGCACGCTTGGGTGGAGCGTTCACTTCAGGCGGACCTCTACCTGTCCAGCGCCGGTGCGCAGAGCGCCTCCGCGCAAAACCGGATTTCATCCGCCGCCGCCACCGCCGTGGCCTCGCACCCCGCGGTCGAGCGGGCAATCTCGCTGGTCTCTTTTCCCATCCAGTACAACGGCCGACCGACTTCAATCAATGGTGTCGACCTGCAGGCGCTGCGTCTGACGGTGCGCACACCGTGGGTGGTTGAACCGCGCGACCCCGCCGTCTTCGACGCGAAAACCAACGCCAACCGCGTGCTCGTCAGTGAAAGTTTCAGCGAACGCTATCGGGTCCGATCGGGCGACCGGCTGACTCTGCCCACGCCAGTGGGTCCGCAGGCGGTGACGATCGAGGGCATTTTCGCGGACTACGGCAACGAGCGGGGCTCTGTGCTCGCGGATCGCGAGCACGTGCGGCGCTGGTTCGGCACCGATGCCGTGACCAACCTCTCCCTCTACCTCAAGCCCGGAACCGACCCCAGCCAGATCCGGGCTGAGCTCATGCGATCCTACCCCGGACTTTCGGTCTTCTCCAACGCCACGCTGCGGTCCGAGGTACTGCGAATCTTTCGACAGACCTTTGGAATCACCTACGCCCTGGAAGTCATCGGCGTGGCAGTCGCCGTCGGTGGGCTCGGTCTGACCCTGATCAGCGTGCTGCTCGATCGGCGGGACGAGTTGACCACCCTGCGCGCCCTGGGCTGGACCCATCGTGAAATTGCGCGCAGCGCCGCCATCGAAGGCGCCTCCCTCTCGCTCTGTGCCCTCGCAGGCGGTTTGCTCATCAGCCTCGCCCTCGGATGGCTGCTCATCTACGTGATCAACAAGCAATCGTTCGGCTGGACTTTGGGTTTTGTGATTCCCCAGCTGCAGCTGGCCGGGCTGGCGCTTGCCATTTTTGGAACTGGGACCGGTGTCAGTTACTGGGTCGGGCGCTGGGGCGCCGACCTCCCCGCGGACCGGGAGGAATGACAACCATGACACGCTTCAGGCAAAGAGAACCGGAGACGGCAATCCGGAGAAACCGCATCGGGCGCTGGATCCGGGGGTGCGCCGGCCTTGCTGCCTTCGCCACGCTCTCAGCCGCGCCCACCACGTCGGACGGCTTTGCGATTCCCCTGCCAGGCACCGTCTTTCAATTTCCGCGGGACCACGGGGCCCACCCGGAGTTCCGACTCGAGTGGTGGTATGTGACGGGGCATCTCCTCGATGCGCAGCAACGTCGCGTCGGGTTCCAAGCGACGTTTTTCCGGCAGGTCACCCGGGATCGCGCCACGCAAGTCCACCTCGCCCACATGGCGCTCGTGGATCCAGTGAACCGGCGGTTCTATCACCAGGAACGGTTGAATCGTGACGGCTGGGATGCCCAGGCGGACACCCAAACGCTCTCCGTGCGCAACGGTCCCTGGTCGCTTCGCATGGTCGAGGGAACACAGGAGGAAATGGAACTCGCCGGAGGCGTGAGATCGGAACTCCGCTTTCTCCTGCGCCTGGTTCCACGCAAGCCGCTGGTCGTATTCGGCGAACAGGGAGTCTCCCGCAAAGGGGAGGATCCCGCGGCGGCCAGTCACTACCTGACGTTCTCGCGGCTCGCGGTTTCAGGCACCCTCGCGATCGGGGAGGAGCCGGTTCGTGAGGTCACCGGCGAAGCCTGGATGGACCACGAAATCAGCAGCAGCCAGCTTTCCGCCAACCAGGTCGGCTGGGACTGGGTCAGCCTTCAGCTCCGCGACGAACCCCGCGAGCTCATGCTCTACCTGCTGCGGCGCGCCGACGGAAGCGCGGATCCCGCCTCGACGCTCCAATGGGTGTCGCCGGAGGGTCGCGCCGAGCGACGCACCTTCGTCTGGGAAGTGCTGTCGACGTGGCGGAGTCCGGACACCGGTGCCGTATATCCAGCTCGAATCCGATTGACCACCGAGGACCCGAAGACGGGGCTGAAACGGGCCTTTACACTGGAGCCCCTCCTGCCCAACCAGGAATTGACCGGTGGACTGGCGGGCATCGCCTACTGGGAAGGCGCCTGCCGCGTCCTGGATTCGGACGGGCGGGACGTGGGATCGGCCTACATGGAACTCACCGGCTACGCCGCGCCCCTCAAGCTCTGAACCCGGGTCGAGGCAATCCACCCCTGCCTGCGAACGGTGGACGGCCGCCCCACCCGCTTTTGCACGGGCTAGACCTTGATGAAGATGCCCTTCAGATTCATGTCGAGCTGCTGCGGATTCGGCGAGAATCGCAATGCGTCGGCCTTGGAGATTTTCCCCGCTTTCACCATGCGCAGGATGTCCTTGTTGAATGCATACGTTCCCGAATCGCTTCCGCTGTCGAGCAATCCCTGAATGCGTTCGAATTGTCCTTCGAGAATCAGATTCCGCACCGTCGCGTCGGCGTTGAGGACTTCATTGACCGGGTAGCGACCGCCTCCCTCAATGGCGGGAATGAGCTTCTGGCAGATGAATCCGCGGATGGAACCGGCAATCTGCCGCCGGGCCTGAAGCTGCTGTTCCGGCGGGAAAAACTCAAAGAGACGCGTCAGGGCTTGGGCCGTTGTGCCGGCGTGCATGGTCGAGAAGACCAGGTGCCCCGTCTCGGCCGCGCTGATCGCGGTTTCAAACGTTTCGCGATCGCGCATTTCACCGATGAGGATGATATCGGGATTCTGGCGCAGCACGGATTTGATCGCCATGTGGAAGTCGGGCACGTCGAGGCCGATCTCACGCTGCTGAAAGACCGACTTGTCGTCCTGGAACGTGTATTCGATCGGATCCTCGATCGTGATGATGTGGCGGTCTGCGTTCTGGTTGATCCAGTTCAGGAGCGCAGCCATGGTCGAGCTCTTGCCCGACCCCGTCGCCCCGCAGACCAAAAGGATGCCATCCTTGGCCTGGGCCAGCTTGAGCAAGGGCTCGGATTGCAGGCTGAGCTCGTCCAGCGTGGGGACCCGGCTCTTGATGTGACGAAACACGATGCTCACGAGGCCGCGCTGATGAAAGCCATTGACGCGGAAGCGCCCGATGCCGTCCGAGGAATAGGCGAAGTCGACCTGCCCTTCGTCGTCCCACCGCTTGCGGAAGACCTTCGGCACATGTTCGTCCACAAACGCCTGGGCGTCCGTGGCCGAAATCGGATCCATGTCGACCGGCTTGAGCCGGCCGGAAAGGCGCACGTATCCCGGCTTATTGGATTTGATGACGACGTCGCTGGCTCCGCTTTCAACAGCCAAACGGAGCAGATCGTTGAAGATTTCGGTATGAGGTGACATGGAGAGCAGGCAGAAAAACGTTGCGCTCTGGGTAGAGTGCTCTGCTTTGCTCGGCAAGGTATCTCTCCATGAAGCTTCGCCCACTCACTGGCGCCATCACCGCCCTTATCACGCCTTTCAAGGACCAGCAGGTCGCATTCGACGACTTGAAGCAGCTGGTGGAATTCCAGATCAAGGGGGGAATCAATGGACTTGTCCCGGTCGGCACCACGGGTGAATCCCCTACTTTGGACCATGAAGAACACATGGAAGTCATCCGGGCAGTGGTGGCCTACTCCCGTCGGCGCGTTCCGGTGATCGCCGGAACCGGATCCAACTCCACCCGTGAGGCCATGGAACTCACCACGCTGTCCCACGAGGCTGGCGCGGATGCCATGCTGGTCGTCGCTCCGTACTACAACAAGCCGAGCCAGGAGGGCCTTTTCCTGCACTTTGAGGCGATCGCCGACTGTACGGACCGTCCGATCATCCTGTATTCAATTCCCGGTCGGTGTGGCATCGAAATCAGCGTCGGGGTCGTCGAGCGTCTCGCTCGAAAATACCCGCATGTACGCTGGATCAAGGAAGCCGGCGGCTCGGTTGAACGGGTCGATTTGCTAAAGCAGGCCATGGGCAAGGACCTGACCGTACTGAGTGGCGACGACAGCCTGACGCTTCCTTTCATGTCCGTGGGAGCGGAGGGCGTCATCAGTGTCGCCTCAAATCTGATGCCCAAGGAGGTGACCCTGCTCACACGCCTGGCCCTGGAAAACGACTTTGCCCGCGCCTCCAAACTCCACCGGAAGCTCTTTCCCACCTTCAAGGCGCTTTTCCTCGAACCCAACCCGGTCCCGATCAAAGTGGCTCTGGCCCGGGCCGGCATCATCGAAACGCCGGAAGTACGCCAACCCCTCAGTCCGATCACGGCAGTCAACGAAAAGGCGCTGGTGGCAGCGCTGGTTGCCCTCGGCAAATAGTTTCCCCATGCCCCTCTCCATCAGTATTGTCGGTGCCCGCGGGCGCATGGGGCAGGCCATCGCAGCCGCCGCACAGTCGAGCGGAGTAGCGATCGCAGCTGCCGTGGACGTCGGCGATCGTCTGGCCAGCGCGTTCGAGTCGGGAGACGTGGTGATCGATTTTTCGTTTCACGCC
>JAEUGZ010000035.1 GCA_016794725.1 Opitutaceae bacterium | reverse complement strand
GGCTGCGCACCCCCTGGAGCGCACCGGTGCCCATCACATTTTCCAGTGCGATGTCCACGGTGGCATTCGGACGAAGCCCCGCCTGGTCGCGTCGCGCCTGCACCGCACGCTCGTCCGAACGACGTTCCGCCAGCCCGGGGTGCTGCTCAGCCGCACGCTGCAACGCGGCGGCGAGGGTCAGGGGACGGGGCAACGGTTCCGGCGCCGATTGGGCGGGTGCGGAGAGACCGGTCAAAACCAGGAAGAGAGGAAAAACCAAACGTGGAATCATGGAGAGTGGGGATGCAGGGACCGCATCGGTCCAAACGGGCGCACATCGGCCCGGAATCACGCCCGGCACAATGCGCCGGCGTCAGTTCAGATTCACCCGATTCGTCCGCGCAGGGACGACTCAGGCCACGTTCAATGAAGGCGCGCGCGGCGACAGCGCTGCCCGACGCTCAACATGCCAGATCGGCACCCAACCCAACGACCGTCCCCGCTCCTCGACCTCGTCTGGATCCAACGCGACCGACTCCCGCAGGGCGACCTTTTCGATCTCAGCGAAAAACCAGCAGACTTGCCACTCAGGCGACGGAACCTTGACGGAGGAGCTTGCGGAAACAATCGATCCACCTTCCACGACCTCGCAGGCATCATGCTCGCAATGGGAGGACGAATCCGGGCAACACGCCGAAGCCGGCTCGTCACCCTCCGCGCCCCACACGCCGGCCGCTTCCAGGACGCAGTGCTGCGTCGCCGCCAGCCACACGGCGAGCAGCAAAAACGCAGAGAGACGTCGAAACCGGTTCACACCACGACAAAACGTGTCCCGCGAAGCGTTGTCAATTTCGAGTTCTCGCCCTCCCTCGTCCCTTCGGTAACAAACCTTTAAAACACAACGTAATGAGAATCTGATACCCGGACCCGGCTAGCCGCGGTTCGGCGGAGCGACACGCCCAACACGTTCGCCGTGAATCAGCCATCGGGTGCCTCGACTTGCACCCACCGCCGTTTCCCGTGCAGGATGCCACCCGACACGTCCACTCCAACCCCTTTCGTCGCATGTTCCCTCCCCTTCGGCTCCTCGCCCTGTTTGCGCTGTGCGGTTTCATCTGCTCGTCCCTGCCCGCCCAAACCACCCCTGTCCCTTCACCCGCCTCGCTGGCCATTCCCGATACCGACGAGGGGCTGCCCGGCACCGGACCGATCCGGCGCATGGAGTGGTTCCAGAAACTCTGGCTGGAGCGTCGCACGGGGTGGTCCACCCGCGGTGCCCAGGACAAAGGTGCAGTGGTCTTTCTGGGCGACTCCATCACGCAGGGCTGGTCCGGGCTCGGCGGGTCGTTTCCGGGACTCAAGGTGGCCAACCGCGGTATTAGCGGTGACACCACACGAGGAGTGTTGATCCGACTGCAACAAGACGTGCTGAATCTTTCGCCCCGCGCCGTGGTGCTGCTCATCGGCACCAACGATCTCGAGGAGCTGGCGGAACCGGAGGTCGCCAGCGCCAATGTCACGCTCATCCTTGACGCACTGCGCACCCACAATCCCTCGATGCCGGTCGTGCTGTGCGCGGTCTTTCCCAGCTCAGCAACCAAGAAGCGGCCCGCCGACAAGATCACCCGCCTGAACCAGCTTCTGTTCGCGGGGCTGAGGGACCGCCCGCAGGTGACCTTCCTCGACACCTGGGCCCTTTTTGCCAACAGCACGGGTGACGCCAAGGCGGAGGAGTTTCCCGACCTGCTTCACCCCAATCCGCGGGGCTACCTGAAGTGGGCGCGCGCACTCCGGCCCGTCCTGGAAACCCTTCAACTGGTGCCTGCCTGGCCGGATGACTTCACTCCCGAACCGGGATACGTCAGCCTCTTCAACGGCCGCGACCTCACCGGGTGGGTCGACCCGGATGGGCGCGCGCTGGAGGGACGCACGGAAACCAGCGACGGCCGCTTCGCCGTCCGCAACGGTCGTCTCGTGGTCACCGTGTCCCGGCTGCTTCGCGCCTACGTCAAGCTTCAGACGGTTCGGACGTTCCCGCGCGACTTCGAGCTGCGTCTCGAATTTCGGGCCAGCCCGAACGCCGACAGCGGTGTGTACGTGCGCGGCCCGCAGCTCCAGTGCCGGGACTACCTCATCGCCGGGCCGTACCTCGACCTGCAGCATTATCGCCCCTTGGACTGGAACGAGCTGGTGGTCACGGTCCGCAACGGTCTGGCCCGGGCAACCTGCAATGGAGAAGTGCTGGTCGACGCCTTCGCCGTGCCCGCCGACGGTCCGATCGGGCTGGAGAGCGATCACGGCCAGATCGAATACCGCCGTCTCCGCATCAAGGAAGGTCCCTGAAACCTGTCGCGTTTCCGACAAGGGCAGCCGGTCCTCGCCCTCGCGGTTCGCCGTCCAATTCATCGCAGAGCTCACCGACGCGCGCGGAGGTGGCCAGGGCCACATCCGCCGCCTCCAGCCGTCCCCGCGTTTCGAGGACAAACGCCAGATCAATGAGGTCGGTGCGCAGGCGCTCGAGCTTTGCCTTGACGCCAGCCTCGTAACCAACCTCCACCGACACTACGGAATCGGAGCGCTCAACTGCATCCGGGAACCGAGCGTGCAAGGCGAATGCCGCGCCTGGATGTGACGGTCTGTCGGGAGTCGATGAGTTCATTCTACTTTCCTCGGTTGGAACGGATCCCTGAGTTCAACAAGCACGGTCGGCCCGCGATCCCACAGTCGCGCATGCAGATCAACTTAAGGATCGAGCGTGCGAACCGGCGTCTCTGTTGGAGGTGGCCTCGGTGAAGCCGCGACGGGACCGACGGGTCCCGCCTCCGCGGTCCGATTTCGTCACGCAACGCCAATCCCCGCGGGGTCGGCGACCCCACCTCCAACAGAGGCCGACCCCGGATCGCGCTAAAGTTTTCCTGCATGCGCAGTCGAGGAAAAAGCATATTACACGCGGCAATCTCAGAGGCCGGAGCATGCCATCCGCTGGATCCGCGGTTGGTATCCGTGTTCCTCCGTGTCCATCCGTGGTTCAATTGGGCTCCGCGGCTTCGCTTCATTTGCCCGCGCCGGCCTCAGAGATCGCCTTCAAATCGGCCAGGCCTTTCTCAAACTGGTCGCCAATCATCTTGTCCACATTCATCACGAGTCCGAACGCCTTGCTGATGAAATTCTTTGCACCCGACATGCTCCAGCACACCTCCGTCGCCGCCCCCTGGCTGCGAAAGATGTACTCCGCGGTGGCGGTGGAGGCGAACGGCTTCTTGAAATCGAGCCGCATGCGGATCAGGTCGCTGGGTCGGCTGTCAATGATCGTCATCATCCCCTCGCCGACCTCACCATTGCCTGCCCAGGCATGGCTGGCTCCCACACCCGAAGGAGGGCCTCCGTAAGTGGACTTCATCGCCGGATCGAGTTTGGCCCAGGGATTGATGGCATTCCACTTCTGCAGGTCATTGACGTATCCGAACGGAACGGCCGCCGGTGCAGCCACCACAATGGAACGTTCGACCCGGAAGTGGTTGGGTTGAAGAGCGACGGCAATCAGGAAAACAACGAGGACAATCGCGACGGCGATGAGGATCTTGGTGAGCATGGTGGGCAGTAGGAGGATTCGTGCGAGAACCAAGGCCGTTTCCGGCCGGCGGTTCATCCAAAGGTCGAATGAAACAGGACGCTTTCGACAGGCCGTGAAAATTAAGTGACTCCCCGAGAACGAACCCGAACCCTTGCCTTCGAGGCGAAGCTACCCACGGTAACGGCTCAAACCTTCACGGCTCCGCACCTTGACCATGCACACTCCTCTCGACGGCCACTGGGCCATGATTCGCGCCGAAATGGACGGTCAATCCGCCCCTGAGCTGGTGGTGCAACGCACCCGCGTGATTCTCTCCCAGGGCCGCTACACCGTGCTCTTCGGGGGCAATTTGGCCGACCAAGGCCGGTTCAGCATCACCTCCACGGGCTCCGCGGCCACGTTGCTGCTGCAGGGCGAGGAAGGGCCGAATGCCGGTCGGGCCATCCCGTGCCTGTTTCAGCAGGTGGGCGACCGGTTGCGCATCTGCTACGGCCTCGACGGAACACTGCCGACCACCTTTGGCGCGGCTGCAGGCGAGGCGCGCTACCTGGCTACGTACCGTCGAGGGCATCCGGCGGACGAGTCCCGGGAAAACGGGGACCCCGAACCCCTGCCCCGGCTCTAGCCCGGTCGGAAAGCCCGGGCAGCCGGGCCGGACCGGTCGGACGGGTCACGGCGCAGCCGGAATCCGATTCAGCGTGTAGTAGGCGCGATCGTACCGGAGCGCCTGACCCGACGCCGACTGCAGCGGCCCGAGCATGAGTTGATGCACAAAACCGGCGCGCAGGCCTGAGCAGGTCAAATCCACGGTCCGGCCGTCAGCGCTCACCTGAATCTTCTCGACGCCCACGGGCTGGGTCGCCGTCTCCGGACTGCCATACGTCACATGGTAAAGGTAAGTGTAGCTGGTCAGTGTGAACTGCGCCGGGGTGAGAGACTTCGGTGACGCCAGCGGCTCAGTGAAGGTGAGACGAAATCCGTCACTACGCGCCTCCATGGTCTGCAACTCGAACGGCATGCGTCCCGTCCACCGGATTCGCTCCAATCCGAAGGAACGTGAACCCAGTGAATTCCAGCCGCGATTCGATTCGCCCACGATCATCGATCCGTCCTTCAGAAACGCCATCTGCAGCACCGCCGATTGCAGTTGGTCCATGAAAGGAAAACAGGCGCCCTGGTATTCACCGTCCACCTTCTCCAGGAAGACGCGATTCACCTGCGCAAGGGTGAAGTCACCAATGAAAAGCTGTCGCTCAAAGGGACCGAATCCTCCCCCCGTCTGGTTGCAGACGATCCCAGTCGTGCTCTGCCCCATCTTCACATAGGGAAACCACACCGCGGGAAGCGCGAAGCCCGGGATGCGCGCCGCCGCCTCCACCACGGTGACTCCGGTTGGCAACGTTCCCGGATCCTTGACCGGGGACTCGGGTCGGCGGGTGTCCGGAATGGAATCCGCATGACCATAGAAGCGTCCGGGCCGGACATGGATCAGCGGACAGGTTCCCCACCAGTTGCCCTGCTGGTCAGTCGCAAACACATCACCTTCGGCATTCAGCCCCAAACCAAACGGAGATCGAAATCCCGCCGCCACCGGCAGGAGGTCTCCGCCCGGAGCCTGCCGCATCGCCCAGCCCCGCCACAGGGGGGCTCCACCGCGATGGCCGGCGAGTTTCGCCGGGTTGCCGATCGTGACATTGAGCGTGACCCAGAGGTTTCCCGCCCGATCAAAAATGGGACCGTACGCATACTCATGGTAGTTGCCGGACAAGCCCCAGCCTTTCGCCGCGGTCTCATAGGTGTCGGCCACGCCGTCGCCATCGCGATCCTCCATCCGGGTCACTTCGCTCCGCTGGGTGGTGTACAAGGCGCCTTCGTGCCAGGTGAGTCCCAAGGGCTCGTGCAGCCCGCTCGCAAACAGGCGGTAACGCGCCTTGGCGGGATCCTCGAGCGGATTCTCCAGGATCCAGACCTCGCCCTTGCGCAGGGTGAGCGCGGCCCGGCCATCGGGCAGCACCGCAATCCCGCTCACTTCAAACTTGCTCTCGGTCGGAAGCGAATAGGGCACGCGCTCGTAGGCCGGAGGACGCTCGGACGAGTCCGCCCCTGCCGACGCCTGCAGCGGGGCCCACAGCAGGAAAGCCGCGGCGAGCGACAGGACCCGTGCACCCTTCGGTCCGTCGCAAGCGGATTGGCGGGAGTGCGGGGCAAACCACGCGGGGAAGGTGAAACTCATGGCAACGTCTCCTCAAGGGTGGCTTCACCCGCCGCATTAAACGTCACCGGTCGCGGCAACGCCTGCGGGGAGGCTCCCCGGAAATACCATCCCGGGGTCCCACCCCGGATCACGAGCACGCGCCGATATCCGCCCGAGCGCTCGTCGGGGCGCAGGGTGTCCTCGACCCGCAGCGAGCCGACATCGTAGTGGAAGGTCGGCACCCCGTCCGCACCGAGACGGAATCCACGGTAGCGATACCCCGCCGCCGCCCCGACCGCTTCGGCGCCGGTTTCGGCGGTGTCCGGACTGCGGGTCAACGGCATCCAGGCGGGGAGCGCGGTCACGGCGTCGCCAAGCGGCTTGGCCGGGGTCATGGCGCGCTCCTCCCAGGTCGTCAGGGCGTCGAGGAAGCGCCCGCGCCAGGTCAGCGCCCAGCGCACCTCCGCCGCGTCAAAGGCCGCGTGCCGGCCCGACGGGCTACCCACCGCCACGGCCTGCAGACCGGCCCCGTCCAGAAAGGTGCGGAAAACAATCGGCCGCGATTTCGTTTCCGGCTTCAGTTCGTACTCGCCGGTCCGCAACAGGCCCTCGGGAAGCAGTTGCTGGTCGATTTCCTTCAAATAAGTCCAGAGCTGCTCGATTTCGGCGTCCGCCTTGGGCCGGCCCATGAACATCGGAGGCATCAAGGTGCCCGGCTGAACCGCCTGCGGATTGAGCAACAACTCCTTGAAATACGTGGGCTGCAGGCGGTCGGCCGTGTGGTGCAGCGGCAGCACGGGCATGCCGAGCGACTTCCGATCGCGCAGACCGTGACAAGTGATGCAGCCCAGTCCGCCATCCTGGGTTCCCATCAAGGCCCGGCCGTAGTGGGCGCGTTGATGCAACTGGCGGCCGCTGATGTCGATTGCGACGGGCTCCGCCCGCTGATCCGCCTTCTCCCAGGCCTCCAGCACGGGCTCGCTCACGGCCCGGCCAAACGCGGGCATGCGTGCCGCCTGGTAGGGTCGCACTTCGCCGCCGCCTTCCCACAGCAGCTTTTGCCACCAGGCGCGGGTGAGTTTCCTGCCCGGGTGATCGAGGGCCGGCGGCAGATTTCCCATGTCACCCAGCGAATGGGCTCCCGGGTCGGTGACTTCGAAAAAGGCCGCCCGCGCCGGCTCCACCCCGCCGAGTCCATCACGCGCGTGACAGGCATAACAGTTCATCTTCGCCATGAACCGCGCCACCTCACGCCTGGGCTCGGGCTGGAGAAATGCCGGATCAGCCTGCATCAGGTCAATCGCCCGGCGCAGGGCGCGACGCTGTCCGTCGTCCAGTCCAAAATCCGGCGCCCGCCCCGACGGAGCGGACGACAGGCAGCCGCGATCCAGCGCCGCCATGGTCAGCCCGGGCGCGGGCGTTGCCGACGTGGATTCCAGGGGCGCTTCGCTCGTATGGCAGGCCACGCAGCCGAGGGAGGAAAAGAGGCGCCGGCCTTCCGCCACCAGCGCCGGGGTCGCGGCGGCGCCGGTCGCACCGTTCACGGTCGGCCGGCCTTCGCGCTGAAGGTAGGCCGCGAGATCCGCCGCCTCCTGCGGATTGAGGTGACTCGAAGGCATGCGCCCCGCCGGACGAACCGCCAGGGGATCGGCCAGGAACCGGGCCAAGGCCGAGCGCTCATAGTGCCGGGCCAGTTCCAGCGGTACCGAGGGGCCGGACGGCGCCGGCACGACGACTCCCGCGACCGCCTCGGGACGGGCAGACTCGTCCGGTGCGTGGCAGGCCACGCATCCAAGTGTGTGATACAGGTGTTTTCCCGACTCCACCGACCCGGTCACGGCCGAAGCCGGCGCGGGCGTGGAAGTGAGCGAGGCGAGATAGACCGCCAGGGCCCGAGCCTGTCCTTCGGCCAGCGGCAATCTGGGCATGAGACTGCCCGGCTTGATCGAAGAGGGATGCGAAACGAAGGCCGTCAACGAATCCACGCCGAGGCGGTCACCCACCTGGGCCAGCGCCAGCCGGGGACGCGGTGCCTGCACCGCCGAACCCGGGAGTCGGTGGCAAGCCACGCAATTCAGCTCGCTCAGGAGAACCAGACCGCCCTCCGCCTCCGCGGTGCCATCCGCGTCGGTCCGATGAAACCGTTCGAAGGCCGGCACCACGGGCGCGGCCTCCGCGGTCGCGCACCCCAAGGCCAGTGCACATCCGAGCCAGACCGAAGCCCGCACCGCGACGCGAAGGGTAAGTGAAGGCATGGGCAGCTCAGGTCGGCAGTCCGGTCAGGATCGATTCGAGGTGACGCCGGGCGCGGTTGATCTCCTCGGTGACAAGCGGAGCCGTTTCCAGGATGGGACGTCCGCGGGGCGTCGGATGCATGAAAATCTCAGTCCAGCCGGCGAACCGGATGTCCCGCAACGCGCGAAGCAGCGGGGCGTAGTCCAGAACTCCGCGGCCCGGCAACTGCATCAACTCCTCCTCGAGGGGCATCGGCTTCATGCAGCCCTTTCCATACTCCCAAGCATAGAACAGAAGCAGCCGGTCTCCGAGCTCGCGAATCAGTCCGGCGAGTAGGGCCGGATCCTGCGGCAGGTGATAGGGCGCCAGTGCGACCCCGAGGGGAAGCCCTTTGGAAAACTCCAGCATCCAGCGGAGCGACTCTGGCGTGTTGATCAGGTTGTTACTATGATTCTCAATCGCGATCTGGACACCCGTTTCTGCTGCGACCGCCAGAGTCGGGCGCATGGCTTCGACAAACCGCCGCACCTCGTCCTTCAGCGCGGATCCCGTCAGACCGGCCTCGCCCTTGCCACCGGTGACAATCAGTCGACCACCCAACGAAGCGACATACTTCATTTCGTCGCCAAGACCGAACGGGCCCAAGTCAAATCGCGTGGTCAGTGCCAGGCTCACGCCATGACGACGCAGCGCTTCGGTCAGACGCTCGCGCCCCCACTCATCCGCCTCCTCCCGCTGCGTTCCGTGGCGCCGCGGCCAGAGGTCGATCGCCGCCGCCCCGGTCTTGGTCACTTCAGGAAGAATCTCGGTCCGGGACAGTCCCCCGTAGAGACTTGAACCCACCACATAGCGAAGCGCAAAGGGCCGTCGTGCCGCTGCCTGCAACGGCGCGGATCCACCAAGGAGTCCCGCCGCGCACAGGGCGGTGGTTTCAAGAAAATCGCGACGGGACAGAAACGGGGTGGGGGCCATACAAATCCTGGGGGAATTCAAACGCCGGGGGAACACAGCGGAGCCGTCCGGGCGGCTGCCCGGCGAGTTCGACGGTGGGTTGCGGGATGCTTCGACCGAGTTGTCATTTGTCAACAATGTTTGACTCCGAATCTGAGTTGCCAACCCTGCGTTCCCCGCATGCCCTCGCACCCATGAAGCTCGCCGCCAACCTTCAGGAACAGGTCGCGTCCCACCTGCGCCGCCGGATTCTTTCCGGGCAGCTCCTGCCCGGTACACCCCTGCGCGAGCAAACGCTGGCGGTGGAATTCGGCATCAGCCGCGGTCCGATCCGCGACGCGCTGCTGCATCTGACGAAGGAAGGGCTGCTCATCGCCAAACCCAATGTCGGGGTGCGCGTGGCGAACGAACCCTCGGGCTTCAAACGCAATGTCATCGTGCACCTGCGGCGCGAGATCGAAGCCTCGGCGGTGACGGCGTGGTTCGAAACGCGGGATCCGGCGCTGCTCAAGCGACTTGACGACAATCTCTCCCATTACAAGGACGCCTGCGGCGGCAGCGACCTGGGGCAGGTCGTGGAGCTCGACATGGCCTTTCACCGGCTCCTCGTGGAGACCGCGGATCACGGCAGCCTGGTGGATCTCTGGCTGCCGATCATGCTGCGCATGTTTCTGCGGTATTCGCGTCATCGCGACTTGATGGAAAGCTACCACGAACACGCCGGCATCGTCCGCGCCATGCACGGCGGTCGCGAATGGGAAGCCCTCGAGGCCCTCAAGCTGCACATCGTCTAGGCCGCCCGCCGCGTCGCCAGTAGGTGCGTTGTCCCTCGGGATCGCTAGGGCGCGCGCGCAAGTCTACCCTTCGGCCTTGATCTCCCGCCACAGGGCTCCAAGGCCCATGCGTTCAAGCCACGGCGCCAGCATCGTTTCATCCACTCCAGTGACTTCCCGAATCGCGCGAATGTCCACCGGATGCTTTGCCGATTGACCTTCGCGGAAAAACTCCAGTTTCCGCAGCACCACATACTCCGGTGGAGCGACAGTCATCGTCAGATTTCCATCCCAACTCAGCCGGCGTCGCAAGGGCAGCGCCCAGGCGTGTAAAGGATCAGACCCTGTCAGATAGACGTCGGCCTTGTAGCCGGACTCGTGGTGAATCAGATTGAAGTGTCCGCGCTGCCGACGGGCCTGTTCAGCTCGGATGACGGACTCAGGCGGTACATAGAACTCGCTCTCCGGGAAAGCCGACAACAGAGCCGTCCGAGTGGCGTCGTTTAGGCTGATCACCACGTCAAGATCGTTGGTCACCCGCGGCTGCCCGTAGAGAATCGCGGCGGTGGCTCCCGTGATCATGTACGGCGCGCCCGTGGATTCGAGCCGCCCGACAAACAGGCTCACTTCATCCGGTGCGGGCATGAAGGATGCGTTCGGCGACGGCCCGGCGAACCTCGTTTTCAGTCCACGTCGGATGGCGATCGCGAAATCCTGCCGCCATCAAAGCTCGCATCGACCGGTTCAGCCGAAGCGCCTGATGCAAACGCTGCTGGGGCGACATCGCCCGGAAGATCGCCATCTGATGTTCATGCGCAGCGCGCTCATGGTCGGGTTCCGCGATAGCAGACATGGACCGGAGGATAAAGGGAGGCGAATTGGGCGCAAGCGTTGTTGCCATGCGCCTGCCGCCGGCCTCCCCGCTCCTGCGGTCTCAGGTCGCCGCCCCCGCCGCCGCCGCGGGTGCCGTGTGCACCACGCCGCGCTTCTCCAGGTCCGTGACCATGTCCGCGGTGTAGCCCAGCTCGAGCAGCACCTCCCGGGTGTGCTCACCGAGTTCGGCGGCGAAAATGCGGGGACAGGGCGGCGTGCCGTGCAATCGCACCGGAGTGCCAAGGAGGCGGAAGGATCCCGCCGTCGCATGCTCCATCTCGACCACCATGGCATTCGCCTTCAGCTGCGGGTCCTCCGCCGCCTCGACAATCGTGTTGATCCGCGCACACAGCACGCCCTTGGCCTCCAGCTCCACCAGCCACTCCGCGGTTGTCTTGTCGCGGAATCGCGCTGCAAGCAGGGCATTGAGCTCGGGTCGGTTCTCCGCCTGCAGGGCATGCGTGCAGAAACGCGGGCGCTGCGAAAGGTCGTCCAGCCCCAGGGCCAGCGAGATGTCCTTCAGCGAGTTGTCGCTGAACACCGGGGAAATCTCAATGTATCCATCCCGCGTGGCAAACGACTTGTCGATGATGCTCTCATTGGCGATCACACCCGACACCTCCGTGATCCGGGCCGCATTCATCTCCGCCGGCCCCTCCCACGAATGGGCATGGAAGGCGACACTGAGCAGGTCGGTGGTGACGCGCTGCCCCTCGCCCGTGCGTGCCCGGGCCAGCAGGGCCATCAATATTCCCTGCATCAACATCAGTCCCGCCGCGTAGTCGGCGGAGATGCCCGCCGGAATCGGCGGCTTCGAGGGATCCGGCTGCACAAACCAACCCGCCTCCGCCCGCGCCATCAGATCATGACCTCCCCGGGCCCGGTCCGCCGACGGCCCCTGATCGCCCCAGCCTCCCGACCAGGCATAGACCAGCCGTCGGTTGATCTTCGCGAGCTCCTCATAACCAAACCCCAGCTTCTCCATCACGCCTGCACGGAAATTGTGCACAATCACATCCGCCTTCTGCACGAGGTCATACACCGCGCGCCGGCCCAGCGGACTCTTCACGTCGATCGCCACGCTGCGCTTGTTCCGATTGAGACCGGCAAACGGGAGGCTCACACCATGGACAAAGGGACCCCACCGTCGGCTCCAGTCTCCTGACCCAGGGCGCTCGATCTTGATTACGTCCGCGCCATAATCCGCCAAAATCTGGGTGCCAACCGGGCCCTGGTACACGTGCGTAAAGTCGAGCACACGAATACCCGTGAGTGCTGAATGGGGGGAATTCATTGAGGCCAATAAAGCAGAGTTCGATTGTTTATTGTCAACAATACGTTTGACAGACCGCGGTTCCCGACTCGCTTTAGCGCCCTGGCCACCCCACCCCAAGGCCTCCCGATGCACACCGCGCTCACCCTGACGTACTCCGAGGCTGTCGCCGTATTCACACTTCGCCCACCCGAGGGCAAGCCGCCCACGCTGGACCACGCCCTTCTGGACCGGCTCGACGACGCCTGCGCCGAAGTGGAGTCGCGAGCGGGCTCGCTCGTTGCGGTCGTGCTGCGCAGCGCCTCCCCCAAGTTCTTCTGCGCAGGCGCGAACTTGAAGGTGATGGAGACGATCAACGCCGACACCATCACCCCCTGGGTCCTGCGCGGCCACCGGGTGATGAACCGCCTCGAGGCCCTTCCCGTTCCGGTCATCGCGGTGGTCGAGGGATACGCCATGGGCGGCGGACTCGAACTCGCCATGGCCTGCGACCTCATCCTCGCGTCGTCGACCGCCCGCTTCGGCCAATCCGAGGCCAAACTGGGGCTCGTCACCGGCTGGGGCGGCTGCTACCGGCTCGCGCGGCGTGTCGGTCTGTCCCGCGCCAAGGAGCTCTGTTTCACCGGTCGCATGGTCGAGGCCGGCGAAGCCGCTTCTCTCGGGCTGGTGGACTGGTGCGGCACCTCCACGGAGCTGGAATCGCACCTCGCCGGACTCCTCTCCGCCGTGGGCGCGAACAGCCGGGCCGCCGTGCGCGAGATGAAAACCATCCTCGCCACCTGCGCCACCACCACCCTGGAGCAGAACGCCCAGATCGAAGCCGACGCATCCCGGCGGTGCCTGACCGATGGCGACGCCTCCGCGCGCCTCGAGGCCTTTTTCGCCGCCCGCAAGGCGCCGCGTCCGCCGGTGTGACCCGCCGCCGCCGCGTCACCAGCGCGCGATTACAGCCTTCCGCCTGCTCCGTCTCCCGCCGGCCCGAACAACCCCGGTCCGGTGAGTTTCAAAACCGAAAATTTTGGCTTTTGTTAACAATGCGGCTTGACGGTATTGTTAACAATTCTTAACCCCCTTCTGCACTCGGCTGCTCAGAAACCCACGCTCCGCCCACCCAAGCGGATCGCGAGCTCCGCCCCTCCACCCTTGTTATGAACCCTGCCCCCATCCTACGTCCTCGTCACGGCCTTCCCGCCGTCGTCCTTTGCCTTGCTTCGCTGGCCCAGGCTCAGCAAGTCCCCGCACCGACTGCGGCGCGCCCCGCTGAAGAGTCGGCGATCACGCTCGACGTCTTCACCGTGCAGGAAAATCCGTCGCGCGCCTACGGCTCCTCGAATCTCGCTTCGGCCACGCGCTTGAATACCCCGGCGGAAAATGTGCCCCAGTCGATCAGCGTCATCAACGAAACGCTGCTCAAGGACATGGCTGCCTACTCCTATGAGCAGGCGGTCCGCTACACGCCTGGAGTCACCCAACGCCAGAATGTCCAGAACGGCAGCGTCATCCGCGGCTTCATCGTCTCGAATCGCTACCGCAACGGCTTCCTCGTCCCGGGCTTCGAGACCGACATGATCAATGTCGACCGCATCGAGATCATCAAGGGGCCCTCCGCCTCGATCGCCGGCTCCTCCGAGTCGGGCGGCTATGTGAACTTCATCACGAAGAA
>JAEUGZ010000034.1 GCA_016794725.1 Opitutaceae bacterium | reverse complement strand
CAAACGGAGGCCTCGTCCGCACCGGGTGGGAGCTTGATCCTCACTTTGGCTCGCGAGTGAGCTCGGTCGGATCCGCCCTGAAGTGCGACAAGGACCTGCCATCCCGTGGCGGTGCGGGTGGCGATGACGTCGACCTTTTCGGAGGCGGAAACGGGGAGCCGCCTGCGTCCCAGTCGTCCCAGGAGTTGAAACGCGTGGTACGCCGGTTTGCGCAATCCCTGCAGATTGAGCAGACCGTAGTTGCCGTGAAAGGTCTCCCGCCCGTAGCCCACCTGGTCGTAGATGTCCGAGAGGCACCAGTAGGAAAACACGTCGGCGGTTTGCGAAATCTCAGAAAGCGTTCGAACGATGAATGCGGCCTCAAGTGGGGTTTCGCGTTCCGGTTCACACGGACGCCATGATCGTCCCCATTCGTTCCAATGAATTTCACCACGAAATCCAAGCGCCCGGGCGCGGGCGGTCCTTTCTCGGATGACGGAGACGGCAAGGTCGGACGCCACGGATACCTTGGACTTTTGGATACCGTCAAAAGGAGCCAGCGCAGCGGTGGTTCCGTCATTGTTGTAGATGTGGAGGGCGAGGTGGTCGGGCGTGCAGCGGTGTGCGCGTCCGTACGCAAGAAACTCCTCCAGCCACTCGGCACGTCCGGTGGACGGGCCACCGACGCGAAGCCCACGGTCCACCCGCTTGATGGCGCGATACGTGAACCGCCACAAACGAAAGAAATCCGCCTGAGTTCCATCCCAAAACCAGCCCTTGAGGTTGGGTTCATTCCATGCCTCGAAGTACCAGCGTCGTACCTCGGAGAGTCCGTGGCGCTCAACCTGGTGCCGAACCGCAGCCTCCACGAGCCGACCCCATGCCGCGTAGTTGCGAGGGGGACTCGTCACTCCCTGGGTGGTAAAGACGGTGGTTGAACCGGACGCGAGGACGCTCGGGACAAACGTCGTGGTGAATATGGGTCGCAGTCCCCGTGCCAGAAGGGCGTCAATGGCTGCGTCCACCACCTGCCAGTTGAGACGGGGCTTTCGGGTCGACTTTCCAAACGTTTCCGGGCCGGGCCGTAGGACTCGCAATTCGTCGTCGAACATGCCGACGGCACGGACATGACGTCCGCCAATTTCAGCTCGAGCCTGCGCGAGGTGCTGCTGGAGGTCGGCCCGCACCAGCCAGCGAAACTGGTCGACGTTGAGATGCCCTGCCCAGGAGTGCCGGAACGGTGCTCCCTTGGCTTTCCAGTTGGGAATTAAGGTGACCGGATTGGACAGCGAACTCATGGGCAAACGTCGGCCGCGACGCCGTGACTCGTCTCACGTGGACCCGGATTGCAGAGCTCCCGGGAGGATTTCAAAACGTTGTTCCCGCCGTGAAACGGATCGACCGGGGGGCCTGGTAGAGATCGCCATAACGCTTCTGATCGTCCAGCAGATTGGTTGTATTCAGCGAAAGGGTCCAATCTCGCTGCTTCAGCTTTGTGCGATAGGTGAGGTTCATGTCGACCAAGGTCTTTTGCGGAGTGTCTTCAAAACGTCCCGACGTCCCGGGCGTGGGTTTATTGATCGTGCCGATCGCGGAGACCGCGCCTCCGAGAAAGCTCCGGGGCGACTGGTGTTTCACTCCTGTGCCGACTGAGAGCCCCTTGAACGGACCTCGATTGAAGCGGTAGTTGCTCCACAGGGCAAAGGCATCGCTTGGGGTGTCGTCGCCGGAGAGGCCTTTGGCAAAGCTCCGATTGTAGGTGGAGCTGTCCGTGGGATCCGAGAAATTGGAGAGCGGTCCTCCGCCATAGATGTTGTTGATGTTGTCGGTCCGCACGAACCAGAGGGGAAAATTGTTTCCCGTGTAGTACTTGTACTTCACGAAGGCCGGCCCCTCGGTGATGGTCCGGTTGGTGTGCGAGTAGGTCGCGACCACCTGCCAGTTGTCCGCGAGCGTGAACACCAGCTGGGCGTCGATGCCTCGCGACTCGTCGTTGACCGGACAATAGGCGCCGGAGTCGAGGGTGGGATTGTTGGCGCCGCCTCCCGGGCCGAAGGTCGGCAGAATGCCGTAGTCGGGGCCCGTGCCGTTGGGATCGTCCTGAGCAGCCATGATCCGAGCGATGTACGCGCGGTCCGCCGGATCGTCGGTGTAGTAGACGCGCCCGAAGTTGATCTGATAGGACTCCCGCACCGCCGGATTGTAGAGATTCCGCCAGTTGCTCGGCGCCCAGTAGACGTAGTAGGGAACACCCTCCCGTTCGATGTGATAGCTGGACACGGTGCCCGAGATCCTTCCCTTGAGCAGGTCGACCTTGATGCCGAACTCACGGCTTTTGGCGGATGTGGGGGCGAAGGGAGTGCGATTGCCATCATAGCGGTCGTAGTTGGGAGTCAGGCCGGTTGAATACAGCCCAAACAGGGAGATTTCAGGTGTGAGGCGGAAGCTGAGCCCGGCTTGCGGGCTGGTCTTGGTGGAGGGTTTACCCGAGGCGCTCCCGGTGACCACGCGTTCTCCACCGGTTGCGAAGTCATACTCGATGACCCGGGCATCCGAGCGGTCGTGACGCAGGCCGCCGACCAGGTAGAGACGGTTGGAGAAGAAGTCGCCCTGGTAGGCCAGGTAGGTTCCGGCATCCGCCTGCCGCGCCTTGATGTCCTCCTGCTTGGTGATCGAACCGGCTTTGGCGTCGGTAAAACGAAAGTAGCTGGTGTCATCCACCGCACGGTAGGTGAAGAGCTCCAGGCGGGTGAAGTTGATGCCCTCGGAAATGCGGGAGTTGGAACGCGAGAGTTCAGTGTGGCCGAGGACGAAATTGTGACGGGTGCGCCCCAGCTCCAATCGGTAGGTTGCCTCCACGCGGGCCTGTTCCGTGTGGATATCGCTCCCGGAGGTGCCCCAGGTGGTTCCGAGTGCGACCCGGCGGTTCTCGCGGGGATTCAAGCCCACGGGATAAAACGAGATGGTCCGGACGACCGCCGGATCGATGTAGGCGGGGGTCGTGGCCGCCAGGACATTGAGGAAGGGTTTGACGTCGCGGGAGTCGAATTCGGAGGTGGTGAATTGCCCGCCGGCCAGGATCGTCAGGTTGGGTGCAAGCTGCTGGGTGACCTCGACGAGGTAGTTTCGGCTCACTTCGTTGAGAAACGTGTCGGGTCCGCTCCAACGAAAGGTTTTGAAATCCTTTCCGGGAGTCGGGAGGAACTCATTGCGGCGCCGGGACGACGGGTCGTTGATGTTGCCGGGCGATCCGCGAACGCTCTGAAAGCCTATTCCTGTCCGGTCAAACTCCGTGTGCTCCAGGTCGACCAGGACATTGGTGTTCGGGAATGGCTTGAATTGAAAAACCGGTGACAGGTGGCGGCGGGTGTGCCCCTTGAATTCAGTCCAGTCATCCGTCGATTCGTAGGCGGCGGTCAATCGGTAGGCGGCATCCCACTTCCGTCCGACGGGACCGGTGGTGTCCAGTTCCGCCCGGAAGTAGTCCCAACTCCCCGCGCCGACCCGGACTTCGTGCCGCGGTTGGAGCAGCGGGGACTTCGTGATGTAGTTCACCAGTCCGCCGAAATTTCCCACCCCGTAGAGCAGGGCGGAGGGTCCGCGAACCACCTCGACCCGTTCGATGTTCGCGCTGTCCGACCAATTGGCCCGGCGGAAGCCGCGTCGGAGCGACTCGGTGGTGACAAAGCCGCGCAGTTTGATCTGGGTCTGTTCCTTTCCGCCGGTGACACCTTGGGGGTTGTCTGAGATGTCAGCGACATCGGCGGCGAAGTCCGTCTGGGTCTCCGTGAGGATGCCAGCGCTGTAGGCCAGGGCATCACGAAGATCGTTTGCACCGATGTCGCGGATGAATTCCGCCGTGATCACCTCGATCGGTATCGGCAGGTCCTTGATGGCCGCATCCAGGCGTGTGCCCGAGGTGCTGTTGGTGGCGCGGTAGCCTTTGTCGCGGGAGGTATCGACCGTAAACGGGGAGAGTCGGACCGTGTCGACGTCCCTGGTTTCGATCGGATCGGGTACGGGCGCGGTTTGGGCCGAGGCGAGGAGCGGGAGGAAAACCAGGCTGCTAAACAGACGGGGTAAGTGATTCATCGGGAGGTAAACGAAGAGCGAGGCATCCTGTGTCAGGCGGGGTTTGGGCTGGCCACGATCCTGGATTTGGACAAGTTGAAATAGTGAGCGTCACCTTGCGGGTCATTGCTGCGGCCGCCGGAGTTTCGAAATCGACCGTCTCGCTGGCTCTGTCGGGAAACCCCCGGACGGCCGAAGCGACCCGGCGTCACGTGGCCGCCGTGGCGGAACGACTGGGTTACCGTGCGAACGCGGCTTTCACGCGGGTCATGCACCAGATCCGCGCGGGCCGGCCGGTGAGCGTGCAGTCGACGCTGGGACTCCTCCACGGATTTCCCGAAAGAAATCCCCACCTGACCAACGCCTACCACGGTGAGATCGTGCGAGGCGCGGAGCTGCGGGCGGCGGAGCGCGGTTACCGACTCGACGCGCTCTGGCTGCGGGAGCCGGGTATGACCGAGGCGCGGCTTGGCCGGATCATTCGCGCGCGCGGGATTGTCGGCCTGTTCATTCCTCGATCGCCCGAGCCTCTGGCGCTGTCGCTGGATTGGGATTCGCTGCCGGCGGTGACCATGTCCTACACGTTGGTCGAGCCGCGCCTGAGTCGCGTCAGTGCCCACAATCAGCAGGCCATGTTGCTGTGCCTCGAACGGCTGTGTGTGCTGGGTTACCGCCGGATCGGACTGCAACTGGATGCGAAGTTTGACGCCCACGAACGGTTTCAGCTCGCCGCGCCGTTTCTCTGGTATCAGCGGCTGATCGCACCCCGGGACCGGGTGCGCTTGCTGCGGCCGGGGAGCTGGACCGAGACCGGCTTCCGCGCCTGGATGAAGCAGGGACGTCCCGACGCGATCATTGTGACCAATGACCGGACACCGGGGTGGCTGGCCCGGCTAAAGTTGAAGGTTCCCGAGGACGTCGGAGTCGTGTTTCCGGACTTTCTGGAGGCCTCCGGCAGCTACTGCCGCGTCAACCACCGACCGGAACGCATTGGAGCCGCGGCCATCGACCTGCTTATTGGCCAGCTGCACCGCAACGAAAGCGGACTGCCCCGCATCGCCAAGACGATGTATGTCGATGTGGAGTGGTGCGAGGGCAACTCCCTGAGGCGTGTCGGTCCACCCCGGAAGCTGGACTTGCAGGACCTCGCCTAGGGTGCGCGGTCCGCGCGGCGGCCGGGTCGCTAGGACTTCCCGCCCCCGCGACGAATTCAGGTCAACATCGCCGCCACGCAGGCGGTCAGGAAACAGGCGAGGCTGCCGCCGAGGAGGGCGCGCCAGCCGAGCTTGGCCAGTTCGCTCCGTTTTTCCGGGGCGAGGGCGCCGATTCCGCCGATTTGGATTCCGATCGAAACAATGTTCGAGAATCCGCACAGCGCGTAGGTCATGATGATGCGGGTGCGATCATCGGTCAGCGTGCCCGCGGCCTGCAGCTTGTTCATGGTAAAGTAGGCGTAGAACTCGTTCAGCACGGTCTTCTCTCCCAGCAGCTGGCCGGCCACCATCAGGTTGCCCGATTCGACCCCCATGAGCCAGGCGACCGGGGCGCCAATCATGCCAAAAATGAACTGGAGGGAAAGGCTGCTGTAGCGGCCGTCGGTCATCTGGGCGATCCAGGTGTTGAGGCCGGTCCAGTCGCCAATCCAGTTTGCCATCATCCAATTGACCATGGCGACCAGCGCCGTGAATACTATGAGCATGCCACCGACGTTGACGGCCAGCTTGAGCCCATCGGTGGTGCCAAGACAGATGGCGTCGAGCAGGTTTTCGCCCGGCTTTTCCGCGCTCATCTGGATACTCGCGTCGATGGTTTCCTCCTGCGGCAGGAGGATCTTGGCGACAATGAGCGCCGCCGGAGCGGAAAGCACCGAGGCCGTCAACAGGTGCGTGGCCCAGCGGACCTGTTCCGCCGGGTCACTGCCGCCGAGCAAGGTAATGTAGACCGCCATCACACCGCCGGCGATGGTGGCCATGCCGCCGACCATGATGGCCAGCAGCTCCGATCGCGTCATGCGGGCGATGAACGGTTTGATCAGCAGCGGGGCCTCGGTCTGTCCGACGAAGATATTGGCCGACGCCGAGAGGGTCTCGGCACCCGACAGCTTCAGCGTCTTCGACATGATCCACGCGAAACCGTAAACGATGACCTGGAGGATCCCGAGGCGATACAGGAGCGAAGTCAGCGCCGCGAAGAAGATAATCGTGGGGAGGATGCTGACCGCGAAGATGGGCGGAAAGGTATTGAACGAGCCCGCGGCGCCGGAACCGGTGGTGGCCGCGATGATCAGCCCCCGATCTCCCGTGGGCACATTGAAGAGCCAGCCGAAGACCAGGCTGCTGCCCTCATTGGTGAAACTGAGCAGCTTGACAAAGAAGGTGCCGACGGCGTCAAAGAGCAACCGGATGGCGCCCACCTTGAGGATGAGCACCGCGAGGATGAGTTGAAGGGTCAGGCCAGTGCCAACGACGGCCCAGGGGATTCGGCGTCGGTTGGTGGAAAACAAGGCGGCAATGCCGATAAATGCCACAATGCCGAGCAGGCCGCGGCCGACGTGAAAGGTGGTTTCCATACGGGAACGTGAGGGGCGACGTAGCGAGTCGTGTGCCGGAAGGGGGATTTCTCGCCAAGAAATGCGTCTCCGGCGAGCTTGCGGGTGCGAAGGATCGGGGCGAGAACCAAGTGCACCTCCTCTTGCCCATGACTGTCCAGGAACGCCTCGCCCAGCACCTGTCCCGCACCCCCGATATCGCTCGCGCCTCGTGGGTCGCTGCCAACGCCACCGTGGTGGGAGATGTCACCCTGGGTCCGGACAGCAGTGTGTTTTACGGGGCGGTGCTCCGAGGGGATATTGCGCGGATTGTGGTGGGAGAGGGAACCAATTTGCAGGACAACGTCATTGTCCACCTCGCCGACGACCTTGACGCCCTCATCGGCGCCTGGTGCACGGTGGGGCATGGCGCCATCATCCATGCCTGTACGATTGAGGACGAGTGCCTCATTGGCATGGGTGCCACGGTGCTGGACGGTGCGCGGGTCGGCGCCCGCAGCCTGATCGGCGCTGGCTCGGTGGTGACCCCTCGCACGGTCATTCCTCCGGGATCGATGGTCATGGGCACCCCGGCCCGGGTGGTGCGTGCGCTCAGCGCCGAGGAGCAGGCCGGACTGAAAACCTGGGCCGAGAAATACGTGCCGGTCTCCGCGGCGCATGCCGCCCGGG
>JAEUGZ010000024.1 GCA_016794725.1 Opitutaceae bacterium | reverse complement strand
GTCGCCGGCGCCCCACCCCATGCCGCGTGGGTCCAACCCGGAGGGGATCGCCGAAAGGCACGGTAGTAAACGCCGGCAAATCCCGCCCCGAGCATGTTCTCCCAGAAATTCAGCCAGGACGGCGCCCGGCGCGTGCACAAGCCCCGGACGAGGGGCCAGAAGACTCGGGGATATCGAACAGAGGCCCAAGGGATGATCCAAAGCAGTTCCATGAGCCTGCGCTTGGGGAAGGGTTCCACCGGAATCCCGGCGAACGTGCCACCCCCGCCCCAAAGTGAATGAAGCCGGAGGTGAGCTCCGCTCCGTTGCATCGCACTCACTTCCCGCTGCAGGAAGGTCTCGGTCGCCTTCGGAAAGGTCGTGAACAAGTAGGCGATCGGGGCCCGGGAAGTCACGGTGCGGAAGGGGTCACGACCCGGAGGTCGCATCGGCATCCAACGGTGGGACCGCGAAGGGTCTGCGCTCGATCCGCACGCCCGCCGACTGGCTGGCCAGGTCCACAATTTCGTCGATGATCAAGGTGGGGTCTTCCTCGTAGCGCAGTCCGAGGAACTGTCGCCGGTAGTCCGCGAACAACGACGACTCAGCCAGCCAACGGGCGAGGATGCGCTCAAACTCCGTCGCCGACTCGATTTTCTGCGAGGCCGCCCCGTTGCGGAAAAATTTCCAGGTCAGGCTTTCCTGCGGCATGATCCCTCCAAACGCGTTGAAGAGGATCGGACAGCGGAAATGAAGCGCCTTGGCGCACGTGGTGGTGCCACCCCGGGTCACAATCACATCGCTCACCTGCATCAGGAGATGGACCTGCTCGGAGTAACCTTCGATGTAGAAGGCGAGCTCGGGATGCTGGGCACGCCAGTGCATGAGCTCGTGGTAGGTTTCCTTGTCCTTGCCGCAAATGGCGATGACCTGAACCCGGTCCGCGTGACGCAGCAGCGCCGGCAGCAAAGCAAAGTGGTTGTTGGCGCCGTTTCCTCCGGTGGCGAGAAACACCGTGAACAACTCGGGCCGGAGGCCAAGTCGGCGCACCTTGAAATCGAGACGCGCCTTCGGATCGAGGACTTCCGTGTGCGAACGCGGAAGCATGAGGTGCCCGCGAACACGACAGCGATCGGCCGGTATTCCCTTGCGCACGGCAAAGTCGCGGGCCGTCGGCGTACGCGAGAAGTAGAGATCGACCGAAGGCTCAATCCAATTGATCGAGTAGCCCCACCCGCCGGAGAACTCGCCGCAGTAGGTTACGCAGCGCACCCGGTCCGCCCCCAGCGTGGTCCGGGCCAGCTGAAAATAGCCGCGGTTCAGACAGTCATGCACACTGAAAATGAGATGGGGTTTGTACTCCTCGAGTACGCGCAGGTAGTACCGACGCCCGAGCGTCACCGTCCGGCGATTGAGCACGGACAGCAATTCCACCACCGCATAATACATGCTGTGCAGAAACGGAATGCGCTTCTGGATCCAGTTGTAGAGGTTGACCCCCCCCCGGTTCACCACCGATGACTTCTCCAGCATCTGCTCGATCCGCACGTCCACCCCATGCCGGTACAGGGTGAAACACCAATCGGCGAAAGCCTCGGCACGGGCGTCGTGACCACCCCCGGTGCTGGAGGTCAGGACAAGGATGCGAACCTGGTCCACGGTTCAACGGCCTCCAAAATACCAGCGCTGCACCCTGCGGCGCCAGGAGGCCGGCACCAGTGAAGCCAGCAGGGGTGCGAGGGAAGCCTGGAAGAAACTCCCGCTTCTCACCGTGCCGCTGTGTCCGCGGAGGAGAGCTCGGCGCAGGTCCTGCGCGGCTCGCGCGGGCGCCGGTGCTGCGTCCAGATTTGCCTCCAATGTCCGCCAATAGGGCTGGAGCAGCGGGTCGGGAGAGGCGGCAAGGGTGGACATGGCTTGGTTGAACGAGGTGCGGTAGTCGCCGGGTCGAAAATCGATGACGGTGACACCCGAGCCGCGCGTTTCAAAGATCAAACTCTCGCTCAGCGCCGACAGAGCCGCCTTGGCGACATTGTACCCGCTCAGGTATGGCAACGGAAACTCAACCGCGAGGGAGGACACATTGACCAAGGTGCCGCCGGCCGGAGTGCGCGAGCGGAACTGGTTGAGTGCGGCGTGGTTCAATCGCATCGTCGTCACAACCATCGCCTGAAGCTGCGCCTCCCACTGGTCGACCGCCACCTGCTCAAACGCGCCGAACAGGCCATAGCCGGCATTGTGAATGACCAGGTCAAACGCGCCGCCGGCAGCCTGGGACGCTGCCGCAAACGCCGCTTCGCTGCCGCGTCGATCATTCAAATCCAGTTTCACCGCGGTGAAGCGACCCGGGCCCGGCCAGATCCCCAACCGCTCAGGAGCGCGCGCGGTTCCCCAGACATCGACCCCCTCCGACAACAGGCATTCACAGAAGGCACGACCGAGTCCGCCACTGGCGCCGGTCACAAACGCGGTGGAAAATCGCGACCCCAACTCGGCGCGGGTGTGCGACATGGTCAGGCCCGGCGCAGCACGATACAGACGTTGGCACCACCAAACCCGCTGCTGTTGTTGAGCACCACCCGCGGACCGACCGCCTCCGTCGTGCGGACAATGTTCAGCCCGGCACAGGCCGGATCCAGCTGTGTGATGTGCGCCGAGCCCGGGGTGAATCCATCGCGCAGCGCAATCGCGCAAAACCCACTCTCCATCGCCCCAGCGAGCGAAAGACCATGTCCGGTCAGCGCCTTGGTCGAGCTCACCGCCACCCGTGAGGCCTCCGCGCCCAGCACCGCCCGAAGGGCCTTGACCTCGGATACGTCACCGATCGGCGTGGACGTCGCATGGGCATTGACGTAGTCGACGTCCTTGGTGGTCAAACCACAGGCGCGCAACGCACGCTCCATGGCCACGCGCAGGCCGGTGCCTTCCGGATGGGAAATCGCCACGTTGTGTCCATCCGACGCCTGGCCCCACCCAGCAACTTCACAATAAGGCGTCACTCCCCTCCGATTCACTTCCGACTCGCTCTCCAGAACCAGCACGGTGGCGCCGCCGGTCCCGACAAATCCATCGCGCGCAACGTCAAA
Organism: Opitutaceae bacterium; assembly: GCA_016794725.1. Lineage (GTDB taxonomy): Bacteria > Verrucomicrobiota > Verrucomicrobiia > Opitutales > Opitutaceae > UBA6669. Next base: position 3,459 of record JAEUGZ010000024.1, on the reverse strand, counting down.
GGGACGTGAAGCGGTCGCCGGATCGACACTCGCCGACAGTGCCCGCATGCCAGCGAACGGCAGAATGGTCTCCACGTTGCCATCCTCGGCCCCAATGACAAACATGCGCGACTGCCGCCCGAGCACAATCTCATCATAGGCAAAGCCCATGGCGTGCGAGGATGAGGCGCAGGCCGACGAGAACCCGGTGGACGCTCCGCGAATCTTGAAGTGGGCAACCAGATTGAACTGCACCGTGCCGGAAATCGAGGCGACGATCCCCAGCGGCGGACAACGCATCACCCCTTGCGTGTGCATCTGATTCACGAGGCGCGCGAGCAGGCTCGGTGAACCTCCGGATGCAGCATAGAGACCGGTCTCCTCGTTGGAGACATCCGCTTCGTTCAACGCTGCGTCCTTGATCGCCTGCTGCATGGCGCAGTAGGCAAACAGTGCATTGGGAGAAAGGCTGCGCAGTACATCACGCCGGATCCGATAGGCCGACGGATACGTCCAATCCTCCGGGTCGGGCGACTCCACCTTGAAACCGCGTACAGGCGCAGCCACCTTGATGGGTACGTCCGGCTTTTGAAAGGGAGCGTAAAGCTCCATGCCATGCCGCAGTTCCCGCAGGCTCTGCGTGACGCCGGCTCGATCATTGCCGATGCTGGTGATAAATCCGAGTCCGGTGACAAAGACTTTGGGCATGAATTAGTTCGGTAACCGCTGCGCCCTCCGAACTCCGTGGCGGATTTCGGATCGGTTTCGGCAGCGACGAAAATCAGACCCTGCCGGGCTTGAATGAACGGGTCAACGCGGGAACGCAGCGCCGGATACGAGCTAAAATCGCCAACGCCACACGGACGTCCGAAACCCACCTGCCCCGCGCGTCATCCTCAGGGCCGGAGACGCGATCCCTCCGAATCAGGCGCTGACCGCTGCAGCCAAATTGGGTGCGGCGGCCACGGGCGTCCGAACCACGTCAACGACCGGAGGAGCTTCAGGCGCCGGCACCGGCGCAGGAATTTCTTCCGCATAAGCAAATGTCAGCGTGATCTCTTCCGCCACCGCCGCCTTTTCCTGGCCGACACGAATCGAACCTTCGAAGGTGGCCAGCGGCATCTTTGCGCGCTTGGGACGGACCGAAAGGGTCAGGACATCACCCGGTCGACACACCCGATGGCACCGCACCCCTTCGCAGCTGGTGAAAAAGATCTTGGTGGAATCCACCGTGCGGCCCGGCTCGGCAATCGAACCTTCCAGTAGATACAAAACCGCAAGCTGTCCCAACGCTTCTAACATAATCGAAGCGGGCAGCACCGGGTTATTCTTAAAATGACCCTGAAGAAAAAATTCCTGCCCGGTGATCTTGTATTTCCCCTGCGCACCCGCAGATCCGACCTGCGCCTCATTGATGAAGAGGAACGGGGGCTGCACGGGCATCACCGCCACAATCTGTTCCACGGGAATAAATTTCGTCGGCTTGGGCAACGGAAGCCCTCGAATCTTGCAGTCAATGAACGTCTTGACATCCCCAACGGTCCGCAAATTGCGCAACTCGTCGTTATTTGTCTGCATTTGAAGGACTTCCTCCACCAGCATGACGATCTCCATCATGGTCAGTGAATCCACCCCCAAGTCCTCCACCAGACGCAGATCATCATCGCCCTCCTTCAGCTTGGGCCGAAGCTCGGATTCCACAAACCTTTCAATCACACCAAGTACAATAACCGGAAGGTGCGCCGCATCCTGGGTGCGGCGGAACAACAGGGCGGCTTCGATCGTAGCGGGTGAGCACCGTTTCAGCGAATCGCGGACTGCGGCTTCATCTTCGGGTGTAAACGGCTTGGGAGCGGCTTCCGCACGATTGTGCGGAGCACCGCTGCTCGGGACTACGTCTGGCATGGTTGGATTCTTGTAAGTTATCCCGATTTTGAAAGTAAACGATAAAGGTAGAGAGCGTAGTCCGTGCCATCTTGTCGCGCACAGATTGCAACCGTCACTCGGGACCTTGGGATAGTCAAACCAGGGGTCGGAATGTTCCCCGGGTATCGTTCGATGGAGGTCACCTCAGGGTAAGAACTTCCTTTCGCGAAACCAATAAAGGCACTGTTCGGTCCAGGGCGGCGCCGAATGATCCGGCCCGCCCAATCCAAGCCCATGCCGGCCGGTTTCATAGACGTGCAAACTGAACGGCACGCCCGCGCGCCGCAGGGCCGCCGCGAACAGAAGGCTGTTTTCCACCGGCACGGTTTGGTCGGCGACCGTGTGCCAGACAAAACAGGGCGGGGTATCCGAGGTGACCTGAAGTTCGTTGGACAGGGAGGAAACCAGGGCCGGCGACGGGGTCTTGCCTAACAAAGCCTCGCGGGAGCCCGTGTGGGCAAACTCACCCAATGTGATCACCGGGTAACAGAGGATGGCGAGGTCGGGTCGACAGCTCTCCCGTTCGTACAAGTCCGTCGCACCCGCCTGTCCGCGATCAAAATGGGTGGCCAAGGTGGCCGCCAGGTGTCCTCCCGCGGAAGATCCGATGACGCCGGTCCGCGCGGGGTCTAGTCCATCGCGACGAGCCCAGGCACGCACCATGCGCAGAGCGCGCGCGGCATCGTTGAGCATGACAGGATGGCGATACCCCTGGGAGCCTAGGCGGTACTTGAGAACGTAGCAGGAGATGCCTTGGCTGACGAACCAATGCGCGAAGCCCTCACCTTCATGGGCGGCAAGCATGTTGTAGCCTCCGCCGGGAAGGATGAGCATCGTCGCTCCTTTTCGTTTTTCCGGGGCGGGTAGAAAGGGCGTCAATGACGGTTGGTCTTGCTCGCGATTTCCCAAGGCTCCAGGTGCACCTTCCGGCCAGAGGAGAATCGCTTCAGAGCCAGCCGCAGGGCTGTTCGATGAAACGACAGGGAGCATGCAAATGAAAAACAACTGGATCAGGCGGGAGGGGAACATCGCACGTTTCGAATGAGAGATCCAAGCATACTCCAGCGGGATTACCAAGGCGAACGGCTCCGAAACCCGAAGAATCCCCGAATTTTGCACCTCAAGCCTTGCGGACCGCGCGATCTTGGTGCGGGTTAGCACGGTTCTTCCCAAGTTTGCCTGCGCATGCGTGATTATTTCGCCCGCCGTCTCCTTCTCATACCGCCCACCCTGCTCGGGATCACGTTGATCGTGTTTTTGATTACGCGCATCGTGCCGGGCGGGCCGATCGAGCGGGCCATCATGGAATCAAAAATGGCCGATGCGGCCGGTTCGGGCGGAGCATCCCGGGCCGATGCCGGACGGGGTGCGCTGTCGGAAGAGCAAATGAACCAGCTGAAGGCCTACTACGGTTTCGATCGCCCGCCATTGGAAGCCTATGTCGTATGGCTCGGCCGCGTGGTGCGGGGCGACCTCGGGAGTTCGTACCGATTCAACGAGCCGGTCATCGGAATCATTCTTCAGCGCATCCCGATCTCCCTCACCTACGGCCTG
>JAEUGZ010000017.1 GCA_016794725.1 Opitutaceae bacterium | reverse complement strand
TGCCCATGCCGGGCGGGGTAATGGTACGCACAGATCCGTGCTTTATCCCGAAGCGTTGATGCCGATATGTTTGCTCACTGCTTTCGGCATGCGGAACTCATTCCTCATTGGCGTCGGTTTGGGCGGCTACGCGCTCACTTTTCTGGCTGCGGTTGTTTACCTCAGCACGCGACGGCGTCGCAGCTTGAAGGAACGCACTCCACTGAACCTCAAACTATTCCGCGGCCCGGGCGACTCCCTCCGCCGCCAGGTGCAGGCCTTCGAGGACAATCTGCTGATCTACACACTGGGAGTGTCCCTCGCGCCCATCCTCGCGATCGCCCTCGTGGAGATCGCACTCATCGGCTTCGGCGTTTCCGAAAACCTGCAGCCAGCGCTCTACCTGACGCTCTACCTGGTGGCGGGCGTTCCGACGCTCTTGATCGCGGGACGCTGGTACTGGCTGCGAGTCCGCGAGAACAGCGAACGCCACTTCGCTTACCTTGGGGAGCGCGCCGTCGCCGAGGAGCTCGCCAAACTCAGCGGTCAGGGCTATCGCATTTTTCACGACGTTCCCGCGGAGATGGGAAAGCGGACGTTCAACCTCGACCACGTGGCGGTGGGGCCAAGCGGGGTGTATGCGATCGAAACCAAAACGCGCCAAATGGCACCCGCCCGGCCGGGTTTCAAACAGCACGAAGTCGTCTACGATGGCACCCGACTGATCTGGCCCTGGGGCGAGAGCCAGAGCGAGATCGCCCAGGTCATGGCCCAGTCACGCTGGCTCTACACCTGGATCCAGCAGGCCACCGGACTCACTATTCCCATCCGGCCGCTCCTCGCGATCCCTGGCTGGGTCGTGACCGAGCGCGAACCAAGCGGGGTGCGCGTCGTGAGCCCGAGCCATGTACCCGAGGTCGTCCTTTCCCAAACCAGCCGCATCCTCTCGGATGACCAGGTCGATCTGATTGCCGGCCAGCTGGATCGTCGTTGCCGGGACATCGCCATTTGACCCAGGCCAGGGAAGCGTCCCAGAAATGGGATTTCGGTGTTTCGGGAATGGGGCCCGCCGTTCTGCAACCGTTTAGCTAGTTTATTAATTAACTCATAGCCAGCATCTAACAACAGGAGACGGCTCTGGCATGAGCCATGCAGGGATCAAACGAGACCCGACCGGTTAAGTGGTTCGGGGAACGTTCGTCACCCGTTTCATGAGCACCATTCAGTTTGCGCTGCGCCAGATCCTGCGTCGGCCGGGGTTCAGTTTCATGGCGGCGCTCTCGCTCGCCCTGGGTATCGGTTTGGTTGCGACCCAATTCAGCCTGATCGACGGCATTCTCCTGCGCGGTCTGCCCATTCCCGATGCACATCGACTGGTGCACGTGGCCCGGATTGCCACCCAGGCGTCGTCCGTGGTCGACTGGGAATCCGTCCCGTTTCGTGATTTCCTGGAGTTTCGCCAACGGCAGACGGTACTGCAGGGCACCGCCGGCTACACCACCCTGGGGCTCAATCTCAGCGCGCCCGGCCGGGTCCCGGTCCATCATTTCGGTGCCCTGGCCAGCGCCAATCTGCCGGAGGTGCTCGGGGTCAGCCCGGCCCTGGGGCGCTGGTTCACCGAGGAGGAGGACCGCCCGGCCCAGCCGCTGCTCATCGTGCTTTCCCACTCCCTGTGGCTGGAGGAGTTTGGCGGAGACGCCACCGTCCTGGGACGATCGCTGGTGGTGAACGGGGTGGCGGGAACGATCATTGGGGTGATGCCTCCCCGATTCACTTTTCCCGCCCAGCACCGGCTCTGGGTCAACCTTCGCGCAAGTCCGTCCGACCCGCGTATCCGCGTATTGGAACGCGTGGAAATGGTCGGAAAACTTCGGGACGGTGTGACCCTTGGCCAGGCCCGGGCCGAGTTTGACACGCTCGCCCAGGCCCTGATCAAGGAGTGGCCCGACACCAACCGTGGCTACGACCGGATGCGAGTGCAGAAATTTGCCTTCGCCTACGCAGGCGGTGGCACCAAACCGATCCTCTATCTCATGCTCGGCATGACGGGCTTCATCCTCGCCCTCGCCTGCGTCAATGTCGCCAACATGCTCCTGGGACGAGCGGCGCAGCGCACCCGGGAACTCGCAGTGCGCGCAGCGGTGGGGGCAAGCCGCGGAAGGCTGGTCAGGCAGTTGCTGGGAGAATCCCTTGTGCTCGCCCTGTTCGGCGCCGGCGGCGGCATCCTGCTCGCCCGCTTCGGCGTGGATTACCTCCAGGACTACCTCCTGAACGAACTGAACGTGCCAGGATGGTTCGAATTCCGGCTCGATCACCGCGTGGTCGGCATCGCGGCCGCCTCCACCGTGCTGGCCGGCCTTCTCGCCGGTGCCCTGCCTGCCTGGCGCGCGTCCCGGATCGATGTGAACACGGCGCTGAAGGACGACTCCCGCGCCGCCGCCGGACTCGGTCTGGGTGGTCCCGCGCGCTGGTTGGTCACCCTCCAGATTGCGTTCTCCACCACGCTGCTGATTGCGGCGTGTCTTCTGGCCTGGACGGTCTACCTGACGCGACAGGCCAACCTGCGGTACGATCCCGAGCGACTGCTGACCGGCCGGATCGAGTTGCACGAAAGCGCACATCCCACGCCGGAGGTGCGGGCCCGTTTCTATCGGACCCTCGTCGACCGCCTGGCGTCGGAGCCCGGCGTGGAGGCGGTGGCAGTCACCAGCCGCAATTTCATCGCCGCCGGCGTCGGCACCCAGGTTGCCCCGGAGGGGTCGGTCTTTGCTCATGACAACGATCGACCCACGGTGTGGCTCGAGGTCGTTTCGACGGGCTATTTCGACTTGATCCGGGTCAAGCCGCTCCATGGGCGGCTATTCGACTCTCGCGAACAGGCGCCCGACGTGCCGGCCGCCATCGTCAACGAGACCTTTGCCCGCCGCTTCTGGCCGGGAGGCGACGCGCCGGGAAAGCGCTTTCACACCAGTCAGACCGGCGATCGCTGGGTCACGGTGATCGGCGTGGTTCCGGACCTGCAGATGCAGGGTCTTTTCCAACCGCCGGGGCGCGACGAGGCCGGCTTCTACCTGGCACAGGATCAGATGGGCTGGGGCTGGCTCGACTTGTTTGTGCGCACCCGGGCGGATCCGCTGCAATTGATCCAACCCCTGCGCGAGGCCATCGCCGGCATTGATCCCAACCAGCCGATCCATTCGGTGGGTACCCTGGAGAGCCAGACGGTGCGGGCGATGCGCGGTTTCAGCATGGTCGGACACATGGCCGGCGCCTTCGCCCTCATCACCCTCTTCCTCGGGGCGGTCGGAGTCTACGGAGTGACCTCCATGGCGGTCAGCCGGCGCATCCGCGAGTTCGGCGTTCGCATGGCGCTCGGAGCGACGGTCCCGCAGGTCCTCGGCATGGTCATGCGCCAGGGCGGCCGGCAGATCGGACTGGGGATCGTGATCGGCTTTGGAGTGGCCTTCGTGATCACCCGGCCCCTGCGCGATGTATTCGGTGAGCAGATCGCCAACAGTCCGGTCGTCTACTGCCTCGTGGCGGGGTTGATCGGGGTCGTGGGCTTGGTCGCACTCTGGTTCCCAGCCCATCGTGCCGCCCGGATCGATCCGATCCAGGCGCTGCGCAACGACTGACTGACCAACTTCAACGCCAGGATTCTGGCAGGGAAGGTGTCGCCCGCCAAAACTCCCACCACGCCTTCGCGGTCCGGTGAAGCCGAGCCAACGCCGCCTTCAATGAGTCACGATCCACTTTGGACGAAACTTCCTGCTCTGGTTTGGGATCCGAGACAAACCGTCGGCACTCAAATCGACGCGGCTGTCCCACTGCATCAAAATCCAGCTCGACTTCCACACCCATAAAACTCCCGCGCTCGCGCACGCTCCACACCACGCGCTCCCGCGACTCCCACTTCGGAGGACGCACGACCAGCTCCAGAATTTTGGGAGGCGGCAGGTCTGAACGCACCAGAGTCAATTGGACGCCGGCTTTCGTGACGGGTGAACTCACCGACGCGGATGGATACGCACTGGCTCGCAGTTCCTCCAGGAGTGCGGTCACGGTGCCGTCGAGCCTGCTCACGGCATCCGACATGTGGCCGAGGACGACTGCATGAGAGTCGCGCTCGCGCCGCGCCACCACTCCCAGGGCAAAGTCCATGATCTGCTTTTCATTGAGCTCGTCGAGATTGGGGAGGTCGGTCGGCGAGAGTTGCCACTCAATTTGGAGCCGGGAGTACAATGCAGCCAACTGCGCCGTGACCTGCTTCAACTCCTCCTCACAAAGAGAAAGCTCGTTGACGATGTCCAGGGTGGCCTCGTCCCCAAGCCGGGCCAGTTTTTCCTCGAGGTAGAGGACGTTTCGCTGGTGGAGGCGGGCTTGTTGCCGTCGCGCCTTGAGGTCGCTGATGTGTTCGTCGAGTTGCTCGGCCCGAAGGTGCAGACTCGTGGCCGCCGGCAAGTCCTCCGACGCTATAACGTCCTCTTGCCGCGCCTCCAGTTCGTCGCGCAGCTGCTGGAGCACCGATTGTTCAGTCCGAAGCGCCTCGGCGAGATCGGCCTTGCGCTGCAAAGGGCCCTGCGCCGCCGCCTGCTTCTCCAGCAGGGCCACCCGCGCGCGAAGCCGCACCTCGTCGTCGCGAAGGCTGCGCAATTTCGCCAGGTGTTGGGACAGCAGGTGCGCCTCCACCTGCTGGTGCGACTCCTTTTGCTGCTGGTGCTGAACGATCCGGGTGAGTTCGGTCATACCCGCCCCTTTTCCCAGCTTACTCCTCCAAAGCGGCCGCCATCAGATCGAGCTCCGGCGCGCTCACGCCGTAGGCCTTGTTGATCGCAGCATTCAAACGCACCAGTCGCCGGCCCACCTCGCGCTGTTGCAGTTGAATCATATTGCGGACGTAAACCGGCGCCTGGCTTGCTCCCCCGTGAAACGCCGCCTTCTCCTCTTCGAAACGAAGGTTGCCCAAATAGGTGTCGATTTGTTTCAGCAGGCTGGTGATCTCCAGTTCGAGTTGCCCGGCGGCAAACTCGTCGAGCGCTTTCAGGTGGACCGCGCCGCGGTCTGCGGAAGCCGGGGAGGATCCAGGAAGGGGGGCGGTTCCACCCTCGGTCGAAGTCGGGGACGCTTTCGGTGACGGAGGCGGCGCGAGAGCCGTATCGGCTGGGGTTTGCTTCTTTCGAATCTTGAAGAAGTGCGAAACCGCCTGAAACAACCAGGAAACCCCGGAAGCCACTTTCTCAGGGTCCGCCGCCTTCTCAACGAGTTTCTGGCCAATGTTCGACAACAGAATCGTCGCCACGCTTGCGCCTAGGGTGATGGGATCCATGGAGGTGCGCCGCAAGGGCTGCAGCACCGTGGAGCACGAACCCAATCAAGTCCACCGTTCTTTCGGCTTCGCTCCCCGCCTGAGCAGGATGAATGGACGTGGGATGGCGGTTCATGCCTGTGGATACTGCCATCTCCCCACTGGCACCGGCAGCCCACCGCCGACTCGGGTGGAACAAAGGGGGGCTTATGTTGCCTATCTCTTTCCATTCAAAACTATAAACCCGACGGCCGCTCGGACAATCTCGTCGACAGCCGCACCTCGACCGCCTGAATCGCAGGCAAGGCTTGAGGACAACCCGGACTCAACCCACCCTCACCTTGCGCTCCGCCGTCCGTGCAGCGTTCGCGACAGCCCCGATACCCTATGAAAATCGTCCACCTCTCGCTCTTCTGCGCATTCTTGCTCAGCCCCCTGCTTCGGGCCGAGTTGAAACTGCCCGCCATCATCGGCGATCACATGGTCCTGCAGCAAAAGCAGGCGAATCCGATCTGGGGCTGGGACACACCCGGCACGGCCATTTCGGTCACATTTGCCGGCCAGGTGTATTCCGGGAAGGCCGGCGACGACGGGCGCTGGCAGGTCAAGCTGGCGGCCGCACCGGCAAACCCGAGTCCGCAAACCCTCAAAATCGCCGGTTCCACCACCCGCGTGGTGCAGGATGTTCTCGTGGGCGAAGTCTGGATGTGCTCCGGCCAGTCGAATATGGCGTGGTCCCTCGGACAGACCTACACCGGCGACATCGAGGGAGCCGCTTCGCGTCATCCGCTCATCCGCCTGATCTCGGTACCCCAGGTGGGCACTCAGGAGCTGCAGAGTGACTTCAAAGGTGCCTGGGAAGCGGCGACGCCGGAGTCCGTGAAGAGCTTCAGCGCGGTGGGTTTTCTCTACGGTCGCTACCTGCACGAGATCCTCGGGGTCCCGGTCGGCCTGATCGACAATGCGTGGGGTGGATCCGCCGCGGAAGCCTGGATACGCCGCACCACGCTCGATCAGGAAGCGCGGCTCAAAGGTCTGATGGAGTCGACGGTGAAGCGGGAAACCCAGCTCCTCTCCCCCGAAGGAAAGGCGGAATATGAGGCCTCGGTGGCGAAGTGGGAAGCTGCGGCGGCTGCGGCCAAAGCGGAGAAAAAGCCCGCGCCGGCACGTCCCCAATCCTGGCTGACCGGCAACTCCCGACCGGGAAACATATTTGCCGGCGTGGTCAACCCCACCCTCGGCTACGGAATGAAAGGCGTGATCTGGTATCAGGGCGAATCCAACGCCAGTCGTGCTGTCGAATACGCCGAGCTCTTTCCTTTCATGATCACCGAGTGGCGCAAGGAGTGGGGACAGGGCGACTTTTCCTTCTACTGGGTGCAGCTCGCCGACTTCAAAGCCTACAAGGATGAACCGGGCGAGAGTGACTGGGCGGAACTGCGTGAAGCACAGACCAAGACTCTCGCCCTCCCCAACACGGGACAGGCCGTCATCATCGACCTCGGCGAAGCACGCGACATTCATCCGCGCAATAAATACGACGTCGCCTCCCGGCTCGTCCGTTGGGCGCTGGTCAAGGACTACGGCCTCAAGTTTCCGTACCGCAGTCCCGAGTACAAGTCGGTCGAATTTGCCGAGAATCGCGCGGTCGTGACCCTTGACTGTTTCGGAGGCACCCTGCGCGCGTTCGACGTTCCTGAAGTCAAGGGCTTCGCCCTCTGCGGCGCCGACCGGGTCTGGCACTGGGCAACCGGCAAGATCCTCGCGCCCAACAAGGTGGAGCTGACCGCTACCGGGGTCACGGCACCCGTCGCCGTGCGCTACGCCTGGTCCGACAATCCCGTCTGCAATCTGTATTCAACCGACGGACTGCCGGTGACTCCTTTCCGCACCGACACCTTCGAGCTGACCACGAAGCCGAAGTAACCCGCCGACCGAGCACGCCCGTCAACGGAAGGACCGTGCGCGAGAAATCGCCCGCGCTGCCGCTGGAGGCGGTCTCAGTGAGGTCGCGACGGGACCGGCCGGTCCCGCTTCCGTTGCCTGACTTCTTCCCGCGACACCAATCCCGCGGGGTTGGCGACCCCACTTCGACCAGAAGGCGACCTCGTCTCGCGCTATGGCTCGATCGACACGTACCGATAGTCGGAGTGCTCCATCGGGGTTGGCTGCCAGCCGCGAACTGCGGGATGGAGCAGGTACACGTGGGTGTCAAAATAGACGGGGATGATGGCCGCCGAGTCGAGGACCTTGCTTTCTGCCTGCGCGAGCACGGCGGCACGGGCGACGGGGTCCGCCATCGTGTTGGCCTGATTTGAAAGGGCATCATAGGCGGGATCGGACCAGCCCGTCTGGTTGTTGCCAGAGTCACTCCGCCACATGTCGAGGAAGGTCGTGGCATCAAGGTAATCGGCGGTCCAGCTTCCCAGGACCACCTGATACGTCCCGGACCGGCGGCTGGCAAAAACGGTCTTTCGCTCCTGATTGAAGAGCCTCACCTGCACTCCCAATTCGTGACTCCACATCTGCTGAACGGCCTCCGCCACCAGGCGGAGAATCTCCGAATTGTTGTAGAGCAGTTCAATCGGCGGTAGTCCCCGACCGCCTGGATGACCGGCATCGATGAGGAGCTGGCGCGCCGCGGCAGGATCGTAGGCCGAACGCAACGGCGGCGTGTACCCATCCAGCAGCGGGGGAACAAAGGTGGTGGCGGGCTGGCGACCGCCGGGGAGGATCCTGCCGGCGATCGCATCCCGGTCGATGGCGAGCGCCAAGGCACGACGGATACGCACGTCGGTGAGCGGAGCACGCTGGACATTGAGCCGGAAGAAGTAGGTTCCCAGTAGAGGATCAATGCGGAGGGCGGGCGACCGTTCCCGCTGCAGCGGCAGAATCTTGGAGAGCGGCACCGCCCAGGTGATGTGGAGCTGGCCCGTTCGATAGGCGCGCTCCTCGGCGTCGATGTCATCGAAGGGATAAAAATGCACAGCATGGAGGCGAACCCGGTCGCGGTCCCAATAGGTGGAGGATTTCTCGACCACGACCCGTCGGTTGAGCGACCACTCCTTCAACACAAAGGGCCCACTGCTGACCAGCGCACCCGGCAGCGTCCACTTGGTGCCACGGAGGTAGGGATTGCCCACCGCTGAAATCGAACGCAGGTGCACGGGTCGCCAGGGTGAATTGAGAAGCACCTGCAGAAAGTAGGGCGCAGGATGGGCCAGAGTCACCTCCAGCGTCTGCGGATCCCGGGCGCGCACGCCCACGGTTGAAAAGTCGCTCGTCTGTCCCTTATGAAAAGCCTCGGCCCCCCGCAGGAGGTAAAGGAAATAGGAATACTCGGCACCCAGGGCTGGCGTGAGAATGCGTCGCCATGAGTCAACGACGTCCTGAGCCGTGAGCGGGTCGCCGTTCGACCACCGCGCTGCGGCCCGAAGGTGAAAGGTGTAGTTCAGTCCGTCATCCGACACGTCCCAGCGCTCCGCCAGCGCCGGCACGGGTTTGAGCGTCACGGGTTCGAATCCCACCAGGGGGTCAAACAGCGTCTGGATGATCTTGGCGTCCCCAGTACCGGTCACGGTCTGAGGATCCAGATCGGCGGGCTCCGCGCCGATGCTGACATGCAGGATCCCGTCCCGATTGCCGCGTTCAACGGTGGTCTCGCGCCGACCACATCCGGTGACAAACGCAGCCAGACCGAGCAGGCTACAGGCAATCGAGGCAACGAGGAAACGGTTTCGGTTCACGTGGCTTCCAGTGTCAGCGGAGGAACCGGCCGGTTGCGAGTCTGCGCCGCGAGCGACGCAAGAATCCCAGGTCCGGTGCCGACTCGACCCGTTCGGGTGAGTGACGCGGGTTTGCCCTCGCGCCGAGCTACCGTCCTGCGATCTGTGGCCCGTTCGGATCCTCATCCCCGCGTCTCCCTGATCCCATGATCCCCGGAAACATTGCCAATCTTGCGCCCAAAGAGGCCCATCCGTCTCCCGACTCCACCCCGAAACCCACGAGCCTGGGTGCACGCGTCAAACACTTCCTCGGTCTCGACCCACCCTCGCGGTCAAAGGGAAGCACCACCGTAGCCAGTGCGACGGCCAAACCGCTGCACCAACGCGTACTCAGCGTCGGACTCCCTCCGGCACCGCGCACCCGCCA
>JAEUGZ010000014.1 GCA_016794725.1 Opitutaceae bacterium | reverse complement strand
TTCACCGCCACCGTCATTTCGCGGCCGCCCTCCCGGATCGTGCCGGAGGGAAGGGTCAGGTTCTGCGCCCCGATCGCCCGCGCCACATCCGAGGCGGACAGGCCGTAGGCATTCAGCGCCTGAGGACGCAGGTCCACCATGATCTGACGCGCCGCACCACCGTAGGGGAGCGAGAGCCGGATGCCCGGAATGCTCTGGACCTGGCCGCGCAACGCCAGCCGGGCCCAGTCATAGAGCGCCGCGTCGGTGAGCGCATCCGATGAAATCACCAGTTGCAGAATCGGTACGCTGGAGGGACTCGTGCGGACGATCAGCGGTGGAGTCGTGCCCGGCGGCATGCGGCGGAGGATGGTCTGGGACACTCCGGTCACCTGCGCCAGCGCGAGCTCCGGCTCCACATACGGCTGGAAACGCAACTTGACGAGCGCCACACCGTTCGAGGTCTCGGAGCGCACCTCAACCAGGTCATCGACATTGTTCAGCGTCGCCGTCTCCGAAAATGACGTGAGCTTCGCCGCCATCTCCTTGGCGTTCAGGCCCCCGTAGGTCCAGACGAGCAGGATCTCCGGGCTGTCCACCTGCGGCATGATGTCGGTCGACATGTGTCGCCCGGAGAGCAGTCCGAACAGGAAGATCCCGATCGCCAGGACTGCGATCGAGTACTTGTAGCGCAGAGCAAATCGGACAATCCACATGGCGGCCTCGAAATGGGCACAGAATCGGGGTTTGCCGTTTGCGCAACGGTGGATCGCTCTGGTCCATGGAAATTAACGCCACCCGGCCCGATCCTCCCTCGCCGGCTTGACCGGAGTTGATAATTATGAAATAAAGTCACATGCCCTTGGCTCGTCGATGGTCCTTTGCGTTTCTGGTGGGCTGCCTGGCCGCCCGGCTGGGCTCCCCGTTGCAGGCCGAAGTCAGGCTTCCCGCCATCCTGGGCAGCAATATGGTGCTTCAAGCGGGACAACCCCTGCCCTTCTGGGGCTGGGCGACTCCAGGTGAACGAATCCAGGTGGAGGCTGGGGAGCGGAAGGGGGAGACTCAGACCGGAGTGGACGGTACCTGGCACGTCCGGCTCGATCCCCTCGCCGCCGGCGGGCCGCTCGAGGTGATCGTCACGGGACGCAATCGGCTCGTCCTGAAAAACGTGTTGGTCGGAGAGGTCTGGCTCTGTTCGGGACAGTCGAACATGACCTTCGCCCTCTCCGGAGAATCCCAGGCGGCCGAGGCGCTCGCCGCCGCTCACCGTCCTTCGCTGCGTCTATTCACCGTCCAGCGCAAAGCCTCGGAGGAAAAACCACTGGAAGAGGTGCTGGGGCGCTGGGTGGAGTGCACGCCCGAGACCGCCCGGACCTTTTCCGCCGTGGCCTACTACCTGGGCGTGCAGCTGCAGGAGGGACGCAAGAGTCCGGTCGGTCTGATTCACAGTTCCTGGGGCGGCACCAAGGCGGAGGCGTGGACGCCTCGCGAAGCCCTCGCCTCCGATCCGGCACTCCAGCCGATCCTCGACCGGTGGCAGCAGGCGCTGGCGGACCTGCCCAGGCTCACCGCTGAATTCGAGGCCAACAAGGACCGGCTGCTGTCCGAATGGCGACAGAAGGCCGCCGAGGCCGCCGCCCGTGGCGGGGCCGCCCCAACCGAACCCCGGGTACGCATCGCCCCCAATTCACAATATGCCCCGGTGGCGCTCTACAACGCCATGATCGCCCCCCTCGCGCCGTTCGCCATCGCCGGCGTGGCCTGGTACCAAGGCGAGGGCAACGCCGGGCGCGGGCTCGAATATCGCACGCTGTTTCCCGCCATGATCAAGTCCTGGCGCGCCACGTGGGGACGCGAGCTGCCCTTCATCTTTGTGCAACTGCCCAACATCGGCCGTCTCAACAGTCGCTGGCCGGAGGTGCGCGAAGCCCAGTTGCTGAGCCGCTCCGTCCCGGGCACGGAGATGATCGTGACCATCGACGTGGGTGACCCAAAGGACTTGCACCCGCGCGCCAAGGCCGAGGTGGGCCGGCGGCTCGCCCTCGCCGCCGAGGCACTGGTCTATGGTCAGCCGGGAGAAACCCGATTGAGTCCCCTGTTTCAACGTGCCCGCACCGAAGGCGAGGGTGGCATGCGCGTTTCGTTCCTCCCGGGACGAGGGGGCCTCGCCGTTCGCCCGGGTGGGTCTTTGCAGGGGTTCCAGCTCGCAGGTAGCGACCGTCGGTTCTTCCCCGCTACCGCCCGTATTGAAGGCGACACCGTCCTCGTGCAGTGCCCCCAGGTGCCATCACCCGTTGCCGTCCGCTACGCCTGGGAGGACAACCCCGCTTCTGCGTCGTTGATCAGCTCCTCCGGGCTGCCGGCCTCACCGTTCCGCTCGGATGATTGGGATCTGGCAGGCCCGCCGGCGCCGGAACCCTGAATCTGCATTCAGCTTGTCTCTACCGGCTGGCATCTGGGTCACGCGAAAGGGAGCGGGAAACCAAAACACTGCGAGGTTGGCTTTGACTAGCACGCAGGGGTCGGCCTGCTTCAGTCCATGAGCGACCCCGCCTCAGCCGCGCCTGTCAAGTCGTTACGGAACTCCCTCTACCTGCAGGTGCTGATCGCCATCGTGATCGGCGTGGTCCTGGGGTACTTTGATCCGGTGCTGGGCGAAAAGATGAAGCCGCTCGGCGATGCATTCATCAAGTTGATGCGAATGCTAATCGCCCCGATCATCTTCACCACGGTGGTGGTCGGATTTGCGGGCATGGGCGACCTCAAGAAGATCGGCCGGGTCGGCGGCAAGGCGGTGCTCTACTTCGAAATCGTGACCACCCTGGCGCTCATCATCGGCCTGGTGGTGGCAAATGTCTTCCAGCCCGGAGTCGGCATTCACGCCAACGTGGCCTCGCTCGACGCCAAAGCCGTGGCCAGCTACGCTCAGGCGGCCGAGCACCTGAGCACGGTGGACTTTCTTCTCAATATCATCCCGAACACATTTGTCGGCGCTTTCGCTCACGGCGAAATCCTGCAAGTGCTGCTGCTCGCCCTGCTCTTCGGCCTCGCCCTGAGTCACCTCGGCGAACATGGACGGCCGATCATGACCCTGCTGCACGACGTCGCCCGCGTCTTCTTCGGCATGGTTGGTTATGTCACCAAGGTCGCGCCGGTCGCCGCCTTCGGCGCCATGGCCTTCACCATCGGCAAGTACGGGATTGGCGCCCTCGTCCAGCTCGGCTCGCTCATGGCCTGCGTCTACCTGACCTGCGCCTTGTTCATTTTCGGGGGACTGGGACTCATCTGCCGATTCACCGGTTTCAGCCTCTGGGGCATTCTGCGCACCATCCGGGAGGAACTGCTCATCGTGCTCGGCACCTCCTCCTCCGAGTCCGCGCTGCCCGGGCTCATGCAGAAGTTGGAAAAGGTCGGGTGCTCGCGCTCGGTGGTCGGCGTCGTGGTGCCCTCCGGCTACTCCTTCAATCTCGACGGCACGTGTATCTACCTGACCATGGCCGCGCTGTTCATCGCCCAGGCCACCGACACGCCGTTCCACCTCGGCGACCAACTCGCGCTGCTGGTGGTCCTTCTCATCACTTCCAAGGGTG
>JAEUGZ010000262.1 GCA_016794725.1 Opitutaceae bacterium | reverse complement strand
CCCCGCCGGAGGGATCCTGCAGCATCCGACACACCGCAGGCGGAGCGGTGACGGGTGTCCCGCCGGGCGCAATTCCGCCCACCTCCAACGGAGGCGCCGGCGTGGGTTTGTTGGAGGTGGGGTCGCCGACCCCGCGGGAGGGAGCGTGGCGCAACAGAATCAACGGCGCGGAAGGCGGGCCGGGGGCCCGTCGCGGCCTCAGCGAGGCCACCTCCAACGGAGGGGCTAGCGAGGGTTTGTTGGAGGTGGGGTCGTCGACCCCGCGGGAGGGAGCGCGGCGCAACAGAATCAACGGTGCGGAAGGCGGGCCGGGGGCCCGTCGGGGCCTCAGCGAGGCCACCTCCAACGGAGGGGCGGGCCCATGACGGGTACGACGACTTCGTCCGCCGCTGGGACCGTCCGGCGTGGGTACATCGATCCGCGGGCGCTGATGCGCATCGGCAGCCTGGAACTGCGGGCGCGGGTCGTGGTGGAGGGATTCTGGAACGGCCTGCACCGCTCGCCTTACCACGGGTTCTCGGCGGAGTTCACCGAGTACCGTCCGTATTCATCCGGCGATGACCCGCGGTATGTCGACTGGCGGGTGTTGGCGCGATCGGACCGGGTTTACATCAAGAAGTTCGAGGATGAGACCAATCTGCGCTGCCATCTTCTGGTCGATCGCAGCCGGTCCATGGACTACGGTTCGGCCGGCATCACCAAGGCCGACTACGGGACGACGCTTGCGGCAACGCTGGCGCAATTTCTCCACAAACAAGGGGATGCCGTCGGTCTCATGACCTTCGACGAGCGGGTGCGCGAGTACCTGCCGGCGCGGGCCCGCTCCACCCACCTGCGCCAGCTCTTTCTTGCGCTGGACAAACCAGCCGAGGGCAAGACCACCGACCTGGTGGCCCCGCTTGAACACATGCTCGCCCTCGTCCGCAAACGCGGGCTGCTCGTGCTCGTATCCGATTTTCTCGCTCCTCTCGACCGACTGGAGTCGAGCCTGACGACCCTGGCGACCTGCGGTCACGAGATCCTCGTGTTCCACCTCGTCGACCCTTCGGAGGCGTCCCTGTCCTTTGACGCTCCGCTGCTCTTCGAGGACCTGGAGACCGCGCGCACGCTGTTTGTCGATCCCGAGGTGGCGCGCGTCGGTTACCGGGAGCGTTTCGCGGCCCACACCGAGGCGGTGCGACGGCTCTGCGAGCGCCAGGGCATTGGGCACCATCGGTTGGCGACCGATGAGCCGCTGGAACTCGCGTTGTTCGCCTTTCTCAAGACGCGTCAGCAACGTCACAAGTCCGTCCGCGGGGCGCGCGCGGGAGGAGGACGCCGGCCGTGAGTTTCCTCGCGCCCCTGTTCCTGGCGGGGTTGGCGGCTTTGTCGCTGCCGATCCTTTTTCATCTCGCGCGCCGCACCCCGCGCCAGCGGATGCGGTTCCCGTCGCTCATGTTCCTCGTGCCGACGACGCCGCGGCTGACCAAGCGGAACCGGCTTGAGCACTGGCTGCTGCTTGCGCTGCGCTGCCTGGCGCTGGCACTGCTGGCGTTTGGCTTTGCCCGGCCTTTCCTCAAGGAGGCCGATCAGGCATCGGCGGCGGGCGGACGGATCCGCCGCCAGGTCATTCTGGTGGATCGCAGCGCCAGTTTGCGGCGTGACGGCGCCTGGGCGGCGGCGTTGGAGAAGGTCGATGCACTCGTCCGCGCAGCCGCGCCGGCCGATCGGATCGCGGTGATCGCTTTCGCTCGCGTGCCCACGGTCTTGCTCAGTTTCTCCGAGGGTGCGTCGCTGCCCGCGTCGGATCGTGCCGCAGTGGTGCGGCAGCGTCTCGAGCGTGCGCCCCCCGGGTGGGAGGCCACGCACCTGGGTCAGGCACTGATCGCGGCGGCGGAGGCGTTGACTGAGGAACCGGTGCAGGCGGAGCGCGATGGCGTGCGCGAGGTGGTGCTGGTGAGCGACCTGCAATCCGGAGCGCGCCTCGACGCCCTGCAGGCGTTTGAGTGGCCGTCGGAGGTGCTGGTTCGCGTCGAGCCGGTGGTGGTGCGGCCGGCGGGCAATGCTGGTATGCAGGCGGTGGTCACCTCCGCCGAATCCGAGACGGTGGACGGCGCTCCCGTGCGGGTTCGGGTGAGCAACTCGCTCGATGCCACCAGTGAGCGCTTCACCGTGGGATGGACGCAGCCGTCCGGGGAAGCTGCATCCGGTGGCCAGGTGGAAGCCTACGTGCCGGCTGGGCAGAGCCGTCTCGTCACCCTGCCACCGCGTCCCGCCGCCGGACTGAATCGGATCACCCTGCGGGGCGACGCCCATCCCTTCGACAACACCGTCTGGGTCACGGACACGGAGCGTCGCGTCGTGCCGGTTCTTTATGTGGGACAGGAGCAGGCGGCCGACGCGGGCCAGCCCCTTTATTTCCTGAAGCGGGCGCTGCCGGCCAACGCGCGCTGGGAGTTTCGCCTGAAGCCCCTGCGTACGGAAACCGTCGATACTACCTCGCTGCGCGAGGCGGCCTGGGTGGTGGCGAGTGACCCATTGGTTGGAACGGTCGCCGACACCCTGCGGGCGGAGGTACAGGCTGGAAAGAGCCTCCTCCTCGTTCCAAAATCCACCGAGGCGGCTCGCGCCTGGGTGGTCTGGCTCGGCGGGCGAATCGATGCGGTGCGCGAGGAGAAGGCGTCCCGCTATGCGATGTGGGGTGAGATCGATTTCCAGCATCCTGTGTTTGCGCCGTTCGCCGACCCGCGCTTCGGCGACTTTACCAAGATCCACGTCTGGTCTCATCGCGTGTTGGATCCGGCGTCGATTTCGGGAGCGCGCGTGCTCGCCCGCTTCGACACGGGTGATCCCGCCCTGCTGCAGGTTCCGCTCGGGCAAGGCTCGGTCTGGCTGCTCACCTCGGGCTGGCATCCGGCGGACAGCCAACTCGGCGTGTCTTCAAAGTTTGTGCCACTGCTATGGTCACTGCTCGAGTCGAGCGGCGTCGTGCGAACCGATGCACCCGGTGTCACCGTTGGCGACCCCATCCTGCTCGACCCGGCGCTTGGCCTGACGCGGGTCACGCGTCCCGGCGGGCCGAGCGAGCCGCTGCCGACCGGAGCGACGCGCTTCGAGGGCACGACGGAGCCCGGCCTGTACTTGTTTTCCGGAACCCGCGGCGACGCGCGCATCAGCGTGGGGCTGGATCCCGGCGAAACGCGGACCGAGCCGCTGTCGCCCGAGGAACTGGAGCAGCGCGGACTTCGACTCAAAGCCCCGGAGATGCCTTCGAGCCGCGACCGTGCCCGTGTGGACCTGCCCGCGCTGGAGGCCGAGGGCCGGCAGAAGTTGTGGCGTTGGTTCATCGGGGCCACGCTGCTGGTCGTGGTGGTTGAATCCCTGGTCGCGGCGCGGGCGCGCCGCGCCGCCGTGATGGAGGAAGGAGTGACACCCTGATGGACCCGTTCCTGCACAGCCGGTTGTTGCGGATCGCGCGACGCGAGATCCAGCGGCGATTGCTCACCCGCCTCGCGCTGACCTGGTGCGCTGGGACGCTGCTGGCCGTGGCGGCGGTGCTCCTGCATCGCGCCAGCGGGGTGGCCTCCGGGCTGACCCTTCCGGTCCTCGCCGCCCTGGCGACGACCGTATCCGTGATCTGGGTGATCCGAGCAGCCACTGTGCAACCCGATTTGCGTCGCCTGGCTGAACGCCTTGAACGCCGGTTTCCCGATCTCAACGGACTCCTGCTCACGGCGGTGCAACCCCCACGGGAGGCCTCGGCAGAATCCAGTTATCTGCGCGCCCGTTTGGTGGAGGATGCAGTTCGGCACTGCCAGGAACGCCAGTGGATCCAGGTGGAGCCGCGCCGGCGCTTGGTCCTTGGCACGGTGCTGCAGGTGGGTGCCTTCGGACTCTTTTGCGTGGGACTGCTCCAGGTGCATCGTCTGGCTCCGAAACCGGCGCCGCCCGGTGTGCGGGTCGTTGCGGATGGGATGACCGTCTCACCGGGTGATACCGAAGTCGAGAAAGGGGAGAGCCTCGTGGTCATGGCCACCTTTGGCGGCCGCGTGCCGGCCGGCGTGGACCTGGTGATCGAGCAGCCCAACCAACCGGCGCGCACGCTGCCCCTGGTGAAGAGCCTGGCTGATCCCACGTTTGGCGGCACCGTGTCGGAGGTTACCGAGTCCTTCACCTACCATGTCGTCCAAGGTGGCGAACGCTCCCCCGATTATCGGGTCCGGGTGTTTGAGCATCCCCGACTGGTGCGCGCGGATGCCACGCTCACGTATCCAACCTACACCGCCCAGGCGGTGCGCCGCGTCGAGGACACCCGGCGCATCAGCGCCGTCGAAGGCACCCGCCTGGACCTCGCGCTCCAGCTCAACAAGCCGGTGACCTCGGCTCGCCTCGTCGGCCGGACCGGCGAAAAAGAAGTGCTGGCGCTGACCCTGGAACCGGGCAAGGCGCAGGGGTTGCTGCCTTCCCGGCTGCTCAGCCGGAGCCAGACCTATGATGTCGAACTGGTCGACGCGGAGGGGCGAAAGAACCGGACTGCGACGCAGTTGGTCATCGATGTGCAACCCAACCGCCGCCCCGAGATCCGTCTGGTATCTCCCCGCGGTGACATTCGCCCTTCGGCGATCGAGGAAGTGCGCTTTGAGGGCACGCTGTGGGATGACTTTGGTTCTCCCCGGTACGGCCTCGCCTACACCCATGGCGAGGGCGAGACGCGTGAGATTGAGTTGGGCCGGGACCTCAAGGCCCGCGAGCGCCTGGCGTTTCGTCACCTGCTTTCGCTGGAGGACCTGGCGGTAAAACCCGATGAACTGGTGTCGTGGTACGTCTGGGCGGACGACATCGGCCCGGATGGACAGGTGCGACGCACGCGCAGCGATCTCTATTTTGCCGAAGTGCGCCCGTTTGACGAAGCGTTTCGGGAGGAGAGCGGCATGGGTGAGCAGGAGGGTGGCGAGGCCCAGCAGGGCGGATCGCAGCGCCTCACCGAGCTGCAGAAGCAGATCCTGGCGGCGACCTGGAAGCTGCAGCGCGACCCCGACCGCGCCACCTACGCGGCGGACGCCAAAGTGGTTCGCGATTCGCAGGTGGAGGCCTTGACCCAGGCTCAGGCGGCGGCGGAACGGGTGACGTCCCCGCGCTTCACCGCGCTTTGGGACAGCCTGACCTCGGCCATGGAGACCGCCGCGAGCAAACTCAACGATGCCGTGGATTCCCCCGAACCCTTGCAGGGGGCGCTCACCGCCGAACAAGCGGCGCTGCAGGCGCTGCTGAAGTTGCAGCAGCGCGAGACTTCGGTGTCCCGTTCCCGCAGTCGCAGCCGCGGCCAGGGTGGCGGCCAGATGAACCAGCGGCAGGTGGACCAACTCGATCTGGCGCAGACCGAGAACCGGTATGAAACGCGCCGCGATGCCAAGGCTCCGGCGACATCGGAGCGAAAGGAGCAGCTCCAGGTGATGAACCGCCTCCAGGAACTGGCCCAGCGCCAGCAGGAAGTGAACGAGCGCCTCAAGGAGCTGCAGAGCGCGCTGCAGGAGGCGAAGACCGAGAAGGAGCGGGAGGAGGTGAGACGCGAGTTGAAGCGCCTGCAGGACGAGCAGCGCGAGATGTTGGCCGACGTGGATGAACTCCAGCAGCGTATGGACCGGCCGGAGAACCAGTCCCGGCTCGCCGACGAGCGCCGTCAGCTGGACGAAACGCGCCAGGACGTGCAGCGGGCGGCGGATGCCACTGCTGAAGGATCGCTTGCGCAGGCGGTGGCGTCCGGCACCCGCGCCCAGCGGCAGCTCCAGCAAATGCGGGACGATCTTAGGAAGGAAAACTCGAGCCAGTTTGAGGAGGAACTGCGCGATTTGCGCGGCCAGGCCCGGGACGTGGCGCAGACCCAGTCTGAACTCGCCCAGAAACTCGAGGGCCTGGAGGATCCGCGCCGCAAGTCGCTGAGCGACTCACCGGAGCGAGAACAGATGGGACGCGCGCTGGAGGCGCAGCAGAAGCGCGTGCAGGACCTGATGGAACGGACTACGCAGCTTTCCTCGCAGGCCGAGACTTCGGAGCCACTGGTGTCACGGGAACTCTATGACAGCCTGCGCAAGGTCAACCAGGATGACGCCTCCGCCGCCAAGGCGTTGCGTCGCGACCTGATGGATTCCGGCCGCATGACACGCGCCCTCTATGACCGACTTCAGGCGGAGAACGGAGAGGAAGGCACCCGCATGTTTGACCTCTCGTCGGAACTGCTGAAGGAGGGACTCGTTCCCCAGGCGCGCGATGCCGAACGGCAGGCGCGTTCCAGCGTCGATGAACTTCGCCGCGGCGTCGAACGGGCGGCGGAGCGGGTGTTGGGTGATGATGCAGAGGCGCTGCGCCTGGCGCAGTCTGAATTGCAGGCGATCACGGACCAACTCGACCAGGAGGCCCGTCAGGCCCAGGCGGCGGAGCGTCCGGCTCCTTCAAGCGAGGGCGGGGGTTCACCCGCCACGTCCGGACAGGAGCTGGCCGCGGGTGAGCCGGCGCCCCTCTCCGGACCTGCTTCGGGACAGACAGGACCGGGCAACCAGCCGGGCGATGCGCCTCCGCAGGGACGTCGCGGGCGGCCCGGGCAGGCGGAGGGCGATACAGCCGGGCGCGACTCTGCTCCCGGACCGCGCGGTGCCGGAGCCGAGCGCACGGCGGCGGCAGGTCAGCCGGGCAGCGGCGGGGCGGCCGGTGCCCCCGGGCTCGATCTCGATTCCCTGTTGCCTCCGGCCGAGCGGGGACAAACCGGGGCAAGGACCGGACGCGGAGGAGTGGGAGGATACGGTGGACCTTTGACGGGCGATGACTTTGCCGACTGGACGGAACGCCTCCGCGATGTGGAGGAGGTGCTCGACCAGCCCGAACTGCGCAATGCCGTGGCCGGCGCGCGCGAGCGGGCCCGACTCTTCCGCCAGGAGTACCGTCGCAACCTGAAGAAGCCCGACTGGGCGGTGGTCAAGGCCGACATCCTTCGTCCCCTCGTCGAGGTCAAGGCGAAGATCGGCACGGAGCTGTCGCGTCGCCAGGCAAACGATCCCCTGGCCCCGGTTGACCGCGACCCCGTGCCGGCGCGGTTTGCCGAGCCGGTGCGTCGCTACTATGAGGACCTGGGGAAGGACAAGTGAGCACGATGGGACTGGCCACGCTGACCTTTTCTTCGCCCCAGTGGGTCCTGCCCGTCGCCGCGGGACTCGTGGCGGTGGCCGTGGGCCTGGCCTGGAGTTACCGGCGTGCTCCGGTGTCGCCCGGGTGGCGCTGGACCTGTTTCACGCTGAAGCTGACGGGCATCGCCGCGCTGGCCGCCTGCCTGCTGGAACCGCTCTGGGTATCGTCGCGGGCCCGCGATGGAGCCAATCTGTTCGCCGTGGTCGTGGACAACAGCCAGGGCCTGCAGGTGAAGGACCGGGGCGCGACGCTTTCGCGGGGGGAGGTCCTCCGGACTCAGGTCTCTCCGGCGGAAAGCGGCTGGCAGACCGATCTGGCGCGCGCGTTTGATGTGCGCCGGTACCTCTTTGATGCACGTCTGCATGGCACGGCGGATTTTCGCGAACTTGATTTCTCGGGTCGCGCCTCCGGCCTGGCGGGGGCCCTGCGGGCGGTGCAGCAGCGATTTCAGGGGCGCCCTCTGGCCGGCATTCTTGTCTTCACCGATGGCAATGCGACCGATGTGCGCGGGGCCCCGCCGACCTGGGAAGGCCTGCCGCCCGTGTACCCTGTGGTCGTGGGCCGCACCCAGCCCGTGCGTGACCTCTCGGTCCAGCAGGTCAACGTCAGCCAGGCGGCGTTTGAGGATGCCCCGGTGGCGGTGCAGGCGGATGTGGCCGTGTCCGGATTTCGGGGCGACCGCGTGGCGCTGCGACTCGTGGATACGGAAGGCAAGACTGTGACCGAGTCGTCGCAGACCGGCGGAGCGGACGGGGACGTGCAGCCCTTCCGATTCCGACTCAAGCCGGAGGCGAACGGACTCACCTTCTATCGCCTGGAGGTGAAAGCCGAGACCGGGGCGGCGGCGGAAGTCACCCAGGATGAGGAGGCGACCCAGGCCAACAACCAGCGCGTGCTGGCGGTGGATCGCGGCAAGGGTCCCTTCCGCATTCTCTACGTTGCCGGCCGTCCCAACTGGGAGTTCAAGTTTCTCAACCGCGCCTTGTCGGAGGATCACCAACTCGACCTCGTGGCGCTGATCCGCGTGGCCAAGCGCGAACCCAAGTTCGATTTCCTCGGCCGCGGGGGCGAGACCAGCAACCCGCTCTATCGCGGCTTTGGCAACCAGGCGGCGGAGGAGGTGCAGCGCTACGACGAGCCGGTGCTGGTCCGGTTGAACACGAAGGACGAACTGGAGCTCCGTCAGGGGTTTCCCCGGGCGGCGGAGGACCTGTACGGGTATCACGCCGTGATCCTGGACGACGTCGAGGCCGGTTTCTTCTCCGCCGACCAGGCGCAGGTCCTGCAGACCTTTGTTTCGGAGCGCGGGGGCGGCTTTCTCATGCTCGGGGGCATGGAGTCATTCCGCGAAGGCGGGTACCATCGCACCCCGGTCGGGGACCTGCTTCCGGTGTATTTGGACCGCGGTGACGAATCGGTGGCCGAGACCGCGCCGGTGCCGGTGCAGTTCCAACTCGCCCGCGAGGGCTGGCTGCAGGCCTGGGCCCGACTGCATGAGACCGAAGACCGTGAACGGGCGCGGATTGAGGCGATGCCGTCGTTTCGTGTGGTGAACCGCGTGCGCGGGGTGAAGCCGGGGGCGAGCACGATTGCGACGGGACGCGACGAGGCGGGTCACGAGGTGCCGGCGCTGGTCGTGCAACGCTTTGGCCGCGGCCGAACCGCAGCGCTGCTGGCAGGCGACTTCTGGCGTTGGGGCACGCGCGATGCAGACCGCCAGGAGCAGCTTGGCAAGGCGTGGCGCCAATTGGCGCGCTGGCTGGTGGCGGATGTGCCGGAGCGCGTGCAGATCGAGTCACAGCCGGTGGCCGAGGACACGCAGGGCACGGTGGCGCTGACCGTGCGGGTGCGTGATGCGCGCTTCAAGCCGGTGGAGACGGCAGCGGTCACGGTGGAAGTGGAACCCGTGCTCTTCGCCGGCGACGCGCCGACGGGGGTGGCTCCGATCCGTCTCCGGGCGGAGCCGGTGGCCGGTGAGGTGGGCGCCTACGCGGTTCCCTATGTTCCCCGACGCAATGGCGGCTATCGCGCCCGTGCGGTGGTGGTCAACGAGGCGGGGGCCGAATTGGGCCGGGCCGAGACCGGGTGGAGCACCGACCTGGCGGCGGATGAGTTTCGTTCACTGGTGCCGAATGTGTCGTTGCTTCAGGATCTGGCTCGCAAGACAGGCGGTGAGGTGGTGGCCGCGTCGGCACTCGATGCCTTTGTCCGACGCCTGCCCGAGCGCCGGGCGCCGGTGATGGAGCTGAAGGCGGAGCCGCTCTGGCACACGCCGACCATGTTTGCCCTCGCTCTCGCCTGCCTTGCCGCCGAGTGGGGCCTGCGCCGGCGGAAAGGACTGCCATGAGCGGGGACATTCAAGGTGCAGGCGATTGGGCGGAGCGGGCAAGTGGCCCCGGCAGGGCTGCGCCTTGCGCCCGTGCTTTGTTTCGTGAGTGCGACGCCTCTTCCCGCGGGGTCCGCGACCCCGCCTACAGTGCCGTCCATCTTCCTTCCGTTGAAGGCGGCCTCGCCGAGGCCGCAACGGGACTGACCGGACCCGCCTTCCGAGCCACCGAATCCGTTGCGCCACGCGTCATCCCGCGGGGTCAGAGACCCCACCTCCAACAAACCGATGCCGATTCTTCCGTTGGAGGCGGCCTCGCCGAGACCGCGACGGGACGCAGCAGTCCCGCCTCCGTTTCCGGTGGCGGTTGCGCCTCGGCATGCCCCGCGGGGTCGGCGACCCCGCCTCCAACGGAAATGGCTTCTCGAAAGAAAGAGGACGAAGCGACGCCAGGCGCGCCCGCGAGGGGCTGCCCTGCAGGGGCAGCTGCGAACCTGGCTTGCGGCGGGTGGGGGCAGGGGTTGCGGGTGGGGCTGGGATTGATCTTTGGGCTGCTGGCGGGTGGGCGCCTGATGCACGCGGCGCCGGAGGCAATACCTGGCCTCGACGGGCCGGGCGGACCCTCCGTGGTGTTGATCCTCGGCGCGCCGGGGGAGGCGGAGTACGCGCAGGCCCTGCAGCGACAAGAGGAGCGCTGGACCCAGGTGGTCAAACGGGCGGAGGGTCGGCTCACCGTGATCGGAGGGACTGCGTCCACGCCGGAGCGCACGACGGATGGGGAGCGCGTCCAGCAGGTGCTGGGGGAGCAAGTCCAGGCCTCGGCCGGGCCGACTCCGCTGTGGGTCGTGTTCGTGGGGCACGGTTCCTTTGACGGGAAGGAAGCCAAATTCAATCTCCGGGGTCCCGATCTCACGCCGGAACAACTATCGGCCTGGCTGGCGCCGGCCTTGCGTCCCGTGGCGGTGGTCGTGGCCTCCTCGGGCAGCGCTCCGTTTCTTGCCAAGCTGGCCCGACCCGGACGGGTGGTGATTGTGGCCACCCGCAGCGGGTACGAGCTCAACTACGCCCGCTTCGGCGTGTACTTTGCCGACAGTGTGGCGGACCCCGAGGCGGACCTTGATCGCGACGGACAGACCTCGCTTCTGGAGTCGTTCCTCCGGGCGTCCCACCGCACGGCGGAATTCTATCGCAACGAGGGGCGACTTCTGAGCGAACACGCGCTGATTGACGACACGGGCGATGGCCTGGGAACGCCGGCTGAGTGGTTCCGCGGCACCCGGGCGATAAAGCAGGCCAAGGACGGGGCGGCGCTCGACGGCCTTCGCGCGCACCAGGGGCACCTCGTGCCCAGCGGACCGGAGCGGTCGCTGACCCCGGCCCAGCGGGAGCGTCGCGACGCCCTTGAGCAGGAGATTGAGCGTCTCCGCCAGAAGAAGAGCACCCTGCCGGCGGTGGAGTACGAACGTCAGTTGGAGGCGCTACTCCTGGAGGTGGCGCGGATGTATGAAGGACTGCCGCCGGCCGGGTCGGAGTAGCTTGGTCAGCCGGGGCTGGCAGCGCAGGAATCCCTCGGATTCGTCGGATCCGACCGGTGCGTCCGATCCACGACGCGCCCACAGCCGCCGACCCTGAAAAAGAAGTTGGCCGGTCGCCTACCCCTAAGCGACCGGCCATTTGCTTTCTTAGTTACCCCAAAACTCCCGCTAGGCGGGAGAAGTGAAAAATCTGATGTTGCTACTATTACACGCACACCGATCTTCGTCAACTCGAAGCACGTCAGAAAACGGCTTAGTTTTGCGTAACTTTTTACTGATCAAAATTATAAAATGGCGAAGTATTTCCGAAATTTCCTCGGATGGAGCCGTTTTCAACCTGCCGCCTGGGTTCGGGTGACCGGTGAGGATGCATTAGTTTTTCTACAAGGGCAGTTTACCCAAAATCTGGTCAAGACGCCGGACGGGGGCGTGGCGTACGGATTGTGGCTGACCCCCAAGGGACGAGTGATGGGCGACAGCCTGATTCTCCGCGTGTCCGCGCAGGAATTGTGGATCTACAGCGAAGGTTTTTCCGGCCCGGCCCTGTGCGCGCGGCTGGAGGCCTACCTCGTGGCGGACGATGTGGCGCTGGAGGACCGCTCGGCGGGCGCGACCGCCCTGGCGTTCTACGGGGTGAGAACGGACGGAGAGCAGGCAGAGCGCGCGACGGAGCCTGACGACTGTGAACCGGGCCGCGGCCGCAGGATTGAAGGTGGTGCGGTGTTGCGAGGATCGGGACGCCGCGCCGGGTGGGGGGTATGGCTGCACGACGACCCGGGAGTTCCGGTCGCCGAACCGCCCGGTCCCGCCTGGACGAAGACACAAGCGGAGCGCTGGCGCAGTGCCCAGGGCCTGGCTCGCGTGCCGGAGGATGTGGGGCCGGGCGAGTTTGCGGACGAGGGGGGCCTGGAGCACGACGCCATTTCCTACACCAAAGGCTGTTATCTCGGCCAGGAGACGGTGGCGCGCCTGAAGGCGTTCGCCCAGGTGCGCCGCGTGCTCCGGCCGGTTGCGGGGAAGGGGCCTGTCCCGGTTGGTCCCGGTCTGCCCCTCTTTCAGGGAGCAAAGCGCGTGGGGGAACTCAGGACCACGGTCGACGATGGTCAGGGTGGATATGTGGGTTTTGCGCTGCTGACGGTGGCGGCCTGGGACCCGGCGGCCAGGCTGTCGCTGGCGGAAAACACTCCGGCCGAACTGGTCGTGAGCTCCTAAGCCGGGACCATGCATTTGAACCACGAATCTACTCGAATGAAGACAGGGACCAAGAGTTACGAGGGATTGGTTCACTCTTTGGTGAGGTCAATTCAGGTGCTCGACTCCTCGTATCTCACTCCGGATTCGTGTTCGTTCGTGTCAATTCTTGGTTTCTCGTTTGAATGGTTGCGCTAAGGGAACCGAGGCCGGAGCGGATGGAGTCGGGTGGCCGAACTCTGGGCCCTTGCCTCTGGTTCGTCGGTGACGCACGATGTCCGCTTATGACCGAGCACGATCAGCTCCTTGCGATGTGCCAGCGATTGGGGGCTGCGCCGGCCCAGGCTGAGGTCATGGCCCGGCAACTCGCCAAGCGGTGTGATCAACTGATGGCGGACCGGGGACTGAGCCGGGTTGAGGCCTTTTCCTACCTTCTCCGCCTCGTGACACAGGGCCGCACCGGGGTGCCGCCGGAGGGATTTGAAGGGACGCAGCCCCCGTCACCGCTGCCGCGAGCACCGGTCCAAGGCACGGAAACCCATTGACGCCGCCGGGGAAAACACAGCATTTCCGGCCGATTACGCCATGCACTCCAAACTCACTGCCTTGTTTCAAACGATCTACGGCCGCCCGCCGGAGGTGGTGACCCGTGCCCCGGGACGCATCGAGTTCATCGGCAACCACACCGACTACAATGGGGGCAGCGTGCTCGGGGCCGCCATCAATCGCGGCGTGTGGGTGGGCGCGGCGCGCCGGGACGACGGCGTGCGCCGCTTCTTCAGTGAATTTGCCGGCAAGATCACGACACTGCCGGCCGGCGAGCTGGTGCGCCAGAGCGGTCCGGCGTCCTGGGTGAACTACCCGCTCGGCGTGCTGGCGGCGCTGCCGGCGTTTGGTCTGCCGGGCCCGGAGGGGTTTGATTTTCTCGCCCTGTCCGACCTTCCGGCGGGCGCGGGACTGTCGAGCAGCGCTGCGATCGAGCTCGCGTCCGCGCTGGCGTTTCAGGCCCTGCTGGGCAGCAACCCGGACCGCGAGACCGTGGTCAAGGTGGGCAAACACGCGGAAAATCACTTTGTCGGCGTGCCCTGCGGCATCCTTGATCAGGGCGTATCCGGTTTTGGGCGACGCGACCACCTGGTGTACATCGACTGTCGGGGGCCCCGTTTCGAGACGGTGCCGCTGCCCCCCACCGCCCACTTCTGGATCTTCAATACGCACACCAAGCATGCGCTGGTCGACGGGCTCTACGCGTCGCGTCACCGCGAGTGCATGGAGGCGGCGCGCGCACTCGGGGTCGGGTTGCTGGTGGAGGCGAAGGGTGCGCAGCTCGAGCATGCCCGGCCGGGGCTGTCCCCCGAGGGCTACAAACGGGCGCGTCACGTCATCGATGAGATCGAACGGGTGGAATCGGCGCGACAGGCCCTGCGCCGCGGCGACCTTTCGACGACCGGACGGCTGCTGACCGCCTCGCATCAAAGCTCCCAGAGTCTTTTTGAGAACAGCACCGCGGAGCTGGACTACCTGGTCGAGATGCTCGCGGGCGGGTTGAACGTCTACGGTGCGCGTCTGACGGGCGGCGGATTCGGCGGGGCGGTCATGGCCCTGACCTCGCCGGCCTTTGGCGCGGCCCAGGCGGCGGCGGTGGCGTCGGGCTACGCGGAACGGTTCGGAACCCGCCCGGACGTGCTCCACACCCAGACCGGCCCGGGGGCCGAGGTGGTGTGGAAGGCGAACTGACGGCGCGACGGTTTCTGCTTGGAAGGAAGAATCGCCCCGGCGTCGGCGGAGCGACGCCCTCCAGGGGTGCACCCGCGACGGGCGCCAGATGGGCGGCAGCGACCCTGAGGTCGCTGCCGGGGTGGCGCAACACCCCGGAGGTGATCCGCCGTTTTCCCCAGGAATGGCCGCAGGCCGCACCGATGGAGGGCGCCGCTCCGCCGGCGCCGGTTGCGCTTGGCGAACGAATCCGGAACCGAATCCATTTCGGCACCGTATCCAGTCTCCCACGCCGATCACGGCCAACGATGCGGCGGTGTGCCGCGAGGTTCGAACCCGCGGCGTCGGCGGAGCGACGCCCTCCAGGGGCGCACCCGCGACGGGCGCCAGATGGGCGGCACCGACCCTGAGGTCGCTGCCGGGGTGGCGCAATCCACCCGGCGGTGATCCGCCGCTTTCCCCAGGAATGGTCGCAGGCCGCACCGATGGAGGGCGCCGCTCCGTCGGCGCCGGTTGCGCTTGGCGAACGAATCCGGAACCGAATCCATTTCGGCACCGTATCCAGTCTCCCACGCCGATCACG
>JAEUGZ010000597.1 GCA_016794725.1 Opitutaceae bacterium | reverse complement strand
ACGCCGAATCGGATAACTTCGGAGACGTCTACGATCACAAACCCCACGAGGGCGAGCGAGAAAGTGGTGAGCCTGGAGTCAGGTTGGCGGGCAAGCAAAATAGCATCGCCAAACAATTGATGACCAGGGGTATAATTTAGAGCTCAGCTAAACCCAAGCAGGTGAAAATCGGAAACGTATGAAGGAACAGAGCCGGAGGGGCTGCACGACAAAGAAGGCGCAATAACGTGGATCCAAAATGGCCTTTCAAGAGCAACTTTCTCCCAACTTATTCACAGGCTGGCTGCGCATAAGTCTTTCGTTTTTTGGGTTGCGTCCGTGACCACGTGTGCGGGGCAAAAACGGCCACCTGAGGGGTCGTAGTCACCCATGCGTTACAGGGGACGGATCCCCCTCGAAACGGGCGAAGTTACGGCTGTGTTACGATACCGGGGCGGCGGCCGGCTCGACAGGATCGACCCACTTGCCGTGTTCACGGATGAGGGCGATCAGGCGCCCGTCCGCCTCGTTTTGGGGCAGATTGTACTGCACGCACGTTTTGCCGACGTAGAGGTTGATCTTGCCCGGAGCGCCCCCGACGTAGCCAAAATCGGCGTCGGCCATCTCGCCGGGCCCGTTGACGATGCAACCCATGATGGCGATCTTAACCCCCTTGAGGTGACCGGTTTTGGCCCGGATCCGCTGCGTGGTCGTCTGGAGGTCGAAGAGGGTGCGGCCGCAGGACGGGCAGGCGACGAACTCGGTCTTTGACTGGCGCGTGCCGGCGCCCTGGAGGACATTGTAGGCGAGTTGCGTGGCGCGGACCGGGTCGGGTTCCGTCTCAATGCTCACCACATCGCCCAGGCCGTCGCACAGCAGGGTTCCGGTCAGGAGCGCGGCGTCGAGCAGTCGCGAGAGGAAGCTGGTGTCCGGCTTGACCGCGGTGCGCGCCGTATTGCGTATCCAGAGCGGAGGGGCGAGCCCGGCCGCGCGCAGCGCCGCGGCGAGGGCGCGGTAGGCGCCCACGGCGTGGCCGGAGTCGGGGGCGGGTTCGGAAAGCGTGACCAAGAACCGGATACCCGCGTCGGGGGCGAGGAGGGGCGCGAGAGCCGGCAGGTCGGCCGCCGTGGTGGCGACGGCGAGGGTGTGCCGGTGGGTCCGGGCCAGTTCGACGAACCCGCCCAGTTCGGCGTCGCCTGCGGCGAATCGGCGGAGCAGCACCAGGGGATGCCGCGCCCGGGCCGCAAAGGGGGCCACGGTGGAGGCGACGAGGTCCGGCGCGAGGTCGAGCACGAGCGCGGCGGGTGGAACGGCAACCGTGCCGGCGGAAGTGGCGAGGGCCTCGAGGTCGGAGGCTCCGGCGATGCTCACGATCAGTCCCTCGGCCTGGGTGTCGGCCCCCAGTTTGGCCAGCGACGGCCACTGCGCGGGCGAGGCCCGCACGAGCACGCGCGGGGGCTGCTCGGTGCCGGCGGTGATCCCGGTGCCGATCTCCATGGGCGCCGCGGTGCGCCGGGTGTAGCGGAATGGATCGATCTCCTCCTGGACATGGGCCGGGGTGGAGGAGGTCGGTGACGTCCAGAGCGACATCGTCTTGGCGGCGAGTGCCCGTGCGACCGGAATTTCGTAGACGGAGTCCTCGGTCAGCGAAACGCGGATGGTGTCGCCCAGGCCGTCGAGCAGGAGCGAGCCGATGCCGATCGCGCTCTTGATCCGGCCGTCCTCTCCGTCGCCGGCCTCGGTCACGCCGAGGTGCAGTGGATAGGCCATGCCCTCCTTCTGCATGCGCTCCACGAGCAGCCGGTAGGCCTGGATCATGACCTTCGGGTTCGAGGCCTTCATCGAGAGGATCATCTGCCGGAATCCGTGGGATTCCGCGATCCGCAGAAACTCCAGGGCGCTTTCCACCATGCCGAGCGGAGTGTCCCCGTACCGGTTCATGATCCGGTCCGAGAGCGAACCGTGGTTGGTGCCGATGCGCAGAGAGCGTCCCAGCTCCCGGGCGCGCAGCACCAGCGGGGAGAACGACTCGTGCAGCCGCTGCAGCTCGCGATCGTAATCAGCGTCCGAATACTCCATCACCGCGAACCGCTTCTTGTCGGCGTAGTTGCCCGGGTTGACGCGGACCTTCTCGACGTGCTCGACCGCCTCCATCGCGGCCTGGGGCAGGAAATGGATGTCGGCCACGAGCGGCACATGCCCGAAGCCCGCGGCGCTGAAACGGGATCGGATGTCACGCAGGCAGCGGGCGGCCTGCACGTTCGGTGCGGTGATGCGCACGATCTCGCATCCCACCTCGGCGAGGGCGATCGACTGGCGCACGGTGGCTTCGATGTCCTGCGTGTCGCTGGTCGTCATCGACTGGATGCGCACGGGGTGGGAGCCGCCGACGGCGACGGATCCCACGTTCACGACTGTGGTGACGCGGCGAAGCGTCTGGAGGCGGGAGGCGCAGTAGGACACGGAGGAAAAGGCAGCGGCGCCGGGCGGGACGGGAGGGCGGGGGCCGAGTTACTTCGAGGCCGGCGCCGCCTCGGCGGAAGCGGGCGGACTGGACGAGCGAAACTCCCGAGTCAGTCGGCGAACGTCGAACACTGTCACGTAGAGGATCATGGAGAACAGCAGAACGACAAACACACTCTGGGTCGCCGCGATGAAGTTCGCCGGGAGGGATCGGCCGCGGATCTTTCCAATGGTCGCGAACAGCATGTGCCCGCCATCGAGCACCGGGATCGGGAGCAGGTTGAAGATCGCGAGGTTGATGTTCACCAGGATAGTGAACCAGAGCACGATCCGGATATCGGCCTGGGCGGCGAGGTGGAAGACGCGAATGATGCCGACCGGACCGCTCAGCTTGTTGATGCCGATGTCACTGCTCGGATTCACGACGCTGCTCAGCGTGCGCCAGGTCATGCTGACGTGACCGCTGAACTGATCGAGCGGGCCTTCATGCACGAGCGTGTTGTCCGTGGTGAAGGCGGCCCCGATTTCCGTCACTTCCTTGGATTTGGGATCGCGCGGCGGAAGGTCGAGCGTGAGCGGAGTCCCGGCCCGGGTCACCTGGACCCGGACAGTCTGGGCGGCCTGGGCGGTCAGGTGATCGACCAGGGTGACGATGTTGAGCACCGGGATGCCGTCGAGAGAGACCAGGCGGTCGCTGGCTTTGAGCCCGATTTTCTCCGCGAGCGAACCGGCGGTGACCGAGTGGATGACCAGCGGGTAGGCGGCGGCGATGCCGACCTTCCGCATTTTCTCGTCACCGGAAAGGCGGGGATAGAGGATGACATCGAGGAACTTACCCTCGCGCTCGATCTTGAAGACCGTCTTGCGCCGCCCGTCGGCCGCGCGGTCAGCACCGGTGACGAGCGTCTGCATCAGCTCCTGCCAGTTGTTGATGGCACGTCCGTCGATTTCCCGGACAATATCTCCCACTTGGAGTCCGGCCTCTTTGGCGGGGCTGGTCACTTTGGTGTGATCTTCCAGCTCAATGGTGGGGCTGACGTAGCCGATCTGCGTGGTAGCCTGGTCACTGCTGGTCGGCTGGCCGAGAAACCAGAGCAAGGTGGCGAGCACGAAGGCGAAGATCAGGTTGAAGACCGCGCCCGCGACCGCGACAATCATCTTGTCGGCGTAGCCCGCGGACGGCAGGGCGGCGGCGCGGGGCGAGAGTTCGCCTTCGAGGCCCTTCAAATCGGCCAATTGCGGCAGGGCGACATAGCCGCCGAGCGGCAGCCAGGACACCCGGTATTCCACGCCGTCTTTGCCCTTCCAGCCGAACATTCTGGGGCCGAAGCCAATGGAAAAGCGTTCAACGTGCATCCCTCGCCAGCGCGCCGCCAGGAAGTGGCCCAACTCGTGCAGAAAGATGGAGCCCCCGAAGAAGAGGATGATCAGAAAGACTGCCCAAAGATTGGACATCAGAGCGTTGAGCAATTCCATGGATTTAAGATCGATCGGAAAGATGAAGGAAAGAGGCGAGGCGGATCAGATTGGAGTGACGTTGGAACCAAACCTAAGCCGGAATCAGGGAGTTGAACCACGGATGGACACGAATCGACACGAATGAGAAGAGGAACGGAGAAATGCGAGGCGCCGGTTCAGTACCGAGTGAACTCAAATCAGACTCTCGACTCGTCCTCTTTCGCTCTGGATTCGTGTTCGTTCGTGTCAATTCGTGGTTAACCTCCTGAATCGTAATGGCTCAGACTTCCAATTTCTTACAAACGTTCCGGGCGATTTGGCGGGATTCGGCGTCAACGGCCAGTACATCTGACAGTGAGGAAGGCTCGCGGTGCGAAACCGTGGTCAGACACTGGTCAACAACCTCTGAAATCGCAAGAAAGGGCAGCTTTTGGTCGAGGAAGGCGGCAACGGCGATCTCGTTGGCGGCGTTGTAGACGGCGGGGGCGGTGCCACCCGTGGTCATGACGTGGCGAGCCAGACGGAACAGCGGAAACCGGCTCTCGTCCACGGGACGAAAGTCCAGGCTGAACACCCGATCGAGGCTCAGCGCAGGTTCCACGCCCGGCACCAGGTGCGGGTGAAGCAAGGCGCGCTGGATCGGAAAGGTCATGGACGGCGGGGAAAGCTGGGCGAGCATGGTGCCGTCGACAAACTCGACCAGGCAGTGGGCGATGCTTTGGGTGTGCAGCACGGCCTGACACTGGTCCGCGCGCAGGTCGAAAAGCCACTGGGCTTCAATCAGTTCCAGTCCCTTGTTGGCGAGCGTGGCGGAATCGACGGTGATTTTGGGTCCCATGGACCAGTTCGGGTGCTTGAGCGCATCGGCTGGAGTGACCGCGGCGAGCCTCTCCACCGGCCAGTCCCGGAAAGCGCCCCCGCTTGCGGTCAGGATGATGCGGCGCACCTCGGCGGTGCGGTGGTTCTGGATGCACTGCCACACCGCGGCGTGCTCGCTGTCCACCGGACGAAGCTGGGAGCCCGAGGCGCGGGCCGCGGCCATGACGAATTTGCCGGCCAGGACGAGGATTTCCTTGGAGGCGAGGGCAAGGTCCTTGCCCGCGGCCAGCGCGGCGAGGGCCGGTGCGAGTCCGGTGGTGCCCACCACGGCGACAAGGACCACGTCGGCGTCTGGGAGCGTTGCGAGGTCGGAAAGGCCTTGGATTCCCGTATGGAAGCGCGTCGCCCCACTGAATGCTCCGCTCTCGCGCGCCTCGCGCGCCGCTCGTTCGTCGAAGAGTCCCACGTGGTGGACGCGAAACTCGGCGGCGATCGCGGCCAGCTGCTGCCAGTTGCCCTGGGCGGCGATGCCGATCAGCTCGAGGTGCTCGGGATGGGCGGCAATCACCCGCAGCGTGCTGCGTCCGATGGATCCGGTGGCTCCGAGGAGGACCAGGCGTTTGCGTCGAAGCGGAAGGGCGGAGGAGGCGGCCACGGAAAAAGCGCGGGGCGGGCCGTGACTACGGCCCGAGCAGGTCGAACACCACGTAGGCGAGCGGCGCGGCGAGGATGAGACTGTCCGTGAGATCGAACATGCCGCCAATGCCGGGAATGGTGGTTCCGGAGTCCTTCATTTCGGCCCGGCGCTTGATGATCGACTCCACCAGGTCGGACACCGCCGCGATGGCGGCCACCGGCACGGCAATGGCCGCGGCGAGCCAGGGCGTGAACCCCGCCGGAACGTAGTTGCGTCCCAACCACGCAATGCCCGCGCCGATCAGGGCCGAGGTCAGCAGGCCGCCGGCAAACCCCTCCCAGGTCTTCTTCGGACTGATCTGCGGCGCCATGCGATGCCTTCCGAACGCCATGCCGGACAGCAGCGCGCCGACATCGCAGAATTTGGATACGGCGATCAGCCAGACCCCGAGCACGAGCCCGGTGCGGGGGTGCGGGGCGTCCATGAGGATGATGCGCACGATGAAGTGCAGCATGTACGGGATGTAGAGCAGTCCGAAGAGGGACCAGGCGAGGGTCTCGACCCGGTTGTGGGGCTCGCGTTCCCCGAGGATCCGGACCGAGAAGGCGATCACGGCCACGGCCAGCCAGACCGAGGCGTCCGCCGGGGCCTTGAGGTAGAGGGGACCGACCGTGATGGCGGCGGCGAGCAGCATGCCCAGCCGGTCGAACGGGTCGACGCCGGTGCGGGCGATCATGACGTAGAATTCGCGCAGGGTCAGGACCGCGATCAAACCGACCAGCCAGACCGCACCGGTCGCGCCGAAATACCAGAGGCAGGCCAGGACAATGGCCCACAGCAGACAGGTGCTTAAGATGCGTTTCAGCACGGGAGGAGGAGCTTCTCGAATCCGCGTGGCGGCCCACTCAGCCGGTCGGAGTCAGCTGGTCGCTGGTCTGGCCGAAGCGGCGTTCGCGGCGGGCATATTCGGCGACCGCGGCGGCGAGGTCGGCCTTGCCGAAATCGGGCCAGAGCACGGGGGTGAAAACAAATTCGGCGTAGGCACTCTGCATCAGCAGGAAATTGCTCAACCGGGTTTCTCCGGAGGTTCGGATGACCAGGTCCGGATCGGGCAGGTCGGCGGTGGAAAGGTAGCGGCTGAACGTGGACCAGGAGCTGTCGTTGAGTTTCTCCTTCCCGGCGGCCACGGCCGCGGCGTAGGCGCGGGCGGCATCGATGACCTCGGTGCGTGCGCCATAGTTGAGGGCAAGCACCAGGGTGTGATCCACGAACGAGGAGGTGGCCTCCATGGCGCGCTCAAGGTGGAGCCGGACCGTGTCGGGCAGATCGCCGATCCGACCAATGGTACGAAGCCGCACCTTGTTGCGAATCAGGGTGGCGGTTTCGCGTTTGAGGAAAAATTCCAGGAGCCCCATCAATGCGCCCACCTCATCCTGGGGACGTTTCCAGTTCTCGACTGAGAATGCGTAGAGTGTCAGGTAACGGATTCCGAGTTCACGGGCGGCATCCAGGACGGTCCGCACGGATTCCACGCCACGCCGGTGTCCCTCAATGCGGGGCAGTCCCCGTTGTTTCGCCCACCGTCCGTTGCCGTCCATGATGATGGCAACGTGAGAAGGAAGGGTGGCGGCTTTCGGAGCTGACATGCGCGAATGACGGAGTGAGCGGCTCCCCCCGGGGTTTGACAAGGCCGAAGGTCGAGGGGGAGGGGGGGCAGGCGGCCCAGGGTTGGGCGAACCAGGTCGGACGCTCCCTCCGCGACCGGATCTGGGCCGAACCGACGCGGGCCGGGTGGAAGGTGCCGGGGGAGTGAGCGGGAAACCACGAGCGGGCGGCCCCCGCCCGGTTCCCGGCCTAAAGGCCGAGCATGAAGTTCAGGGTCGAGTCGGACTCGCCCGGCAGGTTTTCGTGACCGAAATCCGGGTAAATCACCATGTCCTTGTGGCTGGTGATCTTATTGTAAGCGGCGAACTGGGTGCTTGGGGGACAGATGGTGTCCATCAAACTCGTGTACATCAGCACATCGGCCCGGATGCGCGGAACGAGAAACTGGAGGTCGATGTACCCCAATTTGCGAAAGGTGGCTTCTTCACGTTCGTGGCGGGGATCAAAGAAGCGGAAGTAATCGCGCAGTTCGTGGTACGCATCCTTTGCCAGGTCCATTTCCCACGTGCGTTGATAGTCGCAAAGAAACGGAAACACGGGCGCGGCCCGGCGCACGCGAGGCTCGAGCGCGGCGCAGGCCAGCGTGAGCGCGCCCCCCTGGGAGCCGCCCATGGCCCCGACCCGGTCGGCATCGACCTCAGGCAGACTCATGACGACCCGGGCAAGCTGGGCGGTATCGAGGAAAATCTGCCGAAAGAGCAGTTTGCGCGGATCCGGATCGTCCAGACCTCGCACGATGTGACCGCGCAAGGTGGTTCCGAGCACGCCCCCGGTCTCCTCGGAACGGCCACCCTGTCCCCGGCAATCCATGGCGGCCACGCAAAAGCCCTGGCTGACATAACTCAGGCGCGGGGTCCAATCCCCGCTGTGTCCGCTGTACCCATGGAACTGAAGCACGGCCGGGCAGGCCTGGGCGCCGGAGGGCCGCAGGTACTTGGCGTAAATGCGCGCCCCTCCCACACCGGTGAACCAAAGGTCGAAGCAGTCGACGCCCCGGGCGTTGATCGCCGTGGTCCGCCGAAACTCCGGGGCCGGCGGGGTCGCGGCCAATTCGCGCAGCGCCGCGTCCCAATAGGCGTCAAAGTCTTCCGGTCGGGGATTGCGACCTTGATAAACACGAAGTTCGGAAAGTGGTTTGTCGATGAGCGGCATGGGCGAGAGCGCGAAAGCGTCGTGGGTATAGGGAGTTTTTTGACCCCGGCCAGTCTGAAGCGTACAACCGTCGGGCGCGGGGACGGACTATTCGGCCTCGACGGGCAAAGTCTGCGAGGCGGAGGCGCGATCGCCGAGCTCCGCGCGCGCCAGCCCCGGGCGCCCAATGCGTTTGCACAACGAGCCCAACTGCTGCTGCTCGCAGGGGTCGAGCACGGAGAACTCCTCGGTGATGGCCTGCGCGATAGTCGGAAACAAACCGGCAATCAGGGCCCGCCCGGACGGACTCAGGCTGACGGTGACGAAACGGCGGTCGTGAGGGTCGCGCGTGCGCACGACGTGTCCCGCTTTCTCCAAATTGTCGACCACGAGGGTGAGATTGCCGCCGCTCTTGAGCAGCTTGGCCGCCAACTGGCCCTGACACAACGGACCGCAGTGCAGCAGGGTTTCGAGCACGCCAAACTGGGACAGGGTCAGGTCGGACGGCAGGCGCGCGCTCAGCCGGGCGGTGACCGATTCAGCCGCACGCATGAGTTTGATGTAGGCATCCAGGGAAGCGATTTCAGCTTCGGTGCCGCGATGCCGGGTTCCCATGGTGCACCGAGCTAACCGGGGCGGTTGTTTGCTGTCAAATGACCTCCCGAGACCGGCCCCTGATCATAAGTACGCTTCATCGGCGTGGTTGCGAAGAATGCCGCACCCGCACTCGGGGGGCCCCGAGACCGACCCGCTCGCGCCAGAAAGCCTGACTCCGCTGGAGGTGGGGACGCCAACCCGGTAGGGCTTGGCGTCGCGTGCACCTGGCGCACCGCGGCGGCGCATACGCGTCAACCTAAAGATCGGACGCTGGAAGTGCCTGCGTTCCGTTGGAGCTGGCCTCGCCGAGGCCGGGACGGGACCTCCGGTCCCGCCTCCGTCAGCCATTCTCTCCACCCACCGCGCCATCCCCGCGGGGTCGCCGACCCCACCTCCACCGGACACCGCTCTTGGATCGCGGCTAAGTTGATGCGCATGCGCGGCGGCGGGACGAGCCGCCGCAGCAGTGGCGGGCAGCTCTGGCAGCACTCCTTGCCGGGCAACCCAAGCGGGCCGACCCGATCCCGTTAGGGAGCCGACTTCGCGGCGCCTGCCTTCTTCAACTTGTCGATCTTGGGCTTGATCACGACCCGGCAATAACCCTCGTGGGGGTTGTTGCGGAAGTAGTCCTGATGGTACTTTTCGGCTTCGTAGAACTTTTCGAGTCCCACGATTTCTGTCACAATGCGACCACCCCAGGAGGCTTGCGCGGCCGCCTTCGACGCCTGGGCTGTCTCGCGTTCGACCTCATTGGTGGTCAGGATGATGGAACGATACTGGGTGCCCTCATCCGCGCCTTGGCGATTCAGGGTGGTCGGATCATGGATGTTCCAGAAATAGTCGATGACCTGCCGGTAGGTGATGACCTCCGGATCGTAGTCGATCCGAATCACTTCGGCGTGTCCGGTGGTGCCGCTGCACACCTCCTTGTAGGTTGGCTGGGACGATTTGCCGCCGGCGTAGCCGCTGACCACGGACTTCACGCCGGGCAGCAGTTCATAGGCGGCTTCGGTGCACCAGAAGCACCCTCCTCCCACATAGGCGGAGCGCAGGGCGGTGGAGGTGGCGGGAGCAGCGGCGTGGGTACTCATGGTGAAGAGGGTGAGCCAGAGCAGCAGACTGGGGAGGCGAGGCGTCATGGGAGAAGAACGTAACGATTTGGGTAAAATGGCAAACCGCCGCTGGGCAGGACGGCGGCACTCCCAAATAAGAGGCGCGACCGCGGATCCTATTCCCGAATCATTGGTCGGTCACGCCATGTCCTCGCTTCGACCTCTGATCCGATCGCAACCCGGGGTGGGGGGTGCTTTGGCGCTGGCCTTTGCGCTGACCGTGGGGACGGCCTGGCTTGGGGTGGTGTCCACCCAGGGGGTCCTGTCGGCGAGCCTTCGGACGGGGCAGACCCAGGACACGCTGCTCGTTCTGCACCAGCTCACGACGGCGGTGACCGATGCCGAGACCGGACAGCGGGGCTACCTGCTGACGGGCGACGATTCCTACCTCAAACCGTATGACGCTGCGGTGAGCCGGACGGCCCCGCTCATGGCAGCGCTTCAACTCCGTCTGGCCTCACATCCGGCACGCCAGGAGCACCTCGCCACGTTGCGCGCCCTGATTGAAGCAAAGGAGGCGGAGCTGGCGCGCTCGATCAAACTCCGGCGAGAAAAGTCGATCGCTGCGGCCCTCAATCTGGTCGAGACAGACCGGGGGCAGGTGCTGATGGAGAAGATTCGGGCCGAATTTGGACAACTGGAAACTGCGGAGCTGAATGACCTGCGCCTCGAGGCCGAGCGGGCGGCGCACCAGACGGAGGTCTTCCACTACCTGAGCCTCTGCCTGATCGCCCTGGCGATCCTGTTCACCGGGCTGGCTTCGTTGTTATTGGCTCGTCGGATACGGGATCTGAGCACGATCATCACCGTCTGCGCCTGGACGAAACGCGTGAAGTGGAGGGGAACGTGGGTGTCATTTGAGGAGTTCCTCGAGCAGCGCTTCAAGCTTCGCTTCACCCACGGCATTTCCGAGGAGGCCGCCCGGCAGTTCAAGATGGAGGCGGTGGAGTTGCACGAGCGCGATCAGCGCGGACTGCCGCCGCCTGTGGCGCCGACCAGGCCGTTGTGAAACGAGAGGCGGATCGTTCCCATAGGGCTGCACCTTGCGCCCATGCCTGACATTGAACCGGGATTCGGCTGGTTAGCCACAGAGAGCACAGGGAACACAGAGTGAAATTCCAGGAAGTGCGAGCAACCGCGCTTCAACCTGAAACCCGCGATTGAACCCCGGATGGACACTGATCCATACGGATACAAACGATTTACGCCCAAGGTGGCAACAGAGGCCGTTGTTGGCGAACGACCGTGGCCCGCCATCGACCTCGGGGCCCAACTCCTCAGCGCGCGAGCTTGCGGTACTTGATGCGCTTGGGGGTGTCGGCGTCGTGTCCCTTGCGACGCCGGTAGTCCTCCAGGTAGCTCGAGTAGTTTCCGGCGAACCAGTTGACCTGGCTTTCGCCTTCGAATGCGAGGATGTGCGTGGCGACGCGGTCAAGAAACCAGCGATCGTGAGACACGATGACGGCGCAGCCGGCGAAGGTCTCGAGTGCCTCCTCGAGCGCGCGGATCGAGTTCACGTCGAGATCGTTGGTCGGCTCGTCGAGCAGGATCAGGTTGGCCCCCGCCTTGAGCAGCCGGGCGAGGTGGACGCGGTTGCGTTCGCCGCCCGAGAGCACTCCCACCTTTTTCTGCTGGTCGGCGCCGGTGAAGCCGAATTGCGCGCAGTAGGCGCGGGCGTTGACGTCCCGACCTCCCATCGCGAGCAGTTCGTTGCCGCCGCTGATCGCCTCGTAGATCGTCTGACCGTCCGGCAACGAATCGCGGGACTGGTCGACGTGGGCGATCTTCACCGTTTCGCCGACCCGCAAGGTGCCGCGATCGGGTTTTTCCGCGCCGATGATGAGCCGGAACAGGGTGGTCTTGCCGGCGCCGTTGGGGCCGATGACACCGACGATTCCGCCCGGGGGCAGGCTGAAGGTCAGGTTTTCGAAGAGCAGCCGGTCGTTGTACCCCTTGCTCAATCCCTGAGTTTCCACCACCAGGGTGCCCAGCCGCGGGCCGGGCGGGACCACCAATTCAAATTCGCGCTCCTTTTCCGCCACGTTTTCCTTGAGCATCGACTCGTAGGCGCTGATGCGCGCCTGCGACTTCGCGACCCGGGCCTTGGCGGACTTGCGTATCCACTCCAACTCGCGGGCCATCGCCTTCTGGCGGCGATCCTCGGTGCGTTGCTCGACCTGGGAGCGCCGCTGCTTCTGCTCCAGCCAGCTCGAGTAATTGCCTTTCCACGGGATGCCGTGACCGCGGTCGAGCTCGAGGATCCACTGGGCGACGTTGTCGAGGAAGTAGCGGTCGTGGGTCACGGCGATGACGGTGCCCTCGTAACGCGCCAGGTGCTGCTCCAGCCACTGCACGCTCTCGGCGTCGAGGTGGTTGGTCGGTTCGTCGAGCAGCAGGATGGACGGTTTCTGCAGGAGCAACCGTGCGAGAGCGACGCGACGACGCTCACCGCCGGAGAGCTGGTCCACAAGTTGTTCGCCGGGGGGACAGCGCAGGGCGTCCATGGCCATTTCCACCTGGGGCGTCACATCCCAGGCGCCCAGGTGTTCGATCTTCTCCTGGAGGTCACCCTGCCGGGCCATGATACGATCCTTGGCGGCATCGTCGGCGGCGTCATTCAGCTCATCCCAGGTGGCATCGTAGGCTGCCACCAAGTCGGTGAGGTGCTTCACTCCCTCCTCGACGCAGGCACGTACCGTCGCGCCCGGTGTCAGCTGGGGCTCCTGTTCGAGGAGCCCCACCGGGTAGCCTTCTTCAAAGTGAACGTGTCCGTCGATTTCCGGATCGCGCCCGGCGAGGATGCGTAGCAGCGATGACTTTCCCGAACCGTTGAATCCGAGCACCCCGATCTTGGCGCCGTAGAAGAAAGAGAGCGAGATGTCGCGGAGGATTTCCTTGCGCTCGATCTTCTTCGAGACGCCGATCATCGAGAAAATCACCTTGGGTTCGTCCGGTTTGGCCATAGCGTACCAAGGCAAAGGGGGCAAACCGGCCGGCGTCAATCACCCGCCGGCCGTCGAAGCGACCGAGTCGCCAGACGGAAG
This sequence comes from Opitutaceae bacterium, assembly GCA_016794725.1. GTDB lineage: Bacteria > Verrucomicrobiota > Verrucomicrobiia > Opitutales > Opitutaceae > UBA6669. The sequence continues at coordinate 12,529 of JAEUGZ010000597.1, read as the reverse complement.
GGTCAATTGCTCCAGCGTTGAGAGCAGGAAAAGGGCCTCCTGGCGGTCGATGCCGCAGAAGGACGGATGAGGCCGCAGGCTGACACACACGGCGGGACGATCCGGGTGTCCGAAGAGAGCGCAGCGGAAGTCGGGGGTCAGCTGAATGCAGGGGATACCGGCAGGTTTGCCGTGGGGCATGCCGGGAATGGGGGTTGAAATCGACGGAGCGGTGCAGCAGGCGCCGCAGCCACTCCGGCAGGGAGAAGCAGATTCCGTCACTTGAGGGACAGCGTGACGAGGAGAGATCCCGCCGCGGGGGGGGCCACGAGCACACGCTCGGGGCTGATGGCGCCACTTTGGAGAAGACGGGTGCGGACCCGCTGGGCGCGTTCCGCGGCGAGATCGGTGAGTTGCGAGTCCTCCACGACGATCCTCGACAGCATCTGTTCGGCCATCGTTTCGACGGAAATCACGGGTTTGGCGGGAGTCGGGGGCGTCGCCGCGGAAGCCGGTGCAGGTTCGACCGCCGCGGGGCGCCCTGAAAGGAAGCGCACCAGCCGAGGCAGCAACCCGACGGGTTCCGGCGCGGACGCCGGGGCCTGGGCCGGTGCGGCCGCTGCGGCAGAGACCTGGGTGGCGACCGCCTCGGGGAAGGCCTCCGCGTAGAGCTGGGCGAGCGCGGCCACCTGTTCCGCCTCGGACGGAGGTCCCTCCACCGGCGGAGCGCCGGCGGCGACCCGGCGGGCGCGCACCGTGCGATCGATCAGGTGTTCGAATTCGAGTTGGCGCAACGCGTCACGGTCAGCGGCGGCGTCGTAGTGACCGGTCAACTCCAGGCGCAGCCCGGGACGATCGACGAGCGCCTTGACCAGCGTGTCCAATCTGGCTTGTTCGGCCGCCGCCGGTTCAGCATGGCCGGCCGTGAACCGCTGCGTGGAGAGCTCTTCGCCACCGCCTCCGAAGGCGGCTCCCAGCAGGGCAAAAGGCGACGTGGCCACCTTGGTGAGGAGATTGCCGAGCACCCGGAGGACGACCCGACCGACGCGGAATTCGGGATCGTCCAGGTTGCCCTGAATCGGCACATCGATGATGATCTGGCCGCGGCGATCCTTGAGCAGGGCGATGGCCAATCCGACCGGGAGCGAAGTGGCGTCCGGGCTGTCGGTCTTTGCGCCCAGCGTAAACTGGTCGAGGGTGGCGACATCGCTGCTCTCAACCCGCCGGTCGGCGAGTTTCAGCTGCACGGCGAGGGTGAGGGCACCGCGCTCAAGCTGATAGCCGGCGTAGCGCGCGACGTAGGGGGCCACCGGTGACAGATCGGCGCCGCGCAGCTCGAATTTGAGATCGGCCTTGGCGGGTCGGGCCAGCGGACTGACTTTTCCCGTGAGAGCGAATGGGGCGGCGTCGTCGATCTTGCCCTTGAGATCGACCGCGGCTTGCGCATTGGGGGCGGAGGAGAGCCCGGTGATGCTTCCCGAGAATCCCGTCACGGCGGTTTTCACCGCCGGCTGCTGGCCAAGATCCGAGAAGCCGATCCGGGCGCGCTCAAGTTGAAATCGGTTGATGCGAACCTCCATCGGTGCGCCCGCGGCGGACGGGGCGGGGGCTGCTGGGACCGCGGCGGCGGGGGCCGCCTGGGTGCGGCGCAGGCTGGCGAGGTTGAGACGTCCCTCGCGGTTCATCGAGACGCGCAGCGAAGGATCGCTCCAGGTGATGGTATCGAGAGTGAGCCGAGGGACGCCTGAATCAAAGTCGATTGCCTGCAGGGACAGGCTCGACCAGGAGGCGACCTCTTCGTCGGCCGCATTGTCAACCGCCACCCATTCGGTGAGTGCGACGTCGCCGGAAAAGCGGGAGCCCTTGTCGCTGACGGAGACTTTGCCCTTGGCCTGGGCGCGACCTTTCGCGATCCAGAGATCGAAGTGGGATTCGACATACGGACTGAGGCTGGCGAGCGACAGTCCCTCGGCGGTAACGTTGAGTTCGGTTTGGAACGGGGCGGGCGACACGGTCCCTTCCGCGGCGAACGTGCCCCCACCGCCGAACGCGGCGGAAACCTGCACGGCGATGGTCCGCGAGAGATCGGCGAGCGCGATTTCGCCCGTGCGGAAGGATAAGTTTTCCAGCTTCAGGTCGACGGGACGTGGGGGCGTCGAATCGCTGAAGCGCAGGCTCAGTCCGCTGGCTTCGATCGCGCCCACCTTGATGTCGGGACCGGCAGTCCCTGGTGGTTTCGCCGGAGCCTGCGGCGATGACGCCGGTTTTGCAGTGCCCGGGGCCGGCGTGAGGGCCTCGAGCAGATCAATGCCTTCCCGGGTGCGGCGCACGTCCAACTGCCCCCCCTGAAGGGCGACCTTGGCGAGTGTCACCTGCCGTCCGAACACATCGACCTCAATTCCTGAGACGCGCAGGTTCGGCAGGTCCACCAGCGGTGAGGCCTTGGCTCGGGTGACAAGCTTGAGGGCGGAAAGCGTAAACTCGCCCCCGCTGAGCCGCACCACCGGCGGTTCGCCGAGTGAGGCGCTGTAACGCGTCGAGTAGGAAGCGAGTCCCGAGGGTATCGAAAACTGAATACGTGGTTGGTAGTAGGGCGCGTACTTGGGCAGGGCCATGCCCGAGACGGAAATCTCCCCTTCGGAGCGCAGTGGATTGAGGGACAAGGAACCGCGCCACGCCAGCGTCTCTCCGGACTCGGTCCGGGCGGTGAATTCATAGGGGGCCCGCGGGTCTCCCGCCGTGCGGAACTTGCTCAGCGAGAACGTGAGGGGACCGACTTCCGATTTGAAGGGCGTTGCCTGGCTGGCATCTTCCAGGTTGAGCCGGGCATCGGTGACGGACAGCCGATCAACGGCCAGCGGGGTGGGGGCACGGTTGGGTGCGGCGGGTGAGGGGGTGTCGGTCGTGCGCAACAGGTCCGCCACATTGAGGGCTCCATCCGTGCCCACCGCGATCCGGCCGGTGAATCCGTCCAACGCCACTTCCTCCAGTCGCCACGAGCCGGTCAGTCGGGACCAAGGACTGAAGTTGATGAACAACGAACGAAACGAGATGAAATCGCCGCCGGATTTCTCGCGCACCGCCATGCCTTCGATGCGGATCGAGAGGGTGAGGGGATTGGTCTGGATGCGGGTGATCGTCACGGGTCTTTGCAGCGCGAGGGAGAGCCGCTTTTCGGCCTGCGACTTGATGATCGGAGGTGCCACGAAGAAGCCGATCACCAGCCAAAGTGCGACGAGGATGCCAACTGTGACCGCGATGCGGGCGCGCCAGTTCACCTTGGATTGGCGTCGCAGTTCAAGAAGGGACCATTTCACACGGTTCTTGGTAGCAGGAGCCCCTTGCGCCGCAAGCCTCGCGGATAAAGCGCTGCGACCGCCGGAGGCGTTCCGGCCTCGGCTCAGGACCGCTTAGCCAAAACCCTGCAGACGAGAAACCGCGAATGGACACGAATGGACACGAATCCGAAGTGAGATACGAAGAATCGAGCACCTGAACTTACCCCACCCAGCGGTGAGCCAATCCCTCGCAACTCTCGGTCCCTGTTTTCAGTCGTGCAGATTCGTGTCCATTCGTGGCTCAACTGCAGGGTTCCGGCTTAGCGGGCTTTGGCTGCGGGAAGAGAACCAACCACCGCCTTGAGCTGTGCTCCGTGGTCGCTCGTGTCGACCTTTTCAACGACCGCTAGGACAGTGCCGTCCTTTTCCAGAACAAACGCGGCTCGAGCGGGGCCGATGTAGGTCTTGCCGTACATGGACTTTTCCACGAGCGAATCAACGGCCTTGGCGAACGAGTCATTCGGATCGCTCACCAACGGGTAGGACACGCCCTTCTTCGCGGCGTACTTGAGATGTGATCCGCAGGTATCGCGACTGAGGGCGATCACGTCATACCCGAGCGCCGCCAAGGTGGGGGCGTCGGCGACGAGGGACTCGTTCTGCCGGTCGCAGGACCCCGTGTTGTTTTTCATGTACACGGAGACAATCGTACGCCGATTGAGCAGTTGCTTGAGGGTGGTTTCCTCTTTCGTGCCGTTTCGCACCACCTGCAGACGAAGCGACAAATCGACTTTCGTGCCTGGAGAGATCATCCGCGAACGCGATCCGGAACGGCGGTGGCGCAGTTGTAACGAATCGATCCGTTCGTAAACCACGGATGGACACGGATAAACGCGGATCCGGAGTATGAGCGGGCTTTCACCCGCCACGTGCACGGCAGAATTTGCATGACTCGTTTGTATCCGTGTTGATCCGTGTCCATCCGTGGTTCAATCGCGTTTATTGGGTGAACCACGACTGGACACGAATGAAGACAGGTTTGACAACCGACAGAGTAAAAGGTGGGTGCGGTGTGGATAGAGATCAAGCGGGGCGCTTGACCCAACTTCCTGCGGATTCGTGTCAATTCGTGGTCCAGTGGCTTGAATGCGGACTAAATGTGCTTCGAGTCTGCTTCGTTCTTGGCCACGTAACCACTGTCCTGACGCTGGTGATTGACGGCGTTCTTTTTCAGGTAGGCCTGGTAGACGTCATCGGCGCTCATGCCGAGGGTTTGCGCCAGGGAGACGAGGAAGTGAAACAGGTCGACCACCTCGACGCGGGCGTTTTGTTCGTCAAATTTCTGGTACTTTGCCCACCATTTCCAGGGGACCGAATCGATCAATTCAGCCATTTCCTGCTGCATGGCGCGGGTGTAGTTGAGAATCCATTTTGCTTTCTCCTCGTCGCTCGGCGGTGGGAGTGATACTCCAATCCTTTGATTGAGAGCATTTTGCATCCTGAAAATTTCCTCGAGTTTGTCGGGGGTCATGGAAGGCACGCTAGGCGGGCGGGTGGGTCGAGGGCAAGGGGCGAGTGTGTGCCCGTACGTTCCGGTGGGTCGGAGCGCCCCAAGGGCCGGGAATTTGGGATTGCGGACACCTTGGGCTGCGGCGACCGTATTGGGTTGTTGCCTGCGTCGAGCACTTTAGCTCCGCCCACGGCATCCTCGCCCTGTGCCTGCGCCTGCGCGGCATCGGTGCTCAACCCAAACATAAATACAAGTCATGTCAGATAATACCACGTCCGGTGGCGATTCGCCTGCGCCTACAGCCGCAGCTCCCACCGAGACCTCAAGCGCGACGCCTGCTCCGGTTGCCGTTACCTTCGGCACCGGACGCGGATCCGGCCTCGCGCGCGGCAAACGCAGCCATGTGCCTGCCGCTGCCGCACCCTCCGCCGCACCTCGCGGCGACTACCAGCCCACGGCCGTTCAAGTGATCGTTGCCGAGCGTGAGTACCAACACCCGTTCGGCGCTCCGGCGTCCGAGCCGGCCCCCGCCCCTGTTCCCGCAGTGGCTCCCGTCGTCACCCAACCCGAGCCGGTCGCCGCGGCTCCTGAAATCCCGGTCGCTCGCGTGGCGCCCGAGTCACAGCCAACCCCGGTCGCGGCCGTTGAAGTGGTTGCAGGCAAACCTGTCGAGGTTCCGTCGGAACCGGTTGCACCGGCGGCGCCGGCCGAAAAGGCCCGTCTCACCATCCTGCCGCCGGCGGAGACCAAGCGACCCGCCACCCGGTGGGATAACGACGGTGCTCGTCCGGATGCAGGTCAGCGCCCGCGTCGCGAAGACCGGCCGGTGTTCCGTCCGGAGCGCCCGGGTGATTCCGCCGCGGCTGACGCCGGAGCCCGTGAACCCCGCCGCGATCCGCGAGATGACCGCGGTGAGGGCCGTCCTCCTCGCGAAGGTCGCGATCAACGGCACACGGGTCGAAGTGGTCCCGGACCGGGCCCGGTTTCCGGAAAGCCCGTGTCGGCTCCCTCCGGTCCGTTCACCGCGGTGGGTTCCACCCCGAGTGCTCCCGCTCCGGCGGCAGCCGACGCCAAGTCGGGTGGTTTTGTCGGTTGGTTGAAAGGGTTGTTTGGCGGCGGTGCTCCTGCGCCGTCCGACGCCAAGCCTGCGCCCGGTGGAAATCCTGGGCGTGAGGGCGGTCGCACGGGCGATCGAGGGGGTCGCGATGGCCAGAACCGGCGCCATTCCGGCGGCCGGGGCGGTCGGGGCGGTTTCGATGGTCGTCCTCGCGACGGTCAGAGTCCCCGTCCCGAGGGTGCACGTCCCGAAGGCGCGCGCCCGGAAGGCGATTCCTCCAATCGCCCCTTCGGACACGGTGGTGGAGAAGGCGGTCGTCGTCGTCGCCATCGCGGTGGCCGCGGACGCAATCGCGGTGAGTTCAATGGTGGTCCGGACTCCCGTCCAAGCGGGGACGCTCCCTCCAGTTGAGTTAGCTCTTGCCAACCGCCCGGGTTGGCGCGCATTCGAGGCGTCCGCAGCTGCGGACGCCTTTTTTGTGTTCGGGCACCTCGTGTCACTCCTCTCGCATCCTCCTCGTTTTCACGCCTCGTATGGCTGACCTCATCGTCCACGGCGGCAAGCCGCTCTCCGGCACCATCATTCCTTCCGGCAACAAGAACTCGGTCCTGCCGATTTTCTGTGCCACGCTGTTGACGGACGAACCCGTCACTTTGCGGAACGTGCCGGACATCACCGATCTCGAAAAACTGGTGAACTTTTTTCGGTCACAGGGCTCGCAGATCGACTGGGACCGGCGGGGCGGGGTCATGCGGGTGGATCACTCCGCCTTCACCGATGCGTTGAAAGACGCGGAGTTGCCTCAGGCCATGCGCTCGACGGTGTTGCTGTACCCTGCCTTGTTGCATCGGGTGCGACGCATCGCCGTCCCGGCCAATTCCAAGGGCTGTTCATTGGGGGTGCGCGAGATCGATCCCCATCTGGAAATCCTGAAAGCGCTGGGGGCGACGGTGGGGGAAGGGAATCCGCTGATCATTGCGCTGCCGCTCGGTTTTCAAGGTGCGCGCCACTGGTGCGACTACATGTCCGTGACCGTCACGGAGAATTTTGCCATGTCGGCGGCCGTGGCCTCGGGCCAGTCGACACTGATCAATGCGGCGAGTGAACCCCATGTCCAGGAGCTCTGCGCCGCCCTCGTGGCCATGGGTGCGCAAATCGAGGGGATTGGCACCTCCATGCTGAGAATCACGGGGGTGGAGCGACTCAAGGGTGCGACCATCACGATTGGTACCGACTATCACGAAGTAGTGACCTTTCTGGCTCTGGGCGCCATCACCGGGGGCGAGATTCGCGTCGAAAAATCGCTGCCGCATCATTTCGATTTGATCGTCCGTTCCTTCCAGAAACTCGGTGTGCAGATCGAGCACGAAGGCGACACGGCGATTGTGCGCCGCAATCAGTCGCTCGCGATTGAAAAGCCTTTTACCAGCAACCTGCTGACGAAGATTGAGGCGGCCCCGTGGCCCTATTTTTCGGTGGATCTGCTTCCCTTGATGATCGCCGTGAGCACGAAGGCCGACGGCGTGATTCACTTTTGGAACAAGGTCTATGAAAACGGCTTTTCCTGGATTCCCGAACTCGCCAAGTTTGGAGCTCACGTCGTGATGAGTGATCCCCACCGCATCCTGGTGTTTGGCAACAAGCCCATGCACGCGGCGGTGGTGGACTCTCCCTACGTGATCCGGGCGGCCATCGCTCTTTACATGGTGGCGGCCAGCGTGCCGGGACGCAGCGTGGTCAAGAATGCCGACGTCATTCAGCGGGCCCATCCCCGCTTTGTGGAAAACCTCCGGAGCCTGGGCGCAGACGTGGAGTGGGTGTAGTTCCGGTCTTTTCCTGTCCAATTGGCCCTGCCGCAACCCTGTCCATTCCTGTTCACCGGTGAATCCTCCCAAAAACGAACTTCGCAAACAGGCGGTGACTCCGTCGGCCCCGCCGGCTGCGTCCACCGGTCTCAGCTACCTTGCCTCCACGCTGGCCCAACCGGTCACCGCGGTTGAGGCGGCGCTGCGTCCGCTTTCATTCTCGGATTTCACCGGACAACCCAAGACGGTGGAAAGACTCCAGGTCATGGTCGGAGCGGCCAAGCGCCGGGGTGAGGCGCTCAATCACATCCTGCTGAGCGGTCCCCCCGGCCTGGGCAAGACGACACTCGCGTTTATCCTCGGACATGAAATGGGCCGCAATGTGCGGGTGACCTCGGGACCGGTGGTGGAGAAGGCGGGTGACCTGGCGGGGCTGCTGACCAGTCTCGAGGAGGGCGACCTGCTCTTTATCGACGAGATTCACCGCATTCCCAAGACCGTTGAGGAGTACTTGTATTCAGCGATGGAGGACTTCCGCCTCGACATCATGATCGACCAGGGGCCGAACGCCCGCAGCGTCCGCCTTTCGATCCCGCGGTTTACTCTGATCGGCGCAACCACCCGGGCCGGGCTCCTGACGGCGCCTCTGCGCTCGCGGTTTACACTGCAGACGCGCCTCGATTACTACAACGTGCCGACCCTGATGGGAATCGTCCAACGCAGCTGCGCGCTGCTCAAGGTGGACATCGCCGATGAAGGCGCCCGCGAGATTGCGCAACGCTCCCGCGGCACACCGCGCATTGCGAACAACCTGATCAACTTTTGCCGCGACTACGCCCAGGAGCGGGCGCAGGGACGGATCACCCAGCCGGTGGCGGCGGCCGCGCTCGAATTGCTGGAGATCGACGCCCGCGGACTTGATGAGATGGACAAACGCATGTTGCGCGTCATTGCGGAAAACTACCGAGGTGGACCGGTAGGGCTCGGGACCATCGCTGTCGCGGTCGGCGAGGAGACCGAAACGCTCGAGGAGGTGCACGAGCCGTTTCTGATCCAGGAAGGTTACCTGCAGCGCACGCCGCAAGGCCGGGTGATCACCGATCGTGGGTATCAGGCCATCGGCCTGAAGGCCGGCGGAGGCGACTCGCAGGCGACGCTCCTCTGAGCGATGGTTCGAGGCTGGGCTCAGGGAGCGATGAGCCCCTCGCGCAAGGCGTGCCGCACCAACTCGGCAGTCGAGGTGTAGCCCAGCTTGTTCATCAGCCGGCGCCGATAGGTTTCGACCGACTTCACACTGACATCCAATCGCGCCGCGACTTCCTTGTTGCGAAGGCCATTCGCCACCAGCCGGAGTACCTCCCGCTCCCGCTCCGAGAGGCGGGGAGGAGGGGCGGCCGTACCATCGCGCTGCTGGTAGTCTTTGACGAGCGCAGCGGCGACCTCGGGACACAGGTAGACATCGCCTTTTTCCGCCGCTTCAATCGCTCGGACGATGTCTTGTGGGGCTGCGTCCTTGAGCAGATACCCGCGTCCACCTGCATCCAGCGCTCGCCGCACCAGACGGAAATCCGAGTCGGACGACAGGAAGATGATGCTCGCCCTGGGGCAGTCGCGTTTCATTTGTTCCGCCGCGACGATACCGTCACCGTCGGGCAGATGGATGTCTGCAACAATCACATCGGGTTGCGTCTCAAGCGCGAGCGCCACGGCGGCGGCAACGGTGCCGGCTTCGCCGATGACCTTGATCGTGGGTGTCTGTTCGAGCAGGAGGCGCAGACCCTTGCGAAACAGCTGGTGGTCGTCGATCAGGACGACGCGAACGGGAGAGTCGGTCATGAGGAACTAGGGTTCATCGAGACATTGGCGTACGGTGGTGAGAAGTCGGGCCGGGTCGAACGGCTTCCGCAGCAGCGTGGCACGGTGGACGGGGTCGATGGGATCCAACGCAGCGGACTGACTGTAGCCGGTGCAAAGGATGACCTTTAATTGGGGGGACTCTCGCCGCAGGACATCGGCGACCTCGCGCCCAGTCATGCCCTCCGGCATGATCATGTCGGAAAGCAGGAGATCGAATTTCCCCTGGTGTTCGCGCCAGCGACGCACGGCGGTCGGGCCGTTCTCCGCCTCCACCACGACGTATCCGTGGCGCCTCAGGCTCAGGGCCACCACCTTGCGAACGCTTGCCTCGTCCTCGGCGACCAGCACGGCTTCGCCGCGTCCCCGGGGGATGGCAGGTGCCGCTGGAGCCTTGCCCTGGTGCGGATCAGTGGTGGTGGCGACCGGGAAGTGGACGTGGAACGAAGTTCCCTGGCCGGGTGCGCTTTCCACATCCACCCAACCGTGATGCTGGCGCACAATGCCATACACGGTGGCGAGCCCAAGCCCCGTTCCGCGCCCCACCTCCTTGGTCGTAAAGAAGGGTTCGAAGATGTGCTGCAGGGTGGATTCGTCCATGCCACAGCCCTTGTCAGAGACGGTCAGGCGCACATACCGTCCTGGCTGAGTGTCGGGGAACCGTGCGGAGGGTGCGGCGAAGTCCATCACCTGGGTGTGGAGGGTGATCGGTCCGCCTCGCGCCATGGCGTCGCGGGCGTTGACGCAGAGATTGATCACGACCTGTTCGATCATGCCGGCATCGGCTTCGATGAGGGGCAGGCCGGACGTTCCTGACAGGCTGAGGGTGACCTGCTCTCCCAAGAGGCGCTTCAACATCTTCATCAGTCCCGAAACGATTTCGTGCAGGTCGAGCGGGCGCGGTTCCATCGCCTGCTGTCGGCTGAACGTCAGCAGTTGTCGCGTGAGACTGGCCCCCCGCTGGACTTCGCGCTCCAGGTCCTTGAGGGCCAGCCGCGTGTTGACATCCAGGCCGGCATCGTCCTGGAGCAGTCCCAGGTACATAAGCACGGCCGCGAGGATATTGTTGAAGTCGTGCGCCACGCCGCCGGCGAGCTGACCGACTGCTTCCATCTTCTGCGCCTGACGCATTTTGGCCTCGAGGAGCTTGCGCTCGGTGATCTCCTGTTTGACCGCGATAAAATGGGTGACGAGACCCTGTTCGTCGAGAATGGGGGTGACGGTGGATTCCTCCTCGAAAAGCGTGCCGTCCTTTCTCCGATTGATGATCTCCCCGTGCCAGACTTGTCCCGCAAGAACCCGTTCCCAAAAGGCGCGGAAAAAAGCCTTGTCGTGTTTGCCAGAGCCAATGAGAGCTCCCACCTTCCGGCCGACGGCTTCCGCCACGGTGTATCCCGTCACCTTGGAGAATCCGTCGTTCGCCCACTCGATGACGCCATTGCGGTCGGTGATGACAATGCTGTTGGCGGAGATGCGCAGAGCGGCCTCCTGCAATCGCAGCAGGTCCTCGGTGCGCCGTCTTTCGGTGATGTCGACGACCGCGCCGACCATCGCCACCGTGCGACCCTGCACCACGATCGGAGTTTCCTGCACCTCGGCCCAGAACCGCCGTCCACGAGGGGTGACGAACTCCAGGGGAAACACCGGCTGGCGTTGCCCGGTCCGGATGGCGACCTCGGTCAGCTGGCGCCCCACGGCGTTGGCGGGGTGGTCAGTGAGGAAGTCATTCCAGTGGCGAAAGGTCTCGGAAGGGCTGAGATCGAAGAACGCGGCCATCTGGTCGTTCACGAACGTCGTGACCGGTTCGGTGGAGTAGGCGTAGCAGAGAGGCGTGGCGTGTTTGGCGGCCGAGTGTATCTGGCAGGTGTTCCCCTCAACGGCGCGGAGACCTTCCTGCGCCAGGGTGAGCTGCTGGCCGGCGTGGCGCCAGAGCAGCGCCAGCTCAAGCACCGCCCTGACCTCCCCGCGGGAAGCGGACCGGGAAAGTGTATTGAATCCAAGGTTTCGGTACGCATCACCGCTTTCGGCCTGGTCGGTGGGCAGCAGGACAACGACGGTCGGTCCGGCGGGGTCACGGAGTTCCTCGAGCAGCGCGGCCTGGTCCGCGACGGAGGTCGCGGCCGCCTCCACCAGGAGCAATTGGGCCTGAGCCCGCAACGCGTCGGGCGGAGGTACCCTTCCGGGGGCAGCGTGAACCGTGACGACGCAGCCCAACTGCTGCAAACAATCGGTGAACGTTTCCAGTCCCTGGGTGCGGACCGGCCACAGCAGGACATTGGTCTGGCGCAACGGGTGCGCGGGAAGTCGTGGGATGAGGGAGCCGCGAAGGCCTGTTTCACGCAGGAGCGTGGCTAGAACCGGAGTAGAGGCGGAATGGACCTGAGCCTTCCCTGCTTCATTTGGTTGCGGCGGGAAACGCAGGTCCGGACCGGGAACTGAGGGAGGCCGGTGTGCCACGAACGTGTCGGAAATCATTGAGTCGGGTGGGACCCGCATGGAAAAGGGTGCGTGAGGCGCTTGGGCGGTGTAGGGATGACGCGTTCGAGCGCGGTAGAATGATCGCAAGCTTGCCGCTGATGACCGGTTGGCTCAACCGGCATCCCTGTGCATAAATTGACAACCTTTCGGCATGTGACTTGAGGGGAACCCCCTTGGGTTGCGGTGCCCGGTCGTCCAGACTACTCACGACAAGGCCGGGCCCCTTTCCTCTCGGAACGGAACCCGGCCTTGGAATGACTCGTCACCTAGCGGAAGAACTTTTCCTCGGCGGCATGTTCAGGGACCACCCGGTCATCGCTTGGCGTTGAGACGGGCAGAGGGTCGCTTTGGGAGACCGACTTGATCATGGGAGCCTTGCGCGTTTCGCCGATCTTGCGGCTCGGCTGGGTTGACTTGTAGGTCACCTTTTTGGCGGCGATGGGTGTCAGGTGTCGAGTTGGGGCGGCTTCTGACACAGGCGTGGTGGAACCGCCAACGAGGCGGCGCAGGTCGCCGACGGCGGACTGAAGCTCGGTGGCCTGGGCATTCATTTCCTCGGCGGAACTGG
>JAEUGZ010000586.1 GCA_016794725.1 Opitutaceae bacterium | reverse complement strand
GCAAGCCCCGTGCTCGCTCCGCCACTTTTCCTCTCCTTCAGACTTGTCCCCCCTCCTCTAAACTCTCTCCATCCCTGCCTCGCTCAGGTGGCTGGTTTTGATTCGACCCTGACTGGCTGGTTTTGAAGTGACCCGTGACAGCATAGTCGCAGTAGCTACGATGGACGAAGAGGCATTCTACAGCTTAACATAGGAAGCTGCTACCGAATCAGATGCCGTACCGACCCTCCAACAGCACAAAGGGAGCTGCCCAACCCTTTCCAACGGACGGGAGCAGGCGACGCCGGGCCAGGGGCCTTGAGCGATGTAACCCTTCCTCGCCCGTTCGTGTATCCTCAACCGTGAGAATTACCAAAAGGCGATTGGCGTGGCTCGCGGGGTTGTCTGGTCTATTGATCGGGACCGCCTGCGCTCTCCAGTTTGCCTTTTGGAATGTCGGCCAGGAGTTTGGAGCTTATGGACAGTATCACCGAGTCCTGCGCGTCGTGAGGTCTATGGACGATTTTAACATCCTACGACATGGGGTGCGGCGAGAACTCAAGATTGGGTCATTATCTCACGTCGAAGAGTTCTCCTTGCGGCTCCGCGACAAACAAGGCCGAATCGGAGTGGTGTTGTTCCGAAAGAACACGGCAGAAATGGTACAGAAGGACGAGAGCCTCCTTCCGACGATCGTCCGAGACAAATTTCAAAAAGCGATAGCCGAAGCCCGCCACTGAACTTACCGCGCCAGCGCCACATGTTCTGCGATGAGCGACACGGGAAGAAGAAATGAGCAGCCGAACCGGGCGTTAAGCCCACAACCGCTGCCGGCAAAAGCAAGATGAAGTCGCTCCAAGCCCAGTTTATCGAATGCCGGGGTGGTGTGCTGGATTTTTGGGGGTTAAGTGTAGTCCAGCACTAAAAGGTAATGAAGATGTCGGCGCCAAAGTACTTGTGGATTGTCTCGGGCACACTCGTTGCCGTTTCGCTCGTTCCGTCACTCGGATTGCGAATGTCGTTTTGGGCTATCCTAGCAATCCCTTTTCAGTGGCTGTACTCACCGCCGCTCGTTTACCGCGACAAACCTTGGGTTCTCACCTATTCTGGCGGCGTCGTTACAGCAATCACATGGTCGCTTTGTTTGGCGGTATGCACACTGATCGTTTCTCGCTTCATGGCTCGGAGAGCTACGGTTTAGTATATCAGGTCAGCGAATACCACTACGCGCATTGGCTGACTGGCTGAAATTGGCCGAGAAGAACTCGCTCCGCATGTGGCCATTTAAGAAGAGATCGCCCCGGTCTGCGTCTGCACCTCAGTCACTAGCCGAGGCAGCCCGACATGCTGGCTTCTTTGCGGCCCACGCAGTATGGTGTGTTGCTGAGGGAGAGTCCCTCATCCCCATGCGTGTGCAACCCGGCACCGACGGGAAAGCCTCGATGACGAGATTGGTATCGGACGACTCACGTAAAGATATCGCCGTAGCAAAAGTTCGGCTGAGTCAAGACGCAGCGCGGCATGGCACATCCATCCTGCTCTACGACACGTTCGTGACACTGGATAACTGGCGCACTGATGCCATCCTCATCGAAGCCCTTGCTGGCACTTCCCAGCTAGTGATCGGAGTTCCGTATCGGAATGCGAAGTCGGACGAGGGCTTCGCTGTCTACAGGCCGAAGTTCGATGAGTGCCCACCAGAGGCTGTCCAGGAGATTGGTCGGCACTTTTTTGACGGCGTCGAAGGCCATGAGAATGGCAATGCGGTATGGACGAAGTTTATCGACCAATCGCGATGAAGAGGGCTAAGCAACCATTCCAGCGAATGCCGCCGCGCGGCATCGCGAACGCAAGTCGCCGGGGACCATGAAACCAGGAGAATTCAGAGCGTTCATCCGCGAGTCGGGGGTGCACAATCGGTGTGACCTCTCGCAGCTTTTCAAGAATCGCGATGCCTTTTCGGCCGCAGTTCAATCAATCGCTGCACCGTATCGAAGCGAGCGAATCAGTTTGGTCGCAGGCATTGAGTCGATGGGACTTTCGTTAGCCGGCGCCGTAGCACGCGAGTTATACGCTGGGGTAGTGATGCTACGAAAACCGAACAAGGTGGCGTGGACTTCCATTCGGGAGCCTTACCACGACTACAAGAAGGAAGATGGACACCTTGAAGTCGTTTCCGACGTTTTTCAGAGTGGAGATCGAGTTTTGATTGTTGATGATTGGACAGAAACGGGCGCTCAGCTGGCTGCGGCGGTCAATTTGGTGACCATGGCTGGAGCGCTGGTCTGCGGTGTCGCTGTGCTGAGTGCCGATGCAAAAGCACAGTCACGTTTAGTTGAAATGGGATACCGACTCCACTTCGCGTTCAGCTACAGCACGGAAAGTTGACCCAACAGACCTGTTCAGCGAACTGGCGAGGGCGCCCGTCGCCGTCCAGGGCACTGGTGTCCGACTAAGCCGTTTCCGAGGTTTCGTATGTTGCTAATAAAAAGATAGTTCCACCTTAGTTGGCATGTCATCGATTTGGATTTTGGGGATGGTGATGCATTCAGCATGCTAAAGATTCCAGATTGCGAGTACTCTGGGACTCGCACTCCCTGTGTCTGGTTTCTTCTGCTGGACCATGAACCATGGCAGGACGGTTTTGGCCCAGCTTTTGGATGCGATCAGCGGCAAGGAGTTTGAGCGGATTGCGGTTCGATACCCGATGAGGCGGGATACTCCTGCATTTTCCGCCTATGACCACTTCGCCACGATGGTCTTCTCCCAGCTCACGTTTCGGGAGAGCCTTCGGGATCTTGAGGTGTGTTTGGGTGCCAGACAATCGCTGCTCTACCACAGTGGAATCCGTGGCCGGCCCACAAGGACTAACATCGCCTATGCAAACGAGAATCGCGATTGGCGCCTGTTCTCCGACTTGGCTTCGTTTCTGATGAAGCGTGCACGCTGGGCGTATCAGACGGTGAACCTCCCGATCGATCTTGATGGCGACCTGTTCGCCCTGGACTCCTCGATCATTGATTTGAGCCTGAAGCTCTTTCCTTGGGCAAAGTGGCAAGGTTCCCAATCTGCGGTGAAGCTCAATCTCCTGCTGGATTTGAGAGGAAACATCCCCGCCTTTGCCAGTTTGGAAAAGGCAACAAGCGGCGACGTACTCGCCCTCGACGAGATACCCGTGTATCCAGGCTGCTACTATGTGATTGATCGCGGATACATCGACCTGAAGCGCTTGCAGACGCTTCACCTCAAGGAGGCCTACTTTGTCACCCGGTTCAAACGCAACCTTCGGACCTACGTCGTCACGTCCAACGACTGCGCCGGTCAACTAGGGATCCGATGCGACCAACTCGTGCGCTTTTCTTCGAGCAAAGGACGAAAGGCCTACCCCGATCTTGTCCGCCGAATCCGCTTCAAAGATCCCGAAACAGAACGCTCCCTGATTTCCCTGACCAACAACCTCGCGCTGGAGGCCAGCGTGATCGCCCTGATCTACCGCCATCGCTGGCAGGTGGAACTCTTCTTTAAATGGATCAAACAACATCTCCAGATCCACTCGTTTCTCTCGCTCAGCGAAAACGGTATCCGCATCCAGATCTGGAGCGCACTGTGCACCTACCTGCTCGTCGCCCTGCTCCGACATGCATGCAATTTGCCGGGAACCCTTCATCAAGTGCTCAGAACCTTGTCCATCGCCTCACTAGAGAAAGTGGCTGTTCAGGAACTGTTTATGGGATTTGATACAACGGAACAAGGAAATCATATTCCTATTCAGTTGAACTTCAGTGGGTTCTGATCGGACAGCGGTGGATCAACGCCCATACTGCCCAGCAGTATTACGACTACGGCGTCCAAGCAGAAAGAGGAGGCGATCTTGCGCTGGCGCAGCGCAATTTTTCCAGAGCGTATGGGAATGCCCAAATGGGCAATCTCGGACCAAGAGCCGAAGCATACTATCTCTACGAACTCGCGCGCGTCACCGGATATGCCGGTTCCCATGCCGAATCGGAGAAGGCGTTTTTGGAGGTTCTCGCATTGATCGACAAAGCGAAGGGTGAGGCCGATAAGCTGCGGGCCCCGACTCTCTCGGAGTATGCGCGTCTCTTGCACGACACGGGACAGCATTCCAAAGCGGTTCCGATCTATGAGAAGGTGGTGTCGGAGCTGGAAAGAGTCGGGATTTTGTCGAGCGATCCACTTGGGTTTACGGCGCTCCTTGATGATTATGCGGGCTCGCTTGCAGCAGCAGGTTTTGCACAGCGATCAGCCGAAGTTGCGAGTCGGTCAGCATCCATTAAGGAGGCGCACAAGGGAGGGTCACCGAGCTTTGAAGCAAGACGATACAAAGCCTAACAAGCGCACTACATAAACGACAGGGCTGCGCCCTGTCGTGTCTGACTGCTGACGTTCGGCGCAGAAGTGATCCCATGAGTTACCGCATCACGTCCAAGCGAGAATACGTTTCGGCGATGGGCATCGTGTGTTTCCTAGTCCTTACGGCTTTTGCCGTATCATGGTTGATCGAAGGGAAATTTGATGTACGCCTCCAGGGCATCGGCGATTGGACGTTTCGAAGAGAGGTGGAACCGGTAGGTTTTTGGTTGCTGGCCGGATTTATCGCGACCCTCGGAGCCACCGGCACGATTGTGTCTGGTCTCGCATTCTCAAGGGCTCGTCGTGAGCCCAAAACTCCCGAGCCGAACAACAAAGGGCAAAAGATTGACGTACCTAGGTGGTCCGATAGCCTAGATTCATGCGCAAGGTCGTGATTAATCCCGAGGTCTGCAATGGGCAGCCGACGTTCGAGGGCACGCGTATCACGGTTCAGACGGTTTTGGAGTTCCTCGGCGCGGGTGATTCTCCAAGTGAGATTGTTCTCCAGTATCCTCCCCTGACTGAAGAAGACGTCCGCGAGGCGGTGAGGTTTTCGAGTCGGTTGATGGGGCATCATTTTGTGGTCAGGGAAGTCGCATGAAGGGTATTCTGGTGGATGAGAATCTCCCTGCGGAGTTGCGATTGCCGACTGCGTTGCCGATTTCACACGTTGCTGAGATTTCGAATAGTCCTACGGATTCCAGCGTTTGGCAGCACGGTCGCGAGGGGCGTTTGGTCATCGTGACGAAGGATGCGGATTTCAGGCACCGGATTTTGATGTCCGAGCCTCCTCCGTGGATCGTTCATGTGCGCGTCGGAAATCTACGCCTTCGGCCATTCATTGAGCACATCACGTCAGTTTGGCCATCGGTCGAATCGCTACTCCCCAAGCATAAGTTGATATCGATTTTTCTGGACCGCATCGAGGCCATCGAGTGAACCGGCCTAATCGGGTCCCCGTGACCACTGAGGGGTTAGCTCAATCGGCCAGAGGTCCCACACCACCCGGCGTGCCTCTCGGCACCGGGCGGTTCCGTCAGGCGGCAACGCGGTTGTTGCCGTAGTGCATCGCGAACCACGCCATCAGGTTTCGCTCTGGTGTCCCCTTCGCTGACTCCGCCTCCGGACGCTTTGGGCTCCGACTTCCGCTGGTCAGCGGTGGTGGCGTCGGCGCCCATCCCGGTTGCGGTCCGGGGACTCCTTTCGGTTCGGTCCTTCGGGTTCATCAAGGTTTCCGGTTTCCCAGTTTATGCGGGTGGGTGAACACCCCCGGCTTGTCCTCCCCCTACTACGACCTCTGCTGACTCCCCGCCGGCGTTTCCGCTGACGGGGCCTCCCCAGGTAAGAACGCGTTGCTTCCCTGCGCAAACGTCGAATTTACCGCCGCACCCTCACCGATACGACTTCGCTGTGTTGTGCCAGCTCGTCGGGTTGCGTCGGCCTTCTATCCGATTCTTGTTCATTGCCTCGCCGGTTTCCCCTAGCCTTCCTCCCCGCATTGGGTCGCCCCCTTGCAGTTGGCTTCAGGTAGTGGTCTTTTCATTGGTTTATTCATGTTCGGTTTTCCCACAGGGGACTTTCACCCCACTTACAACGCGCCCATGCTGGGCGCACACAGCCGCCAGAGCCAATGCGGCTAAAGCGGCATGGCTCATCTTGAACGATGGGCGGACAAAGATGGAGATTCCCATTCCTAGCGAGTATCTGGAATACGTCACGAACGGTGGCCGGATGGAGTCGCTCACAAATGGAGAGCCTGGTTATTTCATCCTCTGGCCGATTGCTGAGATCGAAAAGATGAACGCCGAATATCAGGTCGAAGAGTTCATGAGCGGGTTCGTAGGCTTCGGCAGCGACGGCGGCGGAGAGATGTTGGCGTTCGATGCGGCTGGCGCCGTCTGGAAGTTACCATTCGTCGGATATTCATCCAAAGAGGATGCTTGGAAGGTCGCTGATCGCTGGGCATCTGTTGCCGAGCGTGTTTTCGATGAATAAAAAAGAAGGCCCATCCAGAGCATCACATAAACTCCGGGGCTTCGCCCCTCCGTGTCTGACTGCAGTCGATCGCCGAAAGAATGAATAGAAGTGGAGTATCCGTAAGCTGGGATGCGATCGGCATTACACTCGCCGTCTGGTTGCCTTTGTTCTTCGGGATTGTGTGGTTCTTGCGAAGAAAGAAGATGGTGAGTTGGAGGTTTCGCTTGATCGTATCTCTATTCGCAGCGGCCGGCCTCGCGCCGAGTGCCTTTCCGATCCATGCAGAGTTGATAGTGTTTCCGGCCGTCACTGCGGTTCTCACGCTCGAACATATGGATTCGTCAGCGCTTTGGTACGCCGGCCTGTTTGGATTTCTACCCATTCTCAT
>JAEUGZ010000558.1 GCA_016794725.1 Opitutaceae bacterium | reverse complement strand
ATGCGCTCCACGGTGGATGTGCTCTCGATGAGTGCGACCCCGATCCCGCGCACCCTCTACATGGCGATGACCGGTGCCCGCGACATGAGCGTGATCGAAACCGCGCCGACCAACCGGCATCCCATTCAGACCCTCGTGAAGACCTACGATGAAAAGGTCGTCGTGGACGCCGTGCGCCATGAAGTCCGGCGCGGTGGGCAGGTCTTCTACCTGCACAATCGCGTCGTGACCATCGACCTCGTGGCGGCGCGGCTGCGGGAGCTGATGCCCGATCTGTCCATTGGAGTGGGTCACGGGCAGATGGACGCGGACGACTTG
This sequence comes from Opitutaceae bacterium, assembly GCA_016794725.1. GTDB lineage: Bacteria > Verrucomicrobiota > Verrucomicrobiia > Opitutales > Opitutaceae > UBA6669. Next base: position 12,387 of record JAEUGZ010000558.1, on the reverse strand, counting down.
GAGGAACTCATGACCGAGTTTGTCGCCGGGCGGTATCACGTGCTGGTGTGCACTACAATCATTGAGAGCGGCCTCGATATCCCCAATTGCAATACCATCATCATAGAAGGGGCGGACCGGTTTGGCCTGTCGCAACTTTATCAGCTGCGTGGACGCGTGGGGCGATTCAAGCATCAGGCCTACGCGTACCTGTTGCTGCATCGTCACACGCGACTGGTGGAGATCGCGCGCGAGCGGCTCAATGCTCTCCGTACCCACAATCAGTTGGGAGCCGGCTTTCGGATCGCGATGCGCGATCTGGAGCTGCGCGGCGCCGGAAATCTCCTCGGTGCGGAGCAAAGCGGTCACATTGTCGGGGTCGGATTTGAGCTGTACTGCCAGCTCCTGCGTCAATCGGTGGCCCGTCTGCGGGGCGAAAAACAGGCGGCCTCGATTCGAGCCAGCGTGAAGCTGGACTTTGTTTTTGTCGGTGAAGGCGACCCCGTCCTGCCGGATCCGGCCCGCACCCGCGGGCACGGCTCGGGGTACACCGCGGTCAAGGACGCGGAGCACGATGCGAGCGGCGCGGTTGAAGTGGACCGGATTCAGGCGCGCATTCCTTCCAAGTACTTGTCCGAGACCCGCCTTCGAATCGATTTCTACCGGAAGCTGGCGATGTCAGAGAACCTCCAGCAACTGAAAGTCATCGAAACTGATTTGCGGGATCGTTTTGGAGATTTCGGCGACGAAGTACGGGCTCTATTGATAGTCACTGAGATACGTATTCGCGCGGAACAAAAGGGCATTGTCTCCGTCGAAACGGAGTCGACTCGGTTGAAGTGCCTTCGCGCCCGTGGCCCCCGGGATGACTACGTCATGCTGGGAACCCGGTTTCCACGATTGACCAGTCCCAAGCCCCTTCTACGGTTAAAAGAGATTATCGTTTTTTTGAATAACTTGCCCAACCCATGATGACAGGTCGCCAAGGTCCCACGTTCCGGTCTGTTCGTTCCACTTGCGTTGCTGTGCTTTTGGTCGGGGCGGGGGTGCTCTCCGTTCGGGGTCAGGCCCAGGCCCCCGCGAAAGATAACCTGGATCTCCAGTATGCGAACGGCATCGCCGCCATCGTCGAAGGAAAGGTGATCACGGTGGAGGACATCCGCCAGCGCATCAATCCGGTGATCCAGCAGCTTCGGATCGAGTCCAAGAGCATGCAGGAGTTCAACCAGAAGCTCGAAGCGTTGCAGGAGGAGGCGATTCAGGACATGATCGATCGCGAGCTGATCGTGAAGGAGTTTCGCAAGGATGAAAAGAAACGCATCCCGGAGAGCTACGTCGACAATCAGATAGCGGAGACCCTGATCGGCCAGTTTGAAGGGGATCGTTCGAAGTTCCTCGCCTATCTCCGCAGCCGGGGACTCACCCTGCGCGAGTACCGCAAGGAAGTGGAGGAGGACATCATTTTTGGCTACATGCGCCAGCAGCAGCGCAAGTCACAGAGCACCGTCAGTCCGGTGAAGATCGAAGAGTTCTACAAAGAAAACAAAGAGCGGTTTTTTCAGGAGGATGAAGCGCACCTCCGCCTGATTCAATTCACCCGAGCTGGACAGTCGGATAGTGACCTCAGAACTCGCGCACTCGCGGTCTACGAACGCCTGAAGGCCGGCGAGAAATTTGAGGATCTCGCCCGGGAGGTGTCGCAGGATACCAAGAAAATCAAGGGCGGCGACTGGGGTTGGCAGAAGAAATCGGATTTGAAGCCGGAGTTCAGCGATCCCCTCTTCGCCTTGAAAAAAGGCGAATTCACGGACCCGATCATTACGCCGGAAGGCGCCTTTCTACTCTACGTGGAAGAGCGAAAGTACGCGGGTATCCAGCCCATCGATGAGGTTCGCGAGCAGATCGAGCGCATCCTCATTACGCAGGGCTCGCGTCAGGCTCAGGAGCGCTGGCTGGAACGCCTGCGGCGCAACGGATACGTCAAGCACTTCTAGTGCGAGCGGGAGGGAGGGACGAGGGAGTGACTTGTTCACCCCTCGACCGTGGAGGCCTGAACGCGGCGGGTTTCCTGCGTCCGGCTAGCCTGCCGCGGGTGGATCTCGAGTGGCGTCGTTGTCGTCGGCCCCGATCAGCCGGGCCGCATCGGAGGCCGGCAGAGCCTCAATGTCGCGCAGCTTCCGCTCGATCGCTCGGGTGCGCGCTCCGGTGCGATCGACTTCGGAGGACGCGGCTTCGAGCCGGCGTTTCACATTGGCGAGCACCTCGGTGAATTTGGAAAACTCCGTTTTAACCGCGCCCAGCACGGTCCAGACTTCAGAGGAGCGTTGCTGAATCGCGAGGGTGCGAAAACCGAGTTGCAGGCTGTTGAGCAGCGCCGCGAGGGTCGTGGGCCCGACCACGACCACCCGGTGCTGGGTCTGCAGGCTGTCGAGCAGCCCGGGCTGGCGGACGATTTCCGCGTAAAGTCCCTCGGTCGGAAGAAAGAGCAGGGCGAAGTCGGTGGTGTGCGGCGGGGCGAGGTACTTTTCAGCGATGCCGCGCGCGAACGTCCGCACGGTCTGAGCCAGCGCAGCCACGGCTGCCTTGACTGCCTCGGGGTCGGCCCGGTCCGACGCGTCCACGAGGCGTTGGTAGTCTTCGGTGGGGAATTTCGCGTCAACCGGGAGCCAGACCGGGCCGTCCGTGGCCGACGCGCCCGGGAGCTTGATGGCGAACTCCACCCTCGCTCCGGAGCCGGGCACGGGAGCGACATTGGCTTCATATTGATCCGAGGTGAGAATCTGCCCGAGAAGCGAGGCCAGCTGCACCTCGCCCCAGGTGCCGCGGGTTTTGACATTGGTCAGGACTCGTTTCAGGTCTCCCACGCTGACGGCGATGGCCTGCATCTCCCCGAGACTGCGAATGACCCGTTCGAGGTTGTCGCCCACCAGCTTGAACGAAGCGTCCAGGCGCTGCTCCAGGGTGGCCTGCAGCCGCTGGTCGACGGTGGCGCGCAACTCGTCGAGTTTGGCAGCATTTTGGGTCGCCATCTCGCCCAGACGCGTCTCCACCGTCCCGCGAAGGCGATCACCGGATTCAGTCAGCAGTCGGGCAAGCCCGTCGAAGCGGGTGGCAAGTTCGGTCAATTGCTCACCCTGGTGGGTGCGGCTGGACTCGAGGGCGGACCTGAGTGTCTGGGCGAAGTCGGCCAGTTGGGACCGGCTCTCCGTCCGCGCTTCGGCCAGAGCTAGGGAGACCCGGCCCGACAAGGCGTCGAGGTGCGCCGCAATTTCCCGGCGAAGTTCGTCGGTGCGCTGTCCCTGCAAAATGAGACTGCGGTCAACACGGCCGCCCAAGTCGTCGCGCAGAGCGGCGGCGGCGCGTGCCGACTCATCGCGCAGGGCCGACTCGAGCTGGTGCAGGTCCGATGCGACCTGGTCAAAGCGGGCCAACGCGATCGTCGGCTCCAGCGTCGGGGTGCGTCGCACCACCAGCACGAGGAGCAGGGCGCAGGCGAGGGCGACGAGGACAAGAAGAGCGATGAGCACGGGGCAGGGTGGATTCCGACGTTTCACGCCCCAGGCAGCCGGGCCCGGGCCTGTTCCAACGAAAGGCCGGCGATCTCGATGCACTTCTGGCGCGACTTTTCACCGCTGGCGACGGTGACCGCGCGGCGGGGGAGTCCGAGTGCCTCGGCGAGGAAGGCGCAGAGCGCGTCGTTGGCCCGTCCATCGAGCGCGGGCGCCCGGACCTTCACCTTGAGTGCGTCCCCCAGCCAGCCAACGATTTCGTCCCGGCCGGCGTTGGGAATGGCCTTGATGGCCAGGCGGCACGACGGGGTTGACATAGGGTGTGTCGGTTCAGCCCAACGCCTCGCTCAACGCAGCGATGATGTCGTCGACGGGTTCGCATCCGACCGAGAGACGCAGCAGATCCGGTGTCAGACCGTGACGCGCAAGTTGTGCGCGCCCGGCATCCGTATTCACGAGGTCGTAGTGTGCGAGGTATATGAAAGGGCAGATCAGGGTCGTCTTCATACCGAAGCTCGGCCCTTTGGGCAGGCGAAGGACGTCGTAGAAGGCGGCCAGAGGCCCTTCAACCGTGAAGCTGATCATGCTGCCAATGGCATCCGGCGAGCGCGCGAGCCGAAGGTAGTTATCCTTCGACTGCGGCTCAAGTGCCCAGAGCACGCTGCGGACGCGGGGGTGCCCTCGCAGGAACTCGACCACGCGGGCGGCCGAGATCTGGGTTTGCCGGACCACGGCGGCGGTGTCCCCGATCTGTGCCGCGAGGCGTGCGAGATCCCGGGAATGCACGGGTTCCAGCTCCCCGGCGATGAGGGCCCGGAGGGACGTGGCGTCGGGAAGTCCGGGACGCAGGACGCAGGCGCCGAAAAGGATGTCGCCCTCGCTCGCGGTGTATTTGGTCAATGAATTCACCACCACGTCGGAATGCGGCAGCACGTCGATGGCGAGCGGCGACGAGATGGTGGGGTCGACCACGAGCAGGGCGCCGTGGGTGCGGCAGAGCTCGTGCACCGCGGCCAGATCGGGGGTCTGGAGCAGGGGATTGGTCGGCACCTCGGTGATGACGCCTGCGATCTCGCCTCCGCGGTCCGCGAAGAGCCGGCGCAACCCGTCGAGGTCGAACACATCGGCGTGATGCACATAGTTCCCCGGGGAGCCGGTGAACTTCTGCAGGATTGCGATGGTGTCGAGGTAGAGCCATCCGAACTGGACCCACACCTTACGGCCGCGCGGCGCCTGGACGGCGGAGACCGCGCGGAACGCGGCCCAAATCGCGTTCATGCCGCTGTTGGCGAGAAAGAGATCGTCGTCCGCGGCGGGAGCGAATGCCTGGCGAAGGTAGGTGCGCACCCGGGCCTCCGCATCTCCGACAAAGGTCTCTTCGGGATAGAGGCTCGCGCGATCCCCCACTCGCACCAGGAAGTCTTCGGTCGCGCGGGTGGAGGCGAGGGCTCCACAGTGCTGCAGCCAGGTTTTGGCGCGACCATTGGTTTCGGTATTGTCGGGGAATGCGACGCCGTACAACCCCTCGTGCTCGATCACCTGGGTGACCACGGGTTCAAGCCACTGCTGCAGTGCGAGTGCGGCGCGGCGGGACGCGACCGGCCAGGCCTGGTGGTGTTCCAATCCCGCGTGCCGAAGCAGGACCAAAGCGGCGGCCTTTAGAAACGGATGCTGCACAAACCGGGGATAGCCGGAAGTCAGGTGCTGGGTGATTTCCGGATCCTTTTCTTCATAGCCAATCACGGAGCGCATGGTCGGCAGGCTGCAGGATACGCCGTGGACGCTGGGCGGGATGCGTTGACCGAGAGGAAGCGGTGAAAAGGACATGAGACGGACTTCCACTCTTCGGTCGGACGCGCGTTTGGCAATCCCGGGTTGGAAGGCGTTCCGTCGTTGAGGGTTTACCGAGTGCCATTTGGAAACGGGCGCAAAACCCGTCGTTGACGTTCCCCGTGGCGCTGGTGACGTGTCGGTGGATGAAAACACCCCTCGTGACGTACCTGGGACAGCCGAGCTGGACGTTGGAAAACGGCTCCGTTTCGGCGCGGGTCACCCGGTGTGCCGGCATGCTCGGCCCGGTTGAATTTCGGTTGCCTGACCGACGCCGGATTTCGCCGCTGGCGGTTGCACCATGGGCGGGCGAGAAACTGCCACCGGGTTTGCCACCGCTTTTGCACGCCTTGCGCGGGGACTTTTTTTGCGCGCCGTTTGGCGGTAACGGGACCCCTCATCGAGGCGAAGCCCATCCTCCCCACGGAGAGTCGGCCAATGCCCAGTGGACCCTCGACGAGACGACCCAGGCGGGGGACGCATCCACGTTGCACGCCCATCTCAAGACAACTGTCAGGCCTGGCCGGATCGACAAGCGACTGACCGTCCGAAAAGGGCACACCGCGGTTTACTGTGAACATGTGCTTCAAGGGTACCGCGGCTCGATGCCGATTGGCACCCACCCCTGTGTGGCCTTTCCGAAAGAGGAGGGGGCGGCGCGTGTGTCGGTGGGCAGTTTTGCGTGGGGCCAGGTCCTGCCCACGCCATTCGAGAATCCCGCGCAGAAAGGTTACTCGTCGCTCGAAGTGGGTGCGCGTTTTCGCTCCCTTGACCGGGTGCCCCTGGCCGTGGGAGGATTTGCCGATCTTTCGCGATACCCGGCGCGGCTTGGATTTGAGGATCTTGTCATGCTGGTGGGCACGGGCAAGGGTGCGTTCGGCTGGAGTGCGGCAACCTTTCCCGACCAGCGCTATGTCTTCCTTCAGGTCAAAAATCCACGCGTACTGCGCCATACGGTTCTTTGGCACTCAAATGGCGGGCGCCACTATGCACCATGGAGCGGCCGCCATACCGCGGTGCTTGGGATGGAGGAGGTGACGTCCTATTTCCACTTCGGACTGGCGGAGTCGGTTCGAAATAATCCGATGAATAGCAATGGAATAGACACAGCAGTGACGCTTTCGCCCCACCGGCCGCTCCGGGTGGCGCACATTCTGGCGGTTGCGTCGATTCCCCGGGGGTTTGACCAGGTGGTGGAGGTGAGGCCGGCGCCGGGGGGGGCGGAGCTGGTGGCGGCATCAGGGAAAATCGCCCAGATGCCGCTTGATCTGGGGTTTGTCGCGGAGTCCTGAGTCAGGATCGGTGGGTGCGAAATGCGTTTTTGACGAATGGACCGAGGTGTGTACGGTGCTGGCGATCCCATGACTGACCGTTGCCGCTTCCTGTTCGCCGTGTCCGCTTCAGCCGTGGCTTTGCTGTCCGGGGCGCACGCAGCGTTGTTTCCGCCGAAGGGGTTGCTCGACCATACCCTCTGCTGTGGTTCGTCGTTTCAGGCCCCCGCCTCCGAGCACCGTGTGGCATTGCCACTCGCGGCGGCTCCAGGTGCGCCGGCGGCGATGCCGGCATCATCCGGTGGCGGTGCGCCCAAGGCCTCGCTCCCGTTGGAGGAGGAGAATGGATACGTGAAACTCGGCTTTGACCGACTCGCCGGCTACACCTTCAAGGTTCCCCCGTTTGATCCGGCGGCGACACCCAACGTCAAGCCGCCAACCGGCGAAGAACAGATTCCGGACTGGCTGAAGAAACTCAACGGGCGCAAGGCGCGCGTGACCGGGTTCATGCTGCCATTGAAGATGGAAGGGGGACTGGTCACGGAGTTTCTGCTCCTGAGCGACCCCATGATGTGCTGCTACGGAGCGGTGCCGGACATGAATCAATGGGTGGTGGTGAAGATGAAGAACGGCGGGGTGCGACCCATTCAGGATGTTCCCATCTCGTTTTACGGCGACATCAAGGTCGGAGCCATGTTCGAGAATGGCTATATGACCGGCATTTATTCCCTCGACGGGGACAAGATGGGCGAGATTCAGGGCTGATTCCCCGCCCGGCAGTCCTCAACGAGAGATATCGCGCTGGGTGAGGACTTTGAACCCCCGTTTGCCGAGGGCCTGAGTGGCGACGTCCGTGTCTTCAACATTCAAGGCGAGCGCGGTGCGGTCACCCGGTCGCTTCATGAAACTGTAGACGTAGTGAATGTTGATTTCGGCCTCGAGCAGTGAAGCGAGCACCGGCTTAAGGTCGCTTTCGTCCGAAATTTCGACCGCCAGCACGTCGCTTTCTCCAAAAGGAAAGTCGTTGTTGATCATCAGCTCCCGCGCCCGATCCGGGTCGTCAACAATGAGTCGGACGATTGCGCTGTCCGTGGTGTCGAGCACCGTGAGCGCAATCACATGCACATTGTTGCCACGGAGCAGCGCAGTGAGGTCATGCAGCCGGCCAACCCGGTTTTCGGCGAAAACGGAGAACTGCTTGACGGGATCGGTCGCGGAAGTGGTTGTCACAGACATGGAGAAGGTTGCCACGGATCGTGGGAGCCCGGCGCGATGGGGTCAATGTCTGGCACGCCCCAAGTTCGCTCCCCTTTTTTCGTGCTGCTCCCCTGAGTTTGTTGGTAGCGTCGCGTGATCGTGCCACATCGCCAAGCGGATCATTATGCTGCCATCCAGGCACGGGCCCGCCTCGCTGAGCGGCTGGTTTTGCGCGGGATTGCGCTCAATGCGATCCTGGCGGTGGCCAAGTTCACCGGTGGTGTGATGGGGTCGACTTACGCGTTGATCGCGGACGGGGTGGAATCACTCCTGGATATCGCCACGTCGACCTTGGTGTGGGCGGGTTTCAAATGGGCGGCGCGACCGCCGGACGCGGATCATCCCTACGGTCACGGAAAGGCCGAGGCGGTGGCGGCGTTTGGCGTGGCGCTCGTGATCATGGGAGCCGCTTACTGGATCGGCAGAAATGCGGTGCATGAGATCATCACGCCCCATCGAGGACCGCACTGGGCCACCCTGCCTCTGCTGGCGGGTATTGTGATCGTGAAGACGGTGTTTTCGCGGCGCATGAATGCCGAGGGCAAGAACACGGCCAGCACGGCGCTCGGGGCCGAGGCGTGGCATCATTTTTCCGATGCGGTCACCTCGGCTGCGGCGTTTGTCGGGATTGCCGTGGCGGTCGCCGGCGGTCCCGGTTACGAGAGCGCGGACGACTGGGGTGCGCTGCTGGCGTGCGCGGTCATCGGCTGGAACGGTGTCACGGTGTTCCGGCAGGCGCTGGGGGACATCATGGATTCGGCCGCGCCGACCGATCTTGAGCTGGAGGTGCGTCGGGTGGCCCTGGGCGTGTCCGGCGTGGTCAACCTCGACAAGTGTCGGGTGCGAAAGAGCGGCTTGAGCTACCTGGTCGACATCCATGTGCGCGTTGATCCCACCCTGACCGTGGGGGCCGGACACGAGATCGCCCACGCCGTAAAGGATGCGCTGCTCGAGTCGTCGCTGCGGATTGGAGACGTGCTGGTGCACATCGAACCGGCGGACGGGGGCTGAGGGGGGATTTGCGGTGCCGGGGGAGGTATTCGTGCAATTTCTGCCGAGCGGTTGGCAGTTTATACGCAGCGGCGAGGGGCGGAAATGCGGTTTACTCTACGTTGCAACGTTTTTAACCTAAGTAGTCATGAGTAAACGCGACGTCTCCAAGCCTCTCAGCACCAATCCCAACCTGCTCAAGTGGGTTCATAAGATGGCGGACCTGACGAAGCCGTCTGCGATTCACTGGGTCGACGGGTCCCAGCAGGAATACGACGGTCTCTGTGCCCTGATGGTGGCGAGCGGCACATTCATCAAACTCAATGAGCAGCTTTGGCCGGGCTGTTTTTATGCGCGCTCCGACCCGGGGGATGTGGCGCGTGTCGAGGATCGCACCTTCATCTGCTCGCTTTCGAAGGACAATGCCGGTCCGACCAACAACTGGGTCGACCCGTTCGAAATGCGGAAAAAGCTCAAGGGACTCTTCTCCGGCTGCATGGCGGGCCGGACGATGTATGTGCTGCCCTACAGCATGGGACCCGTTGGTTCGCCGATGGCGCAGATTGGCGTCGAGCTGACCGATTCACCCTATGTCGTGGCCAACATGCGCATCATGGCGCGCATCGGGCTGCCGGTTTTCAAGGAAATCGACAAGGCGGAGAAGCGGGTCGTGCCGTGCCTTCACTCCGTCGGCGCCCCTCTGGCGCCCGGGCAGAAGGACGTGGTGTGGCCGTGCAACCCGGACAAATACATTGTCCACTTCCCGGAGACACGCGAGATCTGGTCCTATGGATCCGGATACGGCGGCAATGCGCTGCTCGGCAAGAAATGCTTCGCCCTGCGCATCGCCTCGAACATGGCCCGCGACGAGGGCTGGATGGCGGAACACATGCTCATCCTCGGGGTGGAGAATCCCCAGGGAGAGAAGACCTATGTCGCTGCGGCGTTCCCAAGCGCCTGCGGAAAGACGAATTTCGCAATGATGATCCCGCCGAAGGCGTTCGCCGGCTGGAAGGTGTGGACGGTGGGCGACGACATCGCCTGGATCAAACCCGACGCCAACGGGCGTCTGCATGCGATCAACCCCGAGGCGGGCTTCTTCGGCGTCGCCCCTGGCACCTCGGTCAAGACCAACCCGAATGCCATGGCGGCACTGGCGAAGAATACCATCTTTACCAACGTGGCGCTCACCCCCGAAGGCGGGGTTTGGTGGGAGGGCATGACCGATACGCCTCCCGCCGAGTGCACCGACTGGCAGGGCAAGCCCTGGACTCCTGCCCTGGCCAAGGAAAAGGGTGCCAAGGCGGCCCATCCCAACGCCCGGTTCACTGCTCCGGCTTCGCAGTGTCCGACCATCGATCCGGACTGGGAAAAACCGGAGGGCGTTCCCATCAGTGCCTTTATCTTCGGTGGGCGGCGCGCGACCACCATGCCGCTGGTTTACCAGGCCTTCAACTGGAGCGCCGGAGTATACACGGGGGCCACCATGGGCTCGGAAATGACGGCGGCTGCGGCGGGCACGATCGGGAAAGTACGCCGCGACCCGTTCGCGATGCTGCCCTTCTGCGGCTACCACATGGGCGACTATTTCCGTCACTGGATCAAGATGCAGCGCTCCTTGAGCGAGACGCCGCGCATCTTCCATGTGAACTGGTTCCGCAAAGATGCGGACGGCAAGTTCATCTGGCCGGGCTTTGGCGAAAATATGCGCGTGCTGAAGTGGATTGTGGACCGCGCCCGCGGTCGCGCCCTCGGCAAGGAAACTCCCATCGGTTGGCAGCCCCGCTACGAGGACCTCGAGTGGAAGGACCTGGAATTTACAAAGGAGCGGTTTGACGCCCTGCAGGCTTTCGATCGGAACGCCTGGCGCGCCGAGGTGATTGGACACGAAGAGCTCTTCATCGACCTGCACGATCACCTGCCGAAGGAATTGGTCTACGAGCGCGAACTGCTCATCTGCCGGATGTAGTGTCGAAGCGGTTCGCTGTGGAATGACATAGACCTCGACCAGGCTGGTACCGCCCACGGTACCGGCCTGGTCATGACTGACGCGTTGTCGGCTCCCGGTTCAGACGTAGCGGCGACGCGCATGAAACCAGAGGCCGTCTGGCGCTGAGCCCGCGACGGAGGCGCGGGTGCCGGCGCCAGACCGGCGTTTCTTCAAGAGGGCGATCAAACGAAGTCTGACATTCGGAGTATTTTATGATCAATGGGTTGTAACGAAAGTGTGCGGGTCTCGTGGGCTCGAATAACGGTTGCGGGGCTCTCGGTTTCCCGATTTGAATGGAGACGGGCACCGAGCGTTGGATTCGAGGGGTTGCGCTTTCCTTCACCACCGTTTCAGTCGATCCCGGGTGTGTCACACCGGCCCGCTCTCAATTCTTCCTTGTGACGATGCGCTTGCTCCCAAAACTCCTGCTGTTCCTGTCGGCCGTCCTGCTGTTTGTCGAGCCTGTCCGCCGCACCTTCGCCCAGGGTTCCGGCGAGGAGCGGTATCGATTGCCACCGAAATCGATGTTGGATATTCTGGATACGCCGCCGCCGCCCGTGGCGCGGATCAGTCCCGACCGGCGGTGGCTCGCGGTGGTGGAGCGGGATCTCGAGGAGACCACGGTGGCCGAGCTCGCCGAGCCGCTGCTGATGCTGGCTGGCCAGCGCTTCAAGCCGAATCCCACCACCCGCATTGAGAAGGTGGGAATCACCCGCGTCACCCTCCGGCGTCTGGAAGGGGGATTGGAGCGCACGTTGTTGCCCCAGCCCGGCGAACGTCTGGGTGAACTCGTATGGGTGCGACGCTCGGCTTCCGGAGGCGAACTCGGCTACGTGGCTATCTCCGATACCCGGATGGAGGTGCACCTTTTTGACGCGAACACGGGACTGGATCGCCGCGTGGAGGCGCCTGGCCTCACGGGTAGGGTTTCCGATCTGACCTTTACCCTCACCGGCAGCCACCTGGCATTCTCAGAGTCCACCGCTGCCGGAGTTTCCATATGGATTGTGGATACGCAGACCGCGCGGGCGACCCGCATGCCGGGGCTCTCCGTCAATCATGTGAATGGTGGCTTCCAATGGCTGAAGGGTCAGCCACCCCTGATTGCCCAGGTGAGAGTTCCTGGTGAAGCTCCGGCTTCGACCGAGGTGCCCACCGGTCCGATCGTACAGGAGTCGAGCGGCAGGGCCGGTTCGGCGCGCACGTATCAGGACCTGCTCAAGTCACCCCAAGACGAGGCGCTCTTCGCCCACTACTTCACCAATCAGGTGGTGACCGTGGCGGTGGACGGGACGGTGACGAAGGTGGGTCCGCCCGGAATTCACACCAGTGTCAGTGCGGCTCCCAACGGAGCCTATCTCCTGGTCTCGACGATCCAGCGGCCCTTTTCCTATCAGGTACCTTTGTTTGCGTTTCCGCGTCGCACCGCGGTGTGGGATCGATCCGGTCGGGAGGTGGCGGTGGTGGTGGACACGCCGCTGCGTGACAACCCGCCGAGTGCGCGGGATGCGGTGGTTCCGGGGATCCGAAGTGTTCAATGGCGTCCAGATGTACCGGCGAC